>JADJEE010000001.1:2200663-2515044 GCA_016709225.1 Deltaproteobacteria bacterium | reverse complement strand
AGGCTCGAGAAGTTCGAGCAGCTCCGCAACTTCGCGCAGCTGCGGGTGCTGCGGGCGCAGATGATGGCCGAGCAGGGTGGGGGCGCCGGCGCGGCACGTCGGGCCGCGAGCGCGCTGCAGGAGGTGCTGCAGGAGTACCCACACCACCCCGAGCGCGGGCTCCTGTGGCTCGAGCACGCCCGCGCGCTGGCGCGGGCCGGCGCAACCAAGGACGCCACCGCCGAGCTGCGCAACATCGCGATCGAGCGCAACGGCGAGCCCGAGGGCATCGCGGCGTGGGCCGAGCTCGAGCGCATGGCCGCCGCCTCGGGCAAGCCGCTGGCACCGCTGACGTGGAGCGAGCGGCTGACCAGCGCGACCGCGGCGCGCCGCAACAAGCGGGTCGACGTCTCGCGCGAGATCCTCGAGCAGCTCATCGCCGACCCGGCCACGCCGAGCTCGATCCGCACCCAGGCCGAGCACGCCCGCTCGGTGACCGCGGCCAAGCAACGCGACTTCGGCACCTGCGCCGCGGACCTGCGCAAGGCCTACGCCGCCTCGGGCAGCCTCGCGGTGAAGGACGACCTGCTCAAGTGCCTCGAGAAGGGCGCCTTCTACGACGAGGCGATCGACCTCGTGCTGGCCGATCTGAAGACGAAGAAGGGCAAGAAGAAGCAGTATCGCGCCGCGATCCACTGGGAGGCGCTCGATCTCGCGGTGCGCGGCGGCAAGTACGAGCGCGCCCGTGCGCTGCTCGCCAGCTACGAGAAGGACGGCAAGGCCCACGGCGAGGAGCGGGCGTGGCTGCACGCGTGGCTGGCCTATCGCCTGGGCGACGAGCCGGCCGCGATCGCGGCGTTGCAGGCCTACGAGAAGAAGTACCGCGGCGAGGCCGGCCGGCGGGCCCGCTACTTCCGCGGCAAGCTGCAGCTGCGCAGCGACGACGCGATCGCGAAGGCCGAGGGCGAGCGCACGCTGCGGGCGATCGCGGCCGCGGATGCGCTCGACTACTACGGCGTGCTCGCGCGCCAACGGCTGCAGGACGCCGGCGCCGAGCTGCCGCCCTTGCCCAAGCTCGCGCCGGTCGCCGAGGAGCTCGATCCGCCGGGCCGCGGCGACGCGCAGTCGATCCTCGATCGCCTCGCGGCCAGCTACGGCGACGCGTGGCCCTCGATCGAGCGCGCGCAGCAGCTGTACCGCGCCGGCTACAATGACGAGGCCCGTCGCGAGCTCCGTGTGACCGTGCAGGCCTACACCACCCGCGGCAAGAAGGCCGGCGGCGTGCGCAGCGAGGACGTGCTGGTCGGGCTGGGCTGGAAGGCCAACTGGAAGTTCCCGCGGGTGGCCCCGACCAAGGCCGGCCGCAAGCAGCTGCGCGACAAAGAAGTCGTCGAGGATCTCCGCGAGGGCCTGCGCGAGGTCGCGTTCGCGATGCAGGAGCCGCACCTCTACGTGAAGCTGAGCACGCCGAAGGACGCGCCGCTGCGCTCGCGCTGGACCGTGCGCGCGTTCCGACCCGCCATCGAGCGCGAGGCTCGGCTGCGCAAGATCGATCCCAAGCACCTGTGGGCGCTGATGTACACCGAGTCGCGCTTCCGGCCCCACGTGGTGTCGCCGGTCGGTGCCCGCGGCGCGCTGCAGATCATGCCGTGGACCGCCCACCAGCTGGCCGAGCGGCTGGGCGAGACCGATGAGGGGCACTTCTTCGACAGCGATCGGCTGTTCGACATCGACACCAACGCGCACCTGTCGGCGTACTACGTGGCGGAGCTGCTGGCGAAGTTCCACGGCCAGGCACCGATGGCCTACGCCAGCTACAACGGCGGCCCCAGCAACGTCGCGCGCTGGCTCGCTGCCAAGTCGCAGGGCCCCGCGCCGCTCGAGCTCGACGCCTTCGTCGAGGAGATTCCCTTCCGCGAGAGCTACCGCTACGCCAAGCGCGTGACCGAGATCTACGCCACGTACGCGCTGCTCTACGAAGGCGAGCTCCCCCGCGGCACCAACCGCGTGGATCCGAGCTTCGAGGACAACATCGACTTCTAGCCGCGCGGGGAATCACACCCCCCGGGCGTCTGGCATCGCCCCGCCATCGGGCTTACGCTCCGCCCCGGTCCGCGCTCGAGCGCGGGCGAGAGCCCCATGAGCAGCACCGCAATCCACCCCGAAATCCGCGACATCTTCGAGCAGCTCGGCGTGGCCGCGCCCGAGCCCGGCGCAGGCCTGAAGGTCCAGGATCCCTCGAACGGCAACCTCCTCGCGGAGCTGTCGCTGTGTGAGCGCGCCGAGGCCGACGCCGCGGTCGCGCGATCGGTGAAGGCCTTCGAGGCCCTGCGCGTGGTGCCGGGCCCCAAGCGTGGCGAGCTGGTGCGGCAGATGGGCGACCTGCTGCGGGCGCGCAAGGAGCCGCTGGCGCGTCTGGTCACCGCCGAGGTCGGCAAGGGCATCGAGGAGGCCCGCGGCGAGGTCCAGGAGATGATCGACATCTGCGACTTCGCGGCCGGCATGTCGCGCTCGATCGGCGGTCGCACGCTGATGTCCGAGCGCGCCGGTCACCGCATGTTCGAGCAGTGGCTTCCGCTCGGGCCGGTGCTGTGCATCAGCGCGTTCAACTTCCCGGTCGCGGTGTGGTCGTGGAACGCCGCGCTGGCGTTCATCTGCGGCGACCCGGTGGTGTGGAAGCCCAGCCTCAAGGCGCCGCTGTCGGCGATCGCGACCCATCGCCTGCTGCAGCCGGTGCTGGCCGCGGCCGGCCACGGCGACGCGATGCAGCTCGTCATCGGCGGTGACGCCGACGTCGCGACCGCGCTGGTCGCCGATCCGCGGCTGCCGCTGGTGAGCGCGACCGGCTCGTGTGCGATGGGCCGCAAGGTCGGCCCGGTGGTCGCCGCCCGCCTCGGTCGCTCGCTGCTCGAGCTCGGGGGCAACAACGCGATCATCGTCGACGCGACCGCCAACCTCGAGCTGGCGGCGCGGGCCATCGCCTTCGGTGCCGCCGGCACCGCGGGGCAGCGCTGCACCAGCACGCGGCGGCTGTTCCTCGCGCAGAGCATCGACGCCGAGCTCGTGCGTCGACTCGTCGCCGCCTACCGTCAGCTCGGCGATCGCATCGGTGATCCGCGCGATCCGAAGCACATGGTCGGGCCGCTCATCGACGCCGGCGCCAAGCAGGGCTTCGTCGACACCATCGCGCGGATCCGTCGCGAGGGCGGCGAGATCCTCGCGGGCGGCAACGTGCGGCCCGGTCCCGGCCACTACGTCGAGCCCACGCTGGTGCGGGCGCCGGCCGATCGACCGTTCCCCGTGATGGACGAGGAGACCTTCGCGCCGATCCTCTACATCCGCAGCTTCCCCGACGACCGCCTCGATCTCGCGATCACCTGGCAGAACCAGGTCGAGCAGGGCCTGTCGTCGGCGCTGTTCAGCGACAGCCTGCGGGCGGCCGAGCGCTTCTGGAGTCCCGAGGGCAGCGATTGCGGCATCGCGAACGTGAACCTCGGCACCTCCGGTGCAGAGATCGGTGGCGCGTTCGGTGGCGAGAAGGCCACCGGTGGTGGGCGCGAGTCGGGCTCCGACGCCTGGAAGGCGTACATGCGGCGCCAGACCTGCACGGTCAACGGCAGCGACGCGCTGCCGCTGGCGCAGGGCATCCGCTGGGAGTGAGCGCGGCGGAAGCAACTGCGCGTTGCCGGTGTCCCTCCCCGGCGCTAGGCTAGAGCGCTGTCGCGAACGGGCGTGCGATCTCGGGTCCCGGAAGGGAGCCTGCCCGCACGCCGATCCGAGCGAACCCCTGACCGGGTCGCGCAACGATCCCGACGACGAGACCACCCACGCGGCCCTGACCGGCCGAGACCGCACGGCCCTGACGGGCCCTGACGAAGGAGGCGTGCATGGCGATCACACAGGAGCTGTTCGCACTGGGCCAGGCGGCGCGCCGCCTCAACGACGGGTCCGAGCAGCTCAACGCGCTCATCGGTCGGGTCGACGCGCTGCTCGGCCAGCTCATGATCGGCCTCGACTACGTGCACCCGCGGCCGCTGTCCGAGAACGTCACCTACGATCGCGACGGCAAGCGCACCATCGAGATGGCCTACCTGGCCTACTGTCGGGTGCAGAAGGGCTACACCCTGGCGATCAAGACCGTGAAGGTGCACGAGTCGAAGACCGCGATCGCGACCCAGGCGCCCGGTGAGTTCATGCCGCTGCTGCAGGCGCCCCGACGCCTGCGCTACGCGGCCGTCGACGTGCTGCCCGAGCTGGTCGCGGGCCTGTCGGGCCAGGTCGAAGAGGTCGCCGGCGCGATGGAGCGGCGCTGCGCGACGGCGGCGGCGCTGGTGCGACGGCTCGAGGCGATGGTGGGGCCGAGCGTCCCGCCGCCCGAGATCGTGCAGGCGGTGCAGGTCGCGAGCTCGCACGCGCGACCGACGGTGCCCTACGCCATCGATCCCGACGCCGTGCGCCGGCGCTAGCGCGCTGTCGCGGCATCGACCCACCAAGGCGGCGCGGTTGCCTGGCGCAGGGCCCCATGCGACAAGCGCTGTCGCGATGGCCAAGCAAGTACTCGTGACCGCGGCGTTGCCCTACGCCAACGGCTCGATCCACCTCGGGCACCTGCTCGAGGCGATCCAGACCGACGTCTACGTGCGCGCGCGCAAGCTCGCCGGCGACGACTGCGTGTTCATGTGGGCCGACGACACCCACGGCACGCCGATCGAGCTGCGGGCGCGTCGCGAGGGCATCACGCCCGAGCAATTGATCGCACGGGCGTGGGACGAGCACCGTCGCGACTATCGCGACTTCGACATCGGCTTCGACATCTTCCACACCACCCACTCCGAGGAGACCCGGCAGCACGCCGAGGCCATCTTCGGCGCCATGAAGTCGCAGGGCGACATCCTGGCCCGCGCGGTCGAGCAGCTGTACTGCCCCAACGACCAGATGTTCCTGCCCGACCGCTTCGTGAAGGGCATCTGCCCCAAGTGCAAGTCGCCGGACCAGTACGGCGACAGCTGCGAGGTCTGCGGCAGCACCTACGCGCCCTACGAGCTGGGCTCGCCGCACTGTTCGATCTGCGGCACCACGCCCGAGATGCGCAGCTCGGAGCACCTGTTCGTGCCGCTGTCGCGTCACGAGGCGTTCCTGCGGCAGTGGCTGGCGCCGGTGGAGCAGGGCGGTCGCACCGAGCTGCAGCCGACCGTGCGCAACTACGTGATGGAGTGGATCGAGTCGGGGCTGCGCGACTGGGACATCTCGCGCGACCCGCCGTACTTCGGCTTTCCGATCCCCGGCCACCCCGACAAGTTCTTCTACGTGTGGTTCGACGCGCCGGTCGGCTACATCGGCGCGACCCAGAAGTGGTGCGCCGAGCAGGGCCGCGACTTCGCGGCGTACTGGCGCGACCCCGAGCGTGCGAACACCGAGCTGGTGCACGTCATCGGCAAGGACATCGTGTACTTCCACTGCCTGTTCTGGCCCGCGATGCTGCACGCCGCCGGCTACACCACGCCGTCGCGGGTGCACGTGCACGGCTGGCTGACGGTGGCCGGCGAGAAGATGTCGAAGACCCGCGGCACCTTCGTGCTCGCGCGGACCTACCTCGATCACCTGCCGCCCGACTTCCTGCGCTACTACTTCGCGGCCAAGCTAGGCGCCGGGCAAGAAGACATCGATCTCAACCTCGAGGACTTCGTGCTGCGCTGCAACGCGGACCTCGTGAAGAAGGCCGCCAACCTCGCGAGTCGCTGCTGCAAGTTCATCGGTGCGCGGCTGGGCGGCACGCTCGCCGCGTTGCCCGACGACGCGCAGGCGATCGTCGCGGCCGGGGCCGCGCGGCTGGCCGAGGTGCCCGCGCTCTACCGTGCGTTCGAGTCGGGCAAGGCGGTGCGCCTGGCGATGCAGATCGCCGACGACGTGAACCTCTACGTCACCGAGAAGGCGCCGTGGAAGCTCGGCCCCGACCAGGCCGAGCGCGCCCGTGCGGTGTGCTCGGTGGGCGTGTGGGCGACCGTCGTGATCGCGGCGATCTTGAAGCCGGTGCTGCCGCGCTGGGCCGAGACCGTCGAGCGCATGCTGAAGCTGCCGGCGCCGCTGGACTTCAGCAACGCCGCCGCGCCGCTGCCGGGTGGCCACGTCATCGGCGAGTACGAGGCGCTCGCCGAGCCCATCGACGCCAGCAAGATCGCCGCCATCATCGAGGCCAGCAAGGAGACCACGCCCGTGACCACGACCCCCGAGACCCCCGCCGCAAACAGCAAGCCCGCGAGCCCCGAGGCGCCGGCCGCCGCGGCCGCGCCGGCGGAGCCCGCCGTCGCCGAGGCGCTGGCGGCCGAGACCACGATCGACGACTTCGCGAAGATCGACCTGCGGGTCGCGAAGATCGTCGGTGCCAGCAAGGTCGAGGGCGCCGACAAGCTGCTGCGACTGGTGCTCGACGTCGGCGCGCTGGGTCAGCGCACCGTGTTCTCCGGCATCGCGAAGAGCTACCCGCCCGAGTCGCTGCTGGGCAAGCACGTGGTCGTGTACGCCAACCTCAAGCCCCGCAAGATGCGCTTCGGCGTGTCGGAGGGGATGATCCTCGCGGCCGGTGCCAGCGACGATGCGGTCACGCTGCTCGAGCTGGATCCGCGCAGCCGACCCGGCGAGCGCGTGTCGTAGGCGGCCGTGAAGAAGCCCGAGCATCGCTGGCAGACGCGACGGCATCGGGCGGTGCGGCGGGTCGACGCGACCGCGCCGCACGAGGCCCGCACCGAGGTCCTGCAGCTGCAGTTCGACGACGGCCGCGAGGCGACCGCGGAGCTCTCGCTCGCGCAGCAGCGGGTGCCGGCGTGGGCGCTCGAGGCGGATCCCGACCTCGAGCACGCGGTGATGTGCTGGCTGGCGGCGCGCGGCGGAGAGGCGATCACGCTGGTCGACGACACCGGCATGCTGCGGCGCACGGGCAGATTCACCCTCGATGCGCTCGGCGACGCGGTGGTCGGCGCGACGCGGGTCATCACGCTGGCGCCGTCGAACGCCGAGCTGGTCGCGGCGCTGCACGCCTTCGATCGCGTGATCGCGTGCGAGGACTCGTCGGACGATCCGCCCGAGGTCGCGCGCTGCGAGCGACTCGGGCCCGACCTCGATCCCGATCTCGATCGCGTCGCGGCGCTGCGGCCCGAGCTCGTGGTCAGCTCGCTGACCGTGCCGGGCATGGAGCGCATCGTCACCGGCCTGCGCGCGCGCGGGGTCGCACAGCTGGTGTCGGCGCCGCGCAGCGTCGCGGCGGTGGCCGACGATCTGCGTCGGCTCGGCCACGCGCTGGCGGTCGATCCATCACCGGCGCTGGCCCGCTTCACCGCCGAGCGCGACGCGCTCGCGCGCAGCCGGCCCGCGACGCCGCGACGGGTCTACCTCGAGTGGTGGCCGCGGCCGATGTTCACGCCCGGCCGTGCGTGCTTCTCGAACGAGCTGATCGCCCTGGCCGGCGGCGTCAACGTATTCGGCGATCGCGAGGGCCAGAGCCTCGAGATCGACGCCGCGGCGCTGCGGGCCGCCGATCCGGACGCGTGCTTCGTGTCGTGGTGCGGGGTCGCGGCCGACAAGCTCGACCCCGACAACCTCGTGCGCCGCGAGGGGCTCGGGGAGCTCCGCGCGGTGCAGCGTGGGCAGGTCTTCGCGCTCGACGAGCGCTACGCGGGACGGCCCGGGCCGAACATGCTCGAGGCCGCGAGGCGCATGCGCGCGCGGCTGTGGCCCGAGCTGCCGTAGGCGCAGCGGGGCTCGCCTATCGCGACCGCGCCGGCGGGGCCGGCAGCTCGCAGGCGCGCCACAGGTACCAGCTCGCGACCGTGCGCCACGGCGCCCAGCGTTCGCCGTGGCGTGCGAGCTGGTCGCGGGTCGGCATCGCGCGCGCACGCTTCATCACGCCGAATCCCTTGCGCACGCCGAAGTCGTCGATGGGCAGGATGTCGGGGCGGCCGAGGCGGAACATCATCAGCATCTGCGCGCTCCAGCGGCCGATGCCGCGGACCGCCACGAGGCTCGCGATGATCGCTTCGTCGTCCATGCGCTGCAGCTGCGCCATCGAGGGCAGGCGACCGTCGAGCGCCCGCGTGGCGAGGTCGCGCAGCGCCAGCAGCTTGGACTGCGAGAGGCCCGCGCCGCGCAGCACGTCGTCGGACAGCCGCGCGATCGCGGCCGCGCTCGGGGCTCGACCCGCGCGACCGCCGGCGGCGACGCAGATGCGGCCGTGGATCGTCGCCGCTGCGCGTCCGTGCAGCTGTTGGTAGACGATCGAGCGCGTGAGCGCGGCGAAGGTGGTGCCGCCGGCGTCGATCTCGAGCCGGCATGGGCCCACGGTTGCGATGAGTCGATCCATCGCCGGATCCGCCGCCCGCAGCTGGCGGGTGGCGGCGTCGAGGTCGAGGGTGGGCGGGCTCGCGCGGCGCGTCGGCACGGGTGCCAGCGAGGGTAGCAGCCCGAGCGGCCACGACCCGGGCCGCCCGTGTGTCACATCCGTCGGCGAGCTGCGTCTGCCAAGCCATCGAGGGGGGCGGGCTCGCCCGAACGGCGCGCGTCGCCCCTCGCGTCCCCAGAGGTCCCATGTCGATGCTCTCTTGGATGCCTTGGTACACGCTGCCGCTGATGGTGCTGGGGTTCGTGATCCCCGTGGTGTTCGTGATCCGCCTGCTGGCCGGCTCCGCGCAGCGCAACCGGATCCTCGCCCAGGGCATCCCCGCCCAGGCGCGCGTCGCCAAGATCTGGGAGACCGGCGTGCGGGTGAACGACAGCCCGCAGGTCGGCTTCGAGCTGCACGTGTACCCACAGGGCGGCCAGCCCTACGTCGCGCAGACGCAGATGATCGTCTCGCAGCTGCAGATCCCCCGCATCCAGCCCGGCGCCACCGTGGTCGTGAAGATCGATCCCACCGACGCCGCCAAGGTCGCGATCGTCCTGTGATGGGAGGCGGCGCGCGCCGGGCCATGGTCGCGCGCCGGTTTCTTGGAGCGTCGGCGACGACGTGACAGGTTGCCTGCCCATGCGGGTCGAAACGCTCGATGCCAACCTCGGACGGCAGATCGACGACGTCGTGACGGCGATGCGGGCCTACGTCGGCCATCGCACCGTGTGGCTCGACCCGTTCGGCATGCTCTGGCACGCCGAGCCCGAGGACGAAGAACTCGAGGCCTTGGGCCATCGCTACGTCGGCACGTTCATGCAGCCCAAGGGCGATGACCTGCGCGACGCACTACGCGGGCTCGCATGGCCGCGCGTGGAGTGCCTGAGCGTGCAGCCGCGCGTCAGCGCGCCCGTGCAGCTCGCCGCCGCGGTCTGACCGCGAAAGAGGCGGCGTCGCTGCCCGGCGGAGACTAGAACGACTTCGACCAGCGCAGGAACACGCCGTAGCTCTGCGCGCCGCTGGTGGCATCGCGACCAAAGCTCGCGCCCGCCGAGAAGTCGCCGCCGCCGAGCTGTCGCGAGTACTGGAGGCCGCCACCGGCCGGTCGCCAGTCGTCGAGCTGGACCCGCAGCTGCAGCGTGCCGGGCACGTCGAGACCCTCGAGCGACATCGGGATGCTGAAGGTGCTGTTGCCGAGCTTGTCGACGATCTCGCGGTGGTTGATGCCGACGTAGGTCGCGGCACCGACGACCATCGTGGTCGCGACCACGACCTGCGCGGTGTCACCGAGATCGTTGCAGGCCTGCACCGCGCGGGTGGTCAGCTCGCGTCGCAGCTCGCGGGCCTCCGGGATCCTCAGCAGCGCGCCGATCGCCGCCGACACCCCCTTGTCGACCACGCGGCACGACAGGCTGTTCGGCTGCGACGACTGGAAGACGATCTGTCGTGGACGTGGCACCGCGCCGTCGAAGAAGGGGCGGTTGTCGTCGAACCGCAGGATCGGGCCGTCGAGTCGCAGCGGGTCTCCCGGCCCGAGATCGGTGATGAGCGGAGTCGGGGCGGCGTCGGCCATGTCGCCACGATACCGACCGCGAGCAGCGCTTGCCAACGTCGATCGTCGCGGCCGCTGTGGCTCGCGCGACGATCGCTCCAGCGCCGCCCGTGATCCGCCGCGGGCTCGCTCCAGGACGTGCGTCGATTGAACCACGCGCGCGCGTCGAACACCTGCAACCGGCGGTGGGCGAGCACGTCGGCGGTTCAGCGCGTCCGCGCGCGCCGACGCGCGAGCGCGAGCGCCGTCCACAGCCACCACGATGGGCGCGCGTGGCCGTCGCTGCGGCAGCCGCAGCCGCGCGCGTCGGTGTCGGCGTCGCCGTCCGCGGCCCCGGCCGCGGTCGAGCTGTCGCTGCCGCCGCTCGACCCCGCGCTGGCGTCCGCGCCACCGCTGCCGGAGTCGAGCCCCGCGCTCGCGCTCGAGCTGCCACCGTCGCCCGAGTCGTCACCCGGGGCCGCCGCAGCGGTGCGATTGACGATGTGCGCGTAGCCGCGGGTCTGCGCGTCGAAGATCTCGATCGAGCGTCCGATGATCGCGTCGAGCAAGAGCTTGTCGCCTTCGCTCAGCACCTCGTCGGCGCGGGTGACCAACACGAACGAGACGTCGTAGGTATCGGGCGCGTCCGGCCACGCCGGTATCCGCGGGCCCTCGGCCGCGATCACGTCGTCGATCGTGATGTCGCGGCGGGTCGCGTCGACGGTGTAGCTCTCGGCCTCGAACAGGAATGCACCCGGGTCCGCACACACGCCGTCGCCGCTGGCCGCATCGATGCAGTTGCTGGGGTTCTCGAGCACGAACCACGGCGCGACCTGCTCGGGCGGCAGCAGGCCCATCAGGTAGAGATCGAGGTCGCTGTACTCGTAGATGTCGTGCTTGATGGCGGTGAAGCTGCCGTCGCCGTTGTCGAGCCAGTCGTGGCCCTGCACCGGTGAGCCGCCGGAGTCGAGGTAGAACGACCAGTGGGCGTTGGCGCGACCGAGCATGTCGCGGCTCGGGCCCGCGCCGCCGTCGTACGAGACGAACGCCAGCCACGCGTGGCCGAGCTCCTGGCCGAACACCAGCGAGATGTAGTTGTCGTTCACGCCGCCGGCGTCGCCACCGAGGTAGTTCTGCCAGCGATTCATGTGCAGGAAGCCGTAGATCTGGCTGTCCGGCGTGTCGTCGAAGTAGCCCATGCCCTCGTCGGGGATGACGGCATCCTCCGGTGCGATGTGCTCGTAGCCGATGCCGTGCACGTCGTTGGCGACCGACTGGTACAGCGCGCCGATCGGCGGTGGCAGCTCGAAGGTGGTGAACATCACCAGGAACTGGCTGTCGTCCGGGTGCACCGCGAGGAAGCCGGCCTCGAGATCGCCGAACGCGGCGAGGAACGGCTCGCGCTCGAACCAGTTGCCGTGCTCGATGCTCTGATCGACGTCGCGCATCAGCAGGTAGCGTTCGCGCTGCTCGACCAGCTCGACCGGGGCCGCTGCAGCGGGCCGCGGTTGCAGCACCGCCACGGCCAGCGAGGCGACGAAGAAGCCGAGCTTTCGCACCACGGCATCGTGGCCCCGCGGGCGCGCACGGGTCAACTGCGCTTGGGGGCCGAAGCGGCGCGCCTGCGACCCGGGCGGCCGCTGGGCGACTCACGGCGCGACGGGCGTCACGCGCGGTCGGAGGTTGCACGAGGTCGCCACGACATCGTCGCCGAGCCGCGCTCGCAGGCCCGCGACCGCGCGATCCAGGCGCGCCTCGCCCCACACACGGACGAGCACACCGAACTCGGTGCGCGCGTCGACCCGGGCCTCGTAGGCGTATGCCAGGGCCTCATCGGTCATGCTGGCGATCTCGGTCTCCACGCGCTCGCGATCGACGGCGTCCGACAGCGTCATCCAGGCCACCGTGCAGTCCTTGCCGAGCGGCCGCGCGGGCTGTGACGCGAGTACGGCGGCGGCGGCCTCCACCATGGTGGGGAACACGAACGGCGCGGATGCGGGGCCGTGGTCGTGCAGCAGCGCGGTGCCGTGCTCGTCGTACTCGCCCGTCACCCAGAGGTCGTCGGCTGCGCGCGCGACCACGGTGACCACCGGCACCGGCGTCGGCAGCTCCTCGAGCACCCCGCCGCGCTCGCGCAGCAGCACCCCACGCTCGTCGTTGCCGACCGGGCAGGTGAAGTAGGCGTCGCCGGCCGCGTCGATCGACGGCGATCGGGCGATGCCGACGCACGGCACATCGAGCCGACGCCAGGTGTTGCCGTCGAAGCGGGCGACGAAGCCCTGCTCATCGCGCTCGCTCGAGACCCGCGCGGTGAGCAGCGCGCGATCCGGCGCCGTCACGCGCAGCGCGACCTCCTCGAGCGTGCCGCGTTCGAGCGCGGGCAGCGGGGTGGTGCGAGTACCGGTGGGGGTCTGCACGTCGACCACCAGCGCGCCGTCGCGACGCACCGCGAAGAACAGCTCACCGCTGGCGAGCGAGGCGAACGCCTCGGGCCGGCGCGGCAGCACCGGCGCCTTGGGGGCGCCGTGCAGCACGATGAACGGCTTGGCGGCCGCGACCGCGCGCTCGCTGCCCGGCTTCGGTCGACTCGATTCCTCCTCGCCGTCGCCCACGATCGGCATCGTGAAGGCGAGCAGTGCGACCACGGAGTCCTCGATCCACGGGCCGTAGGCGGTGACGTGCCAGTCGTACAGCGGCTTGTGGGTCGGCAGCGGCTGCCACTGCCCCTGCGCACGTCGGTACACCCGCGGGGGATCCTCTGCGCCCCGGGTCGCGAAGCTCGGCGCCAGCGTGAAGTAGTGGCCCTCGGGCCCGTGGCCGCCGAGTGCGATGGGCGTCCACCAGAACATGCCGGCCTCGAGCGCGTCGTACATCGAGGCCGAGAGCTCGAGGCCGCGAACCCGCGCGGGGTCGTGCTCGACGGTGCCGTCGCGCCGCAGGTGCACGAGCGTGGGACCGTGGGCCGCGTAGGCTTCGCCCGCGTCGTCCTGCAGCAGGATCAGCTCGGCGTTGCCGTCGTCGGGACTGCGCGCGACGGTGACGAAGCTCGGCGCGTCGGCGGCGACCGGCAGGCCGCTCGACGCCGGGGCCGCGGGCGGCTTCGTGCGGGTGATCGAGGGCTTCGATCCTGCGCTCGGCATGGTGCCCGTGGTGGCCGTGCCGATGCTGCCCGGCGGTGCCGATGGGTCGCTCGCACCGCTGGTAGCCGATCGCTCGGGCGTCGCGGCGGTGTCGATGGGCGCAGCCCCGTGCGCTGCGGACTCTCCCTCGCGGTGTGCGACCACGGCAGCGCCGTCGGAGGCGGTCGTGCAGGCGACGATGATCGTCCCCACGAACAGCGGCAGCGAGACTTCGACGAGGGGACGGCACAAGATGGCCCGGAGCATGGCGCAGCAACGCGCGACCGCTTCGAATTCGTCGGAGACGGGTGCCGGTGCGGCAGTGGCGCTGGTTCTGGATCCATGCGGAGCGGGCGCTAGGGCGCCTGCTCCGGCGGTTCTGCGGATTTCGGTGCGGCCCGGTGCCCGATGTCGTCGTCTTGGCATCATGCGCGTTCGTCTGTCGTTCCTGGTGCCCGCACTCGTGGGGGCCTGCACCGATCCATCGCCGCCCGAGGCCGAGTCCGGCACCGGCACCACGATGATGTCGAGCGACGACACCAGCGAAGCGACGGTTGGCGACAGCACGTCGGGCGATGCGCCGGAGACGGTCGGCGGCGGCGAGTCGAGCTCTGGCGGCGACGCAGAGTCGTCGGGCAGCACGACCGGGGACGAGCCGCCCGTGGTGGACGAGCCCTGCGGCACGGGACCGTGGACCTGTGTTCCGGTCGCGCCCACCGGCCCCTACGGCAGCGCGACCTTCGAGGTGCCCGCGGCCCAGAACTGGGTGAACACCGGCGTGTTCCTGCGGGCCGGCGAGCAGGCCACGATCGACGCGTCGGGGGATTGGCAGATGGGCCCCGACACCGGCATGACCATCGACCACGGCCCGTGTCAGGTCGGCGACCTCGTCGCACGCATTGGCCTCAACTACAAGGATCCGCAGCTGACGTGCGTGCAAGGTGCCGGTGTGGTGATCACCGCCGACAAGGACGGCGTCCTGTTCGTCGGCGGCTTGCCGAGCAACGACCTCGGCGAGACCTACGAGACGCGCCGCTTCGCCACCGGCAGCAAGTCCGTCACCGTCACCAGCGACCACGACACCGTGCCCACCGTCGAGGCGGTGCTCGCGGCGGACTTCGACTATGGCGCTGTGACCTCGGGCTGGGTCGAGCTGCGCGGCGACCACACCATCGTGACGATGCCCACCGCCCTGGTCGGGCCCGACGCGGCGGTCGTGGGCGCGGCGATCGCCCGCATCGATCGCTTCTACGAGCTGCACCAAGAGCTGCGCGGCGCGGTGCCACAGCAGGGCCAGCGCATCCGCTTCATCCCCGATCCCGATGTCGTGCCGATCGGCTACATGCTGGCGGGCAATCCGGTGCGGATGGATCCGATCCTCGTCGAGCCGACGTACGCGAACCGAATCTCGCTCGCGGGCATGCCGGGGGTCGACGTGTGGGGCTTCGCCCACGAGCTCGGCCACGACTTCACCTTCGTCGGTGGCCTGTGGTGGTATCAGGAGAACTCGCTGGAGTCCTGGCCGAACCTGTTCTCGATCCACGCCCTCGACGCGCTCGGCCTGCCGCTCAACGGCGAGGTCGCGCAGTGTCCCGCGGGCGTGCCGGTGCCCTACGCCAGCTGGGACGCGTGGGATGGTCTGTGCTTCTTGATGCAGTTCCAGTACGCGTACGGCTGGTCGTTCTACGCCGACTTCTTCGCCGAGCTCAACGTCGCACGTCCGGGGCTCGTGCCCAGCGGCCCTGCGGCATGGACGTACGTCCATGATCGCTTCGAGGCGATTGCGGGCGCCGACGTGACACCGACGTTCGCGGCGTGGGGTGTACCCAACCCCGGATGATGGCAACCATCGCGGCGCGTCGTCAGCCGTCGGCGACGAAGCGGTAGCCCACGCCCGACTCGGTCACGAGCCACCGCGGGCGCGCGGGATCCGGCTCGAGCTTGCGGCGCAGCTGGGCCATGAACACTCGCACGTAGTGGGGCTGCGCGGCGACGTTGCGGCCCCACACCTCCTCGAGCAGCTGCCGGTGGGTGAGCACGCGGCCGGGGTGGCGCGCCAACGTGACGAGCAGGCGCCATTCGATCGGCGTGAGGTGGATGGGGTTGCCGTCGATGCTCACGCGCCGCGTCGCGAGGTCGATCTGTAGCGGTCCTGCGACCACCGTGCTCGCGCCCTCGTCGGTGCGTTGCGTGCGACGCAGGGCCACACGGATGCGCGCCAGCAGCTCGTTGGCGCCGAACGGCTTGGTGAGGTAGTCGTCGGCGCCGGCATCGAGCGCGCTGACCTTGTCCTGCTCGTCGGTGCGCGCCGACAGCACGAGGATCGGCAGCTGCGACCACTCGCGGATGCGGCGGGTGAGCTCGACACCGTCGCCGTCGGGCAGGCCCAGATCGAGCAAGAGGAGATCGGGACTCGAGGCCGTCAGCAGCGCCATGCCTTCGCGGGCGGAGCCGGCCTCCAGCACGCGAAAGCCGTGGCTGTCGAGCAGCGCGCGCAGGAACCGACGGATCGGCAGCTCGTCCTCGACCACGAGCACGGTGACCGCGGGCTCCTCGCCGCTCACGGCGCGTCCTCGGCCATCGTGAGCGCACGTGCGTCGTCAGGTGGCACGGCGGCGCCGGGGAGCGTCACGCGGAAGCACGCGCCCTCGCCGTCGTCGCGGGGCTCGACACGAATGTCGCCGCCGTGGGCCGACACCACCGCCTTGGCGATCGCGAGGCCGAGACCCGCGCCGCCGTCGCGGCGACGATCCGGGCCGCGGTAGAACTTCTCGAACACCCGCGCGCGCTCGTCCTCGGGTACGCCGGGGCCACGGTCGGCGACCGTCAGCTCGAACGCACGGCCGACGGCGCGGGCGTCGAGCTCGATCGCGGTGCCGTGCGGCGCATGACGGGCGGCGTTCTCGAGCAGGTTGACCAGCACCAGCTCGAACGCGACCGCATCGAGCTCGACCAGGAGGCCGTCGTCGAGCCGCACGCGGACCTCGTGATCGCGCAGCACGCCGGCGCAGCGGGCCAGCGCCGCGCCGACCAGCTCTTCGGGCACTTGCAGCTCGCGGCGCAGCTGTAGCGCGCCGCCCTCGATGCGGGTGATGTCGAGCAGATCGCGGAGCTGTCGCGAGAGTCGCTCGGCCTGGTCGTGGATCGCCTGCAGCAGCTCGCGCCGCGCGGCGGCGTCGAGCCCCGGCGGATCCGCCAGCAGGGTCGACGCCGCGCCGACCACCGTACCGAGCGGCGTGCGCAGGTCGTGGGACACCGAGCTCAGCAGGCTCGCGCGCATGCGCTCGGTCTCGGCGGCGAGCTCGGCCGCGCGCGCCCGCTCGGTCTGCCGGCGGAAGCGATCCGACAGCGTGCTCGCGGTCGCGCCGACGATGCCCATCGCCGCGAACGTGATCATGTAGTCGAGATCGTCGATCGCGAAGGTGAAGCGCGGGGTCACGAACAGGAAGTCGAACACCGCGACACTGAGGGCCACGGTGAACAATGCCGCGCCGCGTGGGACGAAGAAGCTCACCGACAGCACCGCCAGCAGCAGCACCATCACGAGATCCGACTCCGTGACGTGACCATACAGCGCGCTGTCGAGCCCCGCTGCCAGGGCGACCGCGGCCGCACCGAGGCCGTAGCCGCGCAAGGCCCCGGGGGTCGCGTCGGCCCGTGACATGGGTGCGGACGCTAGCATGGCGGTGGGGGCGCGCCGACGCAGCGGCCCAGCCGCGACGCATCTTGATGCTTTCTTGATGCGCGCGGCCGCCATCTTGCCCAGTCGCGACGGGCCACGCTGCCCAGACTCCGGGCGTGCACGCGAGCTCCGAGGTCCTGCCAGCCCATGGCGCCCCCGCCATCCCCGAGCCCGCGTCGACCTCGCGATCGCGGCTGCTGCCGCTGACGATCGCGGCGATCGGCGTGGTCTACGGCGACATCGGCACCAGTCCCCTCTACGCGATCCGCGAGTGCTTCGCGCCCGAGCAAGGTCTGGTGGTCGGGCGACCCGACGTGCTCGGCGTGCTGTCGCTGGTGTTCTGGTCGCTGGTGCTGGTCATCTCGCTCAAGTACCTCGTGTTCGTGCTGCGCGCCGACAACCACGGCGAGGGCGGGATCCTGGCGCTGCTGGCACTGGTGGTGCCCAAGGGCCGCAGCCACGGCACCCATCGTCGTTGGCTCGCGGGCGTGGGCCTGTTCGGCGCCGCGCTGCTGTACGGCGACGGCATGCTGACCCCGGCGATCTCGGTGCTGAGCGCGGTCGAGGGGCTCGCGATCGTGGCGCCGGGGTTGTCGCCGTGGGTGGTGCCGGTGACGGTGGCGATCCTGCTGGGGTTGTTCGCGGTGCAGCCCTTTGGCACCGCGAAGGTGGGCGCCGTGTTCGGGCCCGTGACGATCGTGTGGTTCCTGGCGCTGGGTGCCATGGGCATCGGCGGGATCCTGCGCGCACCCGAGGTGCTGCTGGCCGTCGACCCGCGCTGGGCGCTGGGCATGTTCGCGGATCACGGCGTGACCGCGTTCGCGGTGCTCGGCTCGGTGTTCCTGGTCGTGACCGGCGGCGAGGCGCTGTACGCCGACATGGGCCACTTCGGCGCCGCGCCGATCCGGCTGGCCTGGTTCGCCTTGGCGCTGCCGTGCCTGCTGCTCGAGTACTTCGGCCAGGGCGCGCTGCTGTTGGTCGAGCCCGGCGCGGTCGACAACCCCTTCTACCGCCTGGCGCCGTCGTGGGCACTGGTGCCGGTGCTGGCGCTCGCGACCGCCGCGACCATCATCGCGTCACAGGCGGTCATCTCCGGCGCGTTCTCGCTGACGCGACAGGCGGTCGGCCTCGGCTTCGCGCCGCGGCTCGAGATCCGCCACACCTCGGCGTCCGAGCACGGGCAGATCTACGTGCCGGTCGTGAACGTGGTGCTGGCGATCGGCACGCTGGCGATCGTGGTCGGGTTCGGCACATCGGCGGCGCTCGCCGGCGCCTACGGCGTCGCGGTCACCACCACGATGGTCATCACGACCGCGCTGCTGCTGTTGGTGGCGCGCGAGCGCTGGGGCTGGTCGTGGGCGGCGGCCGGCGGGCTGGTGGCGGTGTTCCTGGTGTTCGATCTGGCGTTCTTCGGGGCCAACGTGGCGAAGGTTGCGGCGGGAGGCTGGCTGCCGCTGCTGATCGCGATCGCGATCACGGCCGCGATGACGACCTGGCGGCGCGGTCGCATGCTGCTGACGCGGCGGATCGAGCGTGACGCACTGCCGCTGCGCACCTTCGTCGACGCGCTCGCCGACTCGGACGCCGTGCGCGTCGACGGCACCGCAGTGTTCCTCACCGCGGAGCCGGAGGTGGTGCCACAGTCATGGCTGCACAACCTCAAGCACAACCGCGTGATCCACCGGCACGTCATCGTGCTCGACGTGCAGACCCTCGACGTGCCGCGGGTTGCGGCCGCCGAGCGTCTGCAGCGCGAGCCGCTGTCCAAGGGGGTGCAGCGGGTCACGCTGCAGTACGGCTTCATGGAATCGCCCGACGTGCCCCAGGCGCTCGCGGCCGTGCTCGCCGAGCTCGGCGCCACCACCATGACGACCAGCTACTTCCTCGGTCGCGAGCGCATCGTCGCGGCGACGCGCCATCGACTGTGGGTGCCGTGGCGCCGGGTGCTGTTTGCCGCGATGCTCCGCAACGCCCGCGACGCGTCGCTCTACTTCCGCCTGCCGCCCAACCGCGTGATCGAGCTGGGGGCGTTGGTCGAGCTGTGACCGCCGACCGACAGCCACAGCAGCACCAGCGCGAGTGCGAGTCCGGCGAACATGGTGATCACTTCAACGGCAGCATGGCCCCCAGAGGTTCCCGCCGCCCGCAAGGATTCCGCCCAGGGCCGTCTTGATTTCGTCGTGGTGTGTCGCGTTCAGGCGTCGGCATCGCGGGCGCGGATCATGCCGCACACCGCGTCGACCCACGGCTTGGTGGCGTTGAGCGATGGCACCAACCACAGCTCTTCGCCGCCGGCGGCGCGCCAGTCGTCGCGCGCCCGAATCGCGATCTCTTCGAGTGTCTCGAGGCAGTCGGCGACGAACGACGGGCACATCACCGCGATGCGCTTCACACCCTTGGCCACCAGCGCAGGGAGCACCTCGTCGGTGAACGGGCGGATCCACGGGGTGCGACCGAGCCGGCTCTGGAACGAGGTGCTCCAGCCGTCGTCGGGCAGCGCGAGGCCGGCCGCCAGCGCCCGGGCGGTGGCGTAGCAGTGCGCGCGGTAGCACTGCGCGTTCACGGGACCGATCGCGTCGCAGCAGTCGGGCTTGGCCAGGCAGTGGCTGCCGCTGCGATCGCCCTTGTGGCAGTGCCGCTCGGGCTGCCCGTGGAAGCTCATCAGCACGTGCTCGGGCTGGTGCTCGTCGAGCACCGGCCGTGCGACCGTGACGAACGCATCGATGAAGCTGCGCGCGTCGTAGAACGGCGGCACCACCTCGAGCATCGGCGTGTGCCAGAGGCCGGCGGCGCGCTCGTACAGCAGCTGCAGCGTCGAGCCGGTCGAGCTCGAGGCGTACTGCGGGTACAGCGGCACCACGATGATCTTCACGCAGCCGGCCGCGCACAGCCGCTCGAAGGCGTCGCCGACGTCGGGCTGGCCGTAGCGCATGCCGAGCTCGACGCGGTGCTGCGGCAGCGCCGACGCGACGGCGTCGCGCAGCGCGACCGAGTGCACGAGCAGCGGCGAGCCGGCTTCGGTCCACACCTTCTGGTACGCGTGGGCGGACTGGCTCGGGCGCCGCGGCAGGATCACGAGCTCGAGCAGGGCCCCCCGCACCGGACGGGGGATGTCGATCACGCGCGGGTCGGACAGGAACTGTCGGAGGTAGCGACGGACCTCGGGGGCGCGTGGGGCCTCGGGCGTGCCGAGGTTGCACAGCAGGACGCCGGTCGGGACCTCGGTCACGAACCCGCCTTGACGTCGGTGCCGGCGGCGTGGTCGAGCACGCGTTGGATGCGAGCGACGACGCCGGCGGGATCCGTGACGACGCCCTCGGCCAGCGCGGCCTGGTCGTGCAGCAGCTCGATCCACAGCGTGGCCTCGGCGTCCTGGGCATCCTCGGCGATGCGCTTGGCGGTCGCGCGCACGAAGGGATGACCGGGGTTGAGCTCGAGGATGCGTGGCCGCGCCGTGATCTCGCGTCCGGCCATCTTCAGGATGCGCTCCATGTTGCGGCCGAGCCCGCCGGCGTCGTCGACCAGGCACGCCGCCGAGGCGGTCATGCGCGCCGAGCTGCGCACGTCCTTCACGCGATCGCCCAGCACCGCCTTGGCGCGCTCCACCAGCGGCGCGAGCTCGCCCGCGTCGGCGGCATCGTCGGGCTTGGCGAAGTCGAGCTCGCCCTGGGTCACGTTGACCAGGGGCTTGTCGCGGTAGCGCTCGAGATCCTGCACCACCCACTCGTCGACCGCGTCGGTCATGAGCAGCACCGCGAAGCCCTTGGCGCGGCAGGCCTCGAGGTGGGGGCTGCGCGCGAGGTCGTCGCCGGACTCGCCGGAGATGTAATAGATCGCGGTCTGCTCGGCCGGCATCGCGTCGACGTACTGTGCGAGCGACACCAGCGACGCGGCGCCCTCGCCGGTGGCCGCGGTGCTGCCCCAACGCAGCAGCTCGCTCAGCTGCTCGCGGTGGGCGTTGTCGGTGTGCAGGCCCTCCTTGAGGAACACGCCGAACTCGTGCCACAGCTTGGCGTAGCCCTCGGGGTCGTCCTTGGCGGTGTCGGCGAGCAGCGCCAGTGCCTTGCGGGTGAGCTGGCGGCGGATCGCGGCCAGCGAGTGGTGCTCCTGCAGGGTCTCGCGCGAGACGTTGAGCGGCAGGTCCTCGCTGTCGACCACGCCGCGGAAGAACCGCAGGTACGACGGCAGCAGCTTGTCGCAGCTCTCCATCACCAGCACGCGGCGCGCGTACAGCCGCAGGTGCTTGCTGTCCTCACCGAACAGATCCATCGGCCGGTGGCCGGGCACGAACAACACGCTCTTGAACTGGATCGGCGCGTCCATGCCGACGTGCAGGCGCGCGAGCGGCTTGTCGCCCGGCAGCACGAAGCCACCCATCACGTGGGTGTAGAACTCCTGGTACTCGGCGTCGGTCAGCTCCTTGGCGCTGCGGGTCCAGAACGCCTTGGCCGCGTTGACCTGCTCGCCGGCGCCCTGGAGCTCGCCGCCCTCGTCGCGCTGGGTGAGCTCGATCGGGTGCAGCACGTAGTCGCTGTAGCGCTTGATGATCTGCTGCAGGCGCCAGCGGTCGAGGTACTCCTTGGCGTCGTCGCGCAGGTGCAGCTCGATGCGGGTGCCCCGCTCGCCGCGGCTGCCGGCCGACATCTCGAAGCTGCCGTCGCCGGCGCTGGTCCAGCGCACCGCCGCCTGGCCGGGTCGCGCCGAGCGGGTCTCGACGACGATGCGGTCGGCGACCATGAAGCCACTGTAGAAGCCGACGCCGAACTGGCCGATGAGGTCGAGGTCGGGCTTGCCCTCGCGATTCTTCGCGGCCTGCTGCAGGAACTCGAGCGTGCCGGAGTGCGCGATGGTGCCGAGGTTGCGCTCGGCCTCGGCGGCGGTCATGCCGATGCCGTTGTCTTCGACCACGACCACGCCGGTGGCGACGTCGATCTGCACGAGGATCTTGGGTGCGAGGTCCTTGCCCTCGAGCTCGGGCTCGACCAGCGCCGCGAAGCGGGCCTTGTCGAGGGCGTCGGAGGCGTTGCTGACCAGCTCGCGCAGGAAGATGTCGCGGTTGGTGTACAGCGAGTTGGTGACCAGGCGCAGCACCGCCGCGACTTCGGCCTTGAATGCATGGGTCGTCGGGGTCTCGCGGTCGTCGCTCACGGCCGCGAGGCTAAACCCGTCCGGTGGGCAGTCAACCCCCTGGGCTGGCCGCGGCCCCGGGGCCGGGCGAGTTCGTAGCCGAGCCGCAGCGCACCGCCGCAGAAGACGCCGCCGAGGCTGACCGGTCGATCGCCGCTGACGAGGCCCTCGGGCGGTCGCAGCGTGCCGCCGACCTCGACGTCGAGCTCGAGCAGCGCGCCACCCAGACGCAGCTGCGGACCGCCGCCGAGTGTGGCCTGCCCGGTCGCCGCGGTGGTGGAGGCGGTCGCGACCGCGGGCGTGCGCGCGACACCACGCAGGCGTCCGAGCGCCGCCGCGACGACCACGCGCCCGCCGAGTGCGAGCCGTCGCGAGAGCGGCACGCGGCCGGCGGCCCCGAGTCCGAGCGTGAGCAGCCACGCGCGCACGCTGCCGGCGTCCCGCCGCGCGACGCCGCCCTCGAAGCCCGCGCGCGCGACGATGCCCGCGTTGCCAAACCATGCGCGCACGTCGAACTCGCCGCCCCACGAGCCGAGCGGTGCTCGCTCGAGCGCGCGCGCGCGGGCGGTGGCGCCGACCAGCACCGCGAGGCTGCGGCGTCGGAGATCGATCCGCGCCCGCGCGCGCTCGGCCGCGGCCGCGGTGGCCGCGGGGTCGCTCGCCTGCGGCAGCGTGGGGGCGGTCGACGGCGGCATCAGCAGCTCGAGCCACGAGGCCGCGAACAGCTGCGAGATCGCCAGCGCGATCACCCGCTCGCGACCGGGCTCGGCGGCCGGCAGCGGCACGACGCGCTCGAGCCGCTTGCGCGTGATCGGATCGGCGATCGCGATCGCCAGCTGCGTCGATCCGCACGTCAGCTCGATGCGCAGCGGTGGACCGCGACGGACCTCGTCGGTGATGCTCGCCAGGTCGAGCGCGAGCAGGCGTCCGACCTCGGGCGCATCGATGCCGGGACAGCCCTCGGCGTGGACCTCGAGGTGATCGCGTCGCACGTGCACGGCCGGCGGCGGCGCCACGACGGTGGGCTCGGGTGCCCGCGCGTCGATGCCGTCGCCGCGTTGCGACGTCGCGTCGACGTCGGCGTCGGCGTCGGCCGGGGTCTCGGCGGCGTGGGCATCCTCGGGCGTGGCCGCGGCGGCGTGATCGTCGTGGGGGGCGGCGTCGTGGTCGTCGTCAGCGTCGGGCGCGGTGGTGTCGTCGTCACGCGACGCGTGCGACGCGTCGTCGGGCGGTGGTGCGTCGCCACTGGCGGCGAGCGCCAGCCACGACGCGAGAACCACGGTGCACGGGGGCACGGGCAACGATGCTACGCCGGCCGTGGCCCGTCGTCGCGCCGCGCGTGCTCAGGGCAGCTGCGCGCGCATGGCTTCGATGCGGGCCACGTGCACGCCGCCGGGGTGGTGCGCGAGGTAGTCGGCCGCGGCCGCGCGGGCGCGCGTGAGGTCGCCGGCCTCGAAGAGCTCGAGTGCGGCCTCGGCCCGTGCGTCCTCGCTGAGCGCACCGCCGGGTGACTTGCGGGTGGCGGCCAGGAACGCCGCCGCGGCGGCGCGGTGGCGTCCGCGTGCGCGCTCGATCTTGCCGAGCTGGAACGCGGCACCGTAGGCGTGGGGATCGTCGCCGTGCTCGCGCACGATCGCGTCGAGCGCCGCGGCTGCGGCGGCCCGATCGCCGCGCGCGAGCGCGGCGTCGGCGGTGGCGAGCAGCGCGTCCACATCCGGGGCCGGCGTGACCTCGGCGCTGGTGGGGGGCACCGGCGCCGGCGCGGGCTTGGCCGCGCGGCGAGTCCGATCGACGCGCGGGACCGGCGGTAGGTCGACGCTGGCGACCGCCGCGGTCGTGATCGCGAGCTCGAGTCGCAGCTCGTCGCCCGCGTGCAGATCGGCGACCTCTGCGGCGCCGGTCCGCGCGACCCGGACGTGGCCGTGCTCGACGGTGACGCGAACCGCGGCGGGCTCGCGGGTGATCCAGAACGCGGTGCCGACCACCGTCACCTCGACGCCATCGGCCTCGACCACGAACGTGCGCGGCAGTCCCGGGCGCACCTCGTAGTGCACGCGGCCACTCGACTGCTGCAGGCGGATCGCGGTGGCGCTCTGCATCGCGAGCTCGACCCGCGCGCCGTCGTGGAGCGTCGCGATCGAGCCATCGGCGAGCGCCAAGGTCGGCGCCGTCACGCTCGGGATCGACGGCGTCGCGATCGGCAGCACGACCGGCTCAGGTGTGAGCTCGGCTGCGAGCGTGGTGCCGCCGTCGGGCTCCGCCTCGGAAGTCGCCGACGGTCGCAGCCACAGCAGCAGCCACACCGCCGCCGCGACCGCAGCCACGCCGGCCAGCACCGCGGGTCGCCAGCGCCGCGGCGCGGTGTCGCGGCGCGGCGCAGCGTCGAGCGCGGCCTCGATGCGGGCCAGGGCTCGTCGCTCGCGCAGCCGGTCCCACGCGGGCTCGCGTGCGCGCAGCTCGTCGAGCGCACGTTCCACGGCGGGGTCACGGGCCTGGTCGTTCACGGCTCACCCCCCGATGCCGGTGCCCACCGACCCAGCGCGTGGGATAGCGAGCGCTCGCAGTCGGCGATGCGACGCTTCACGGTCGCCAACGACACGCCGCAGGTGAGCGCGACGTCCTCGAGCTTCTCGCCCTCGATGCGGTGCAGCGTCCACGGCAGGCGGTGATTCTCGGGCACCCGCACGAGCGCGGCGACGAGCTCGTCGGCGGGCGCCCGGTCGCGGGGATCGGAGGTTCGCGGCTCGTGCCAGCGGAACACCTCGAGCAGCGCGAAGCGACGCCGCGCCCGCGTCAGCCGCGAGTGGGTCAGCCGGATCGCGATCGTCACCAACCACGGACGCACGTGGCTCGCGGAGCGCAGCGTGTCCATGCGCTCGCTCGCCCGCACGAAGGTGTCCTGCACGATGTCGTCGACGTCGGCGTTGTGGCCGAGCCAGCGCGCGACCGCGGTCGCGACCGCATGGGCGTGACGCAGGTAGAGCTCGCGGAAGGCGGCGCGGTCTCCGCTGCGGACTCGGGCGACGAGCACCCCGTCGTCGGTCTCCTGCAGGTGCAGGTGCCCGGGTCCGGGTTGCGCCGAGGTCACCACGATGCTGTTAAGATCACGCCAGCTTGCCCAAGTGGCTCAGGAAATCGTGCCCGCCGCCAATTCACGGCGCAGCGGGCCCGCAGCGGCTCACCCGGCGCGTCGCGACGCGGGCGATCGCGCCCGTGGTCGCGCTCGGACAGCTGGCGGCCTGTGCGGAGCCCGTGCTCGTGCTCGGCCGTGCCGGTAGCAGTGGCGACAGCGGCGTGCACTCGGGGGCCGAGGTCACCAGCATGGGCACCGTGCCCGACCTGCCGCCGTTCGACGCCTGTGATCCCGAGCTCGGCTGCCAGGACAAGATCGACGTGCTGTTCGTGATCGACAACTCCGGGACGATGGGCGAGGAGCAGCTCAACCTCGCCAAGAACTTCCCGCTATTGGTCGAGCAGCTGCAGTCGCTCGAGGACGGTCACGGCAATCGCGTGGGCGCGGACGTCAACATCATGGTGACCACCACCGACGTCGACAATCCCTCGTGCCACGGCGCGTGGGTCAAGCCCGACTACGTCCCCGCCCGTGGCGCACCGGTGTCGACGCCGTGCACCGAACGCATCGCCCGCTTCACCGGCCTCGGGATGCCGCCGCCGGTGGTCGAGCAGGCCTGTACCGACGTCTGCGCGCCGGCGCTGCCGGTCGCGCCGCGCGATCAGTTCATCCACTTCGATCGCGACGGCGACAACGTCGACGCCGGCGATGCCGCGGCCGCACTCGCGTGCGTCGGGCCCCAGGGTATCGACGGCTGTGGCTACGAGAGTCCGCTCGAGGCGATGTCGCAGGCGCTGAATCCCGCGGCGTGCTGGAACGATCCCGCCCGCTGCGACGATCCAGCGTGGAGCTGGATCGAGCAACCGTTCCTGCGCGACGGTGCCGTGCTCGCGATTGCGATCATCACCGACGAGACCGATTGCTCGGTGCGCGACTTCTCGATCATGACCGACCCCGACTTCCTCGAGGTCAATCCCGTCACCGACATCCGCTCGCCGAGCTCGGCGCTGTGCTGGCACGCGGGAGCGCGCTGCGACGATCTCGACCCCGCGACCGGCGTGTATGCGCAGTGCGTGCAGTCGAACCACGACGACGACGGCAGCGAGGACGTCGCCGACGACCGCGCGGTGCTGCAGCCGGTGTCCCGCTACGCCCGGCTGCTGCACTCGCTGCGCGACCAGGGGCGCGAGGTGATCATGCTCGGCATCCTTGGCGTGCCGGAGGTCACCGAGCACGCCGCGCTGCCCCGTACGAGCCCGTCGCGGGCGGCGTCGCGGCGCTCGAGTACCGCGGCTGGCGCGACCCCGAGTACCCCGTCGGCGACGTGCTTCCCGACGAGTGGGCCGACGGCGTCGACGCGGCCTACAAACAGTTCGAGTTCGGCATCGGGCCCGGCTGCACCGGCTACGACGACGCCACCGGCGTGTTCACCGGCCAGGCGATCGCCGACGTCCGCATCCGCAGCGTGTGCGAGAGCCTCAACACCGCCGACGATCCCAGCACCCCGGCGATCGACGAGACCCGCGTGCGCTGCTGCATCGAGTCGATCTGCGACGACGATTTCAGCGCCGCGATCGGCTGCCTGACGGGGCTCATCCAGACCGCGGTGACGCCGGTGGGCTAGATCGCTGTGTCGAGGTACTAGCGGCTACGCACTTGTGCGTAGCCCTCTTGGCGTAGGCGCCTGCGAACGGTCGCAACGCGTGCGCGATTGGGCGCACGGGTCGTGGTCGCGGGCACGCGGGCTTGATAGCCTGGGCAACGTGGGCGGTCGCATCTGCGTTCGAGGGGCACGGGTCATCGGGGCGAGCTTGCGCGTGTGCTTGGCCGTGGGGCCGGTCGCGTTCTGCGTGGCCGGCTGCGTCGCCGACGACGGTGACGACGAGGCCGAGCTGCGCGAGCTGCCGCTGACGCCAGAGCAGCCGGTGTTCGCGGTCGGGGCCCCGCTGCCGGGGGCGTACTGCGACATCCAGGTCACCGGCGTCGGCAACGTCGCGATGGAGGAGGACTACCTCCCCCACGTGATCCAGTGCGAGAACGGCGGTGCCAACCTCGAGGCGCTCAAGGCCCAGGCGATCGCGGCGCGCTCGGTCGCGTACTACTCGATCGCGACCTCGGGATCGATCTGCGACGGTCAGGGCTGCCAGGTCTACAGCTGCGGCTCGAACCCGCTGCCGGTGCACTACCAGGCGGTGCAGGAGACCAGCGGGGTCTATCTCAACTACAACGACACGCTGACCTACGGCTTCTTCGTCGCCGGTGATAGCTCGGTCGGATCGCCGAGCTGCGTCGGCGTCGATGGCAACGCCTCGACCGAGCACTGGGTCACCTACAACGAGGGCCGCAGCGGCACCGACGTCGAGCAGACCGAGCTCGGCTACGTGTTCAACCCCGGCGACTCCGGCTACGGCCAGAACCGCGGCTGCATGGGGCAGTGGGCCGCGCGGTGCCTCGAGAACGACAACGGCTACGACTCGACCGCAATCCTGCAGTTCTTCTACGGCGACGACATCGTGCTCACGCAGGCCAGCGGTGAGTGCGTGGTGCCGCTGCCGGGCAGCAGCGACACCGGCGCGGTCGACTCGAGCGGCGGCGCGATGGACTCGAGCGGTGGTGCGGTCGACTCGAGCAGCGACGGTGGTGTCACCACCGCGCCGATGACCACGACCACCACCGCCGGTGGCGAGGGCGGCTCGCAGTCCGGCGGTGAGAGCAGCGGTGTCAGCGGGGACGTCAGCGCCAGCGATGGCACCGGCGGCGGCGATGCAGATGGTGGCGACGCGTTGCCCGACACCTTCGGCGAGAACACCGACGCGTCGCAGGGCTGCGCGTGTGGCGTGGGCGACGGTGAACCGCCATCGTGGTGGCTGCTCGCAGCGCTGCCGTGGCTCGGGCGGCGCCGACGGCCGCGCTGAACGCCGCGCGGCGGTGACTTCGGGGCGACGGGCGTCCGTCAGCCGCCGTCGTCGAAGCCGGCGCTGGCGATCGCGAACGGCAGCACGACGTTGCCGCAGTCCCACTGCCACACGAACACGGTCTTGGTCGCCGCCGAGTAGGTCACGCCGGCGGGCTTGAACGGCAGCGGCTCGCCCACGGCTGTCCAGCTGTCGCCGCGGTCGTCGGAGACCACGACGTGATCGGCGGTGACGTCCATGATGCGGCCGTCTGCGAGCGCGACCGGGTGGCCCGAGACGATGCCCTCGGCGACCTTGGTCCAGTGCTGGCCGAGGTCGTCGCTGCGCGCGATGCCGGAGTCGTAGATCGTCGACCAGTAGATGGTGCCGTCGGCGGCCCACAGCGGCCGCGCCACGACCGGCAGATCGGGCGCGGTGTTCTGCCAGGTGAGGCCGGCGTCGGTGCTGCGGAACACGCCGCAGGTCGCGTCGGCGTAGCCGCATGCCCCCAGGAGGAACGTGTCGGCGTCGATCACCAGCGGCGCCGAGCTGAAGTTCGAGTCGGCCGGGAGGTTGGGCCCGAGATCGGTCCACGTCAGGCCACCGTCGGTGGAGTGCATGAGCCGCTGGGTCTGCTCGTGCGAGCCGGCCAGCAGCGTCTTGCGCTCGGGATCCGAGAAGTCGACGCTGACCAGATCGTTGTGGCCGAAGTCGCCCAGCTGCACGAAGGTCAGGCCGCCGTCGTCGGTGCGGTAGACCCCACCGCCGTTGTAGATGCCCGACTCCCAGAACACCGCCGGGTGCTCGGGGTCGTAGACGATGGACGACGGTCGATTGGTGATCATCGCCGAGCCGGCGCCGGTGCCGAGCGGGTTCCAGCTGGTGCCGCCGTCGCTGGTCATGAAGAGCCCCGCGAGCGCGACGCCGGCGATGATCTCGTCGGTGCACGGGCGCGCCGAGAGCATCGTCAGGTTGCCGCACTCCGACGGGAAGTTGGCGAGGTTGCCGGTCGCGTCGATCCACTGCGACGGTGGTGCGTCGGCGACCGGCGGTCGCCCGTCGCACGCGATCGCGGGCGGGCCGCTGTCGCCGCCATCCGAGCTCCCCGCGCCCGTGCCGGTCTCGTCGAGCGCACCCGAGTCGGTGCCGGGCAGCTCGGTGGTCGCACCGGGGCCCGGGCCATCGCCGGCGGTGCTCGACGCGGTGGCCCCATCGCTGCCGCTCGAGCTGGCGTCGTCGGTGGTGGCGGCGGAGGGCGAGGCGCCGCAGGCGATCAACGGAATCGCGAGGCAGAGCGGGCGGAGGTTCGGCCGTGGCATGCGCGCCCGAGCCATGCGGGCGCCGTGGCGGATCTGTGAGGAAATCGACCGCGCCCAAGGGCACGGCCCCCGGGCGGGACATGCGGCATCGGGTGGTCCGCCCAGCGCCACGCCGGGTGTTCGCGCTCGGAGGCCAGGCCCGGCCGTGGCAGCCGGAGGCTCAGGCGCTGGCGATCACGAGCCGGGACGAAGTGGTCGAGCGCGCCGTGAGTGGCCGCGAGGAACTGCATCGTCTCGACCACCAGATGTTGGATCGCGGTGTTCCACGCATCACGTGCCGCCGCGCCGTCGAGGGATGCGACTTCGCGGATCTTGGGATGGACGACATGGCGAATGTGATGGCCGACCTGGTCCGCGATGCCGCGATCGAGGCCGAGCAGCTTCATCGTGACGCGACCGCGTTCCGTCTCGTGCACCGGGACGCGACTGCATGCGCTCGGTCGGTTCGTCGGCATCGAGCGGGACCCAGGCAATGTGCTCGAGCGGGTCATCGGTCGCAGGGGGACGTCGAAGGCCTCGACCTGCTCGAGCTGCCTTTGGTGGTGGGTAGAGGGCGGGGGTGGGCGGCGCGATCGATGGATCGAGTGAGATCGGTCGACGTGATGGGGGAACTCGGGTTGGTTTCGCGCGCGAACGGTCGCGCGCGGTGACGCGGGCGTCGTGGGTGGCTGGTTTCGCGGCGCGGGGCGTCGTGGGTGGTGATACGGTGCGAGGGTGGAACGGATCGTCCACTCGCCGGCTCGGACCGTCCGCGCCACGCACGAGCCCTCGGCGAGCACGTCCGGCGGGTACAGGTTTCGGTCGCTGACGCTCGCACGTCGCGTGCGGCGCATGGCGGAGCCTGCTCGTCCACGGCGCATCATCGCGATCGCGCCGCAGCAGTCGGCCGCTGCAGCGCGCGTACCGACCGGCGCAGCGACGAGCGAGCCTCGCTTGCTGGACCGCGTGCGGCTCGCCGTGCGAACGCGGCACTACAGCCGGCGTACCGAGAAGGCCTACGTCGCGTGGACGCGGCGGTTCGAGCTCTTCCACGGCAAGCGACATCCGGCGCAGCTGGGTGCGTCGGAGGTCGAAGCGTTCTTGTCTTCGCTCGCGACCGAGGGGCAGGTTGCTGCATCGACGCAGAACCAGGCGCTCGCGGCGATCGTGTTCTTGTACCGCGAGGTGCTCGACTTGGAGTTGCCGCAGCTGGCAGAGGTGGTGCGGGCGAAGCGGCCGTTGCGGCTACCGACCGTGCTGCGTCGTGATGACGTGGCGCGCGTGCTGGCGCAGATGTCGGGCACGCCGTGGCTGGTGTCGCTGCTGCTGTACGGTGCGGGGCTGCGACGGCTCGAGTGCCTGCGGCTACGGGTGAAGGACGTCGACTTCGCGGGGCACCTGGTGCGGGTGCGCGAGGGCAAGGGGAATCGCGACCGGGTCGCGATCTTGCCGGCGGTGGTGCGCGACGCGTTGCGGGTGCACCTCGCCGAAGTGAAGGCGCAGCACGAGCGGGATCTGGCGGAAGGGGGCGGGTTCGTCGAGCTGCCGACCGCGATCGCTCGCAAGTTCCCGAACGCTGGACGCGAGTGGGGGTGGCAGTGGGTGTTCCCCGCGACGCGGGTGTACCGCGACCGCGAGTCCCGGGAAGTGCGTCGGCATCATCTTCACGAGACGGTGCTGCAGCGGGCTGTGAAGGCTGCGGTGGCCGCAGCGGGGCTGTCGGTGCGGGCGACTTGCCATACGTTCCGGCACTCGTTTGCGACGCACCTGCTCGAAGATGGGTATGACATTCGGACGGTGCAGGAGTTGCTTGGGCATCGGGATGTCACGACCACGATGATCGATACGCACGTGCTGAACCGAGGGCCGAGCGGGGTGCGGAGTCCGGCCGATCGGCTCGAGGGGATGGGCTTCGGGGGATCGGGGCGGCGCGGGGAGGGGGAGCGGGGTGGTGCGAGCGGTGCGAAGCGGCCGGGAGGGCCGGGAGAGCTGAGCGGCTTGCTGGATAACGCGGATTCGCGAGGCGCTGAAGAACGGGGGAATCGCGTGTGGTCGCAGGAACTTAGGAAGAGAGGGTGAGTGGCGTCACGTGGATATACAGACCGGGATAACTCGGCGGGGGGCGGCAAACGCAGGTCTGCCGAATGGTTAAGCGTTTGGGCTGTCACGCGAGGCGAGAAGACCGCTCTCGGCGAGGGAGCAGCTCGAGCGTGGCAGGGCAAACGTGATTTGAACCAAGCCGCTGCCTCAGGCGGAGCGTCGGAGCCACGGACTGTATGGCGATGTTGGCTCGAGCGCGGTGAGGTCATGTGCTCCGACGGCGGCTGGTGCTGCGTGGTAGGGTACGGTTTCGTGGTTCTGCGGAGCCGACCAGACGCCGCACGAGTGCTCGTCGCGAGCGAGCGCGGTCGCGTCGGCACGCACGACCGCCGAGCGGACGCAGAGAACCATCGGGCCTCCCGAGGGTGGTCCGTGTCGAGGGACTCGTTGATGTATCGTGACGTCGTTCATGAAGAGTCGAGGGAGTCGAGCGGTTGTATGCATGCGGCCCAAACGGACGACCGCGGGATGAGCTCCGCGATGCGGATCATGGTCGGCGTGGCACAGCGCGGGCAGATTCGCAGGTCGACGCCGGTGATCCGGAAGAAGCGGTCGCGCCAGGTGAGTTCGTCGGTCGCGAGATCGGGCTTGTGTGCACCGAGCCGTTCGCGCGCGACCTCGAGGAGTGTGGTCGCATGACTGGCGGCGAGCAGGCCGTAGTGACGCAGTCTGACGAAGTCGGGCGGCAAGACGTGCTGCAGGAAGCGGCCGATGAACGCGTCGTGGGTGAGCGTGACAAGCTTGCGATGCCTGCCGACGAAGTGGACGTGGCCGTCGTCGATGGCGCGCAGGCGTCGATTGTCGAGCCCGACGCGGTGGGTGTATCGACCGAGGTACGCGTAGACGTGCTCGGGCCCGCCGAAGGGCGGCTTGGCGTAGACGATCCAGTCGGTGGCGAAGAGGCGTTCGACGAGCGCGTCGAACCACGTCGGCGCGGCGACGTTCGCCGGAAGCCGAAGGTCGCCGCGCCGCCTTGCCCGACGCAGGCCGCACAGCATCTTGGCGCGAAACAACGCGGCCATGACGCGCAGAGGAAACAGGTACCGGCGTCCGCTCGCGACCCAGCGCTCTCGATCGAGCGAGAGCCCACCCCCGGTGACGATGCAGTGCACGTGGGGGTGGTAGGCGAGCGTGCGGCTCCACGTGTGCAGCACGCTGGTGATACCGAGTGTGGCGCCCAGCCGCTTCGCGTCTCGGCCCAGTTCGAGCAGCGTCTCGGCTGCCGCGTGAAACAACAGTCGGTACACCGGGACAGGGTTGAACCGGGCGAGCGCTCGCAGCTCGCTTGGCAGCGTGAACACCACGTGGAAGTAGTGTGTCGGCAAGATCCGCCGCCTGCGCTCGTCGATCCACTTGGCCTGCGCCAGCGACTGGCATTTCGGGCAGTGTCGATTGCGGCAAGAGTTGTACGAGGGGCGCGTCATACCGCAGGACCTGCACGCATCGAGGTGGCCGCCGAGCGCGACGGTGCGACAGCACTCGATCGCTCGCATAGCGCGCAACTGGTCGCGGCTAGGGGTGTGGCTCCGGCGGTAGGCGTCGCCGTGCTCGCGGAAGATCGTGGCGACCTCGAGCGTGGGACGGGACCTCGGAGCGCCACACCCAGGTGGGTGCGGCTCGGTCGGCATCGCAGTAGTCCTGTGCTAGCCGGCGAGCGAGGCGAGCATTTCGAGCGGGCCGGTGGTTCGACTCAAGCGACCGATGCCGACGCGGACGTACATCGACGTCGTGTTCACGCTCGCGTGGCCCAAGAGCACCTGCACAGTCCGAAGGTCGGCACCGCTCTCGATCATGTGCGTCGCGAAACAGTGCCGCAGCGTGTGCGGTGTGACACGCTTGTGCAAGCCGGCCGATTTCGCGGCGGCCTTCACCGCCCTCTGAACGACGTCGCGCGTGAGGGGACGAGTCGGATCCAGCCCAGGAAACAGCAGGGAGCCTGGCGGCCGGCGCTGCTTCCAGTACGCGCGGAGGGCCGCGAGCAGGGGTCCGCCGAGCAGTGTGTAGCGATCGTGGCCTCCCTTGCCCTCGCGTACACGCAGGACGTTGCGCGCACTGTCGATGTCCTCGATGCAGAGCGCGCACGCCTCCGACACGCGCAGGCCGGAGCCGTACATCACCATGGCGATCGTCCGCGAGGTGAGCGAGCTGATCGCGGCCAGAAGTCGGCCGACCTCTGCGATGCTGAGGATCTCCGGCATGGTGCGATGTCGCCGACGGCGAGGGATCGGGAGCATCACCTCCGGGCGCTGCGCGACGTGCGAATAATAGTACGCGAGCGCCGCGTAGCACACTCCGACCGTCGACGCCGTGAGGCGTGCTCGCCCAAGATGCTCGAGATACGCACGGATCTCGTCGGTGCCCATCTCCTCCGGATGGCGGTCGCCGTGAAACCTGCTGAACTGCGTGACGTAGCCCGTGTACGAGCGGCGAGTGCTCTGCTGGAGTCCGCGGAGATCGAACGCTCGCGCCAACTGCTGCTTGAAGTCCTCCATCGTGCTCTCCTCCGGCGATTCGTTGCCGGAGGTCCACGATCCGCGATCCACGGTGGCTCTGTCAGCGGCCCCGCGTGTGCCGGGGGCCCTGATCGCCTCCCAAACCGTCGTCCGCACCACGCTACGCCACAGCCGCCGCGAAGCGGCTTGGTTCAATTAGAGTTAGCCGGATCTGCGAGATCTCGATGAGCATGCCGAGGACGCATAGCTGGAACGCTTCGGTCGCCGGACCGATGACCGAGACAGCGATCCGTGCACAGCACGAGCCCGCTTGGCATTACCGGATCTCTCCCAACCGCTACGATCCCGGAGTGGCGTTCCGAGGGACGGCGCGCGCCGGCAAGATCTACGTTTTGACCGGGTCCTGTAGATACGAGTGGGCCACCGGCCACGCAGAGCTCCGGCCAGCGACGTTCGTGGACGCGCCCGACGGCGAATACTCGTTCGAAGTCCTGAGCGCAGTTCCGTGCGAGATCGTGCATGTCTGGCTTCTTCCGCCGGAATTCCGCCAACGCCCCAGCACGGGCGCTGCCAAGGAGCCCGGCTAACGAGCCGTTGCAACGGACGGGCTCATCGGGCTTCGCCCGATGCTCCCGCCGCTGAACGCCTGATATGTTGGGCGGACGAGAACGGTGGCCAAGCGGCCAGAAGCCTTCGCGTTGAGTCGCGAATCCGCACGCCCTCAGCGTAGGCGCGGGCGCTTGCGGAGAATGGGAATGCTCGATAGGATCGCCGCGCCAACGCAACCCAGATGTCGGTCACCGAGCTACAAGCCTCGAGCATCCACGAACTCGTCGACGTCGTTCTGAAGATCCGCGCGGAGCTAGGCGACGACGGTTTCCTTTGGTACCGTGGGCAGTCCTGCCAGAACTACCGGCTGTTGCCGAAGCTAATGCGCGACGGCAAGTCAGACGCGGAAGTATTCGAGAGGGAGACGCGGTTGCTGACGCGGTTTCGCCAGAGAAGTATGGCGTACTGGCCCACCGGATACCCGCAGACAAGCTGGGAACACCTCTTTGCAATGCAGCATCATGGCGCGCCCACGCGGTTGCTGGACTGGACGGAGAACCTGTTCGTCGCCTGCTATTTTGCGTTGAGCTCTGACCCTCCGCACGCAGACCACGTCTGCGTTCCCTCGATATGGTGCGTCGATCCGGTCCGATGGAATCGATCTACCCCTGTGCTCTCGGAGTACGGCGATACGATCCGGGTACTCACAACGGCCGATGAAGAGCTTGAGAGCTATATGCCGGAGACTCAGAAAAGACGGGGCAAGTCGCCCGTTGCAATGTTTGGAGCCCACAACTCGGATCGCATCGTAGCTCAGCGTGGCACCTTTGTCGTATGGGGGGCAGATCCCCGGCCCCTCGAAGAGTTTGCCTCGCCTTCCGACCCGACGTTGTTGTGGCGCGTGACGCTGAACGCAAAGCGAGAAGACCTCTTCAAAGACCTCCAAACACTCGGCTTTACTGAAACCATGATCTTTCCCGAGCTGCCGTATCTTGCAACTGAGCTTGCGCGAACGGAAGGGTGGAGAACGTGAACAAGAAGGCACTGCCGCGCAAGGCTGTTGACGCGCTTGAAACTGAGGTGTCCGACGCGCGCCGAACAATCGCCGCCGACGGTTACCCGATGAGCATCGGCGAGCTGACAAATCTTTATAGAGAGGGCGAGCTTGTCATTCGACCCGAGTATCAACGCTTGTTCCGATGGTCGATTGAGCAACGCTCAAGGCTGATCGAGAGTATCTTGCTCGGAATCCCTCTCCCTTCCATTTTTGTTGCGCAGCAAGAAGGCGGCAAGTGGGAGCTAGTTGACGGTCTTCAACGAGTCTCCACTATCCTCGAGCTGCAGGGCGAGCTGCGAGGCGTCGACGGCAACGCGCTGCCACCCATGGTGCTTCGTGAAACAAAGTACTTGCCGGCTTTGGAGGGGCGCCGGTGGGAGCATGCCAATCCCCAGCAGAGTCTCTCTGCTGCTCTGAGACTAGACATCAAGCGAACAAAAATCGACCTCAAGATCATCAAACGCGAATCATCGCCACAGTCAAAGTATGATCTGTTCCAGCGGTTGAACAGTTACGGATCGAATCTCACGCCGCAGGAGCTTCGTTCCGCTCTGCTCGTGGCGGTTTCGCCCGAATTCCTTGCATGGTTGGAGAAGCTCGCGCGACACAAGAGCTTCGCCGAGACCACCTCACTCAGCGAGCGACTGCTCGAAGAGCGATATGACTTGGAGCTCGTGGTACGATTCATCGTGCTACACTCACGTGGTCCCGAGCAGCTTAGTCAAGCCGCTTTGCGAGACCTCAACCAGGTCCTGGATCGAGAAGCAGTCGCGCTTGCAACGAAGTCGCCGCGCGGAAGCACGCAACTCGAAGCGACGTTCGTCAAGACGTTTGATACGATCGTAGCAAACGGTGGAGATGCAGTATTTAGACGGTGGGACTCTGGCAAGAAGGCTTTCGTCGGATCGTTCTTGAACACGGCGTATGAGATCATCGCGCTGGGCCTCGGATATCATGTTGCGGCTGGCACGCAGCATAGAAAGGACCTTCTTGAGGTTGCCAAGGAAGTGTGGGCCCTGCCTGAGATGGCGAGGGGCTTTTCGACAGGGCGGTCGACAGAAGCGCGACTTGCCGGCTTCGTACCGCTTGGCCGAAAGGTCCTGACCCCAAAATCAACAGCCAAAAAGGTAGGAAAAGGCCTCAAGAAGTAAAGTGCTTACGCGCGCCGCCCAACAAGCCGCTGAAGCTGACGGCCGCTTCGCGGCCGCAGCTTAGCGCCTATTCGTTGTACGGACGAGGAGCAACATGCTGGTTCGCGCACCCTCCACGGCGCAAGATGAAGGACTCACGGGATGACCATCTCAGCCAAGACGCGCAAGATGCTGTGGGGCCGTTGCGCGAGTCGCTGCTCGTTCCCAGAGTGTCGGCGCGAACTCGTGATGGACATCGCGGAAGCTGACGACCCGACCGTTGTCGGAGAGGAGGCGCATATCGTTGCTCGCGAGGCGGACGGCCCGCGGGGCGCTAGTTCGATGACCGCCGATCAGCGCGATCTCTACGGGAATCTCGTGCTCTTGTGCAGCATCCACCACAAGATCGCCGACGACAACGAACAGGCCTATCCGGTGGCTCGCCTTCACGAAATAAAGAAAGCCCACGAAGACTGGGTGCGCACCTCTCTTGCGGGGTTCGATCCGATCGCACAGCGCGAAGAGGAGCAGCTGATCGGCTACGTAGATGAATGGGCCGAGAAATGTGAACTCGACAACTGGAAGAACTGGACGTCCTGGATATTTGGGGGCGGTCAACCGCAGCTACGCGTCGAGCGTGCCAAGTCGCTTCACGCGTGCGCAGAATGGCTGTTCAACCGTGTCTGGCCGAACAGGCACCCACGCGTCAAAGAAGCGCTTGCAAACTTTCGGTGGGTCTTGAACGACTTTCTCCGCGTCATGCACTCCGTGTCGACCGAGGAGGGGCGCGACGAGAACAAGGTCCTTGTTGTTGAGAAGGTCTACAAAAAGATGGTCAAGTGGGATCGCGAGGAAGAGAAACGACTCTCCGTCCAGTTCGAGTTCGCGGTCGACTTAGTAGAGGATCTCTGCTTCGAGTTGACGAGAGCTGCAAACTCGGTATGCGATGAAGTCCGCAGGCACCTACTTCCTGGCTACCGGCTTACCGAGGGCGTCCTTCTTGTGGAACGCGGCCCGGACATGAGCCTTCGCACAAGCATACTACGCGCTGAGTATCCCCCGGAGACGGATCCTGCCGACGCATATCCCGGCCTACAACGGTTCTTTGTCGAACGTGCGACGAGAACCCCCGTGATCGGCAGCGGGGAACCCCCAGAGCAGCTCAAGTGGGCAATCTTTGGTTTCACGCCGTAGTAAGATGAACGACGACGAAGACAACTCCGCGCGAGAAGAGGCCGCTCCGACTCACCTTGTCGGCAGCTCAGTGCGCTACCTACACCAGCGGGCGTTGTTCCGCGAGAGAGCGGTCACGGCATTTGAGAACGACCACCCTCGAGGAGAGTTCATTCTCGAAGCCGCGGGGGAGATCGTTAGCTCCCGCACGCTCTTCTTGTCGGACCGCGACCTTCGCCAGATACAAAGCGGGCCACAGATTGCAAGCCTGATCGTGTCATACTGCAGGACGCACTTCATCGCGGCGGACCTGATTCGTCAAGCCGAACTCATCGAGGCAACGACCCTGGCGAGGAAACAAATGGAACTGCTCGCGCGCGTGCGCGAGCTCGAGACCGCAGCCCCCGCCAGCCTTGAAGGGAGAACGCCTAACCTGCGGCACCTCGTGACGAAAGTGAAACGACTCTACGACTCTTACTCATCGATCGCGCACTCCGCTAAGGAAGAGCCCTTGCGCTTCCTTGGCAGCCGCGAGCGAGAAGACGGTGAAGGCTGGAACGCCCTTCTATACCCTGAATCGGACCACAACGCATTTGCCGCCGCTCACACGCTTGGACTCCTCGCGCTTGAGTTTGAATTGTGTGCGGACGACTTCTGCCGACGCGCTGCCCCGGATGCCCCACAGCCTGAAACCACCATTGTCCTCCATGCGCTTCATCAAGCCCTACTCAGGTACTAAAGGCCGCTGCTTGCCATGCGCGTGCACCTCGCTTACCCGGACGCCGTCCAACATGCCGTTGCAGCTGACGAGTCACGCGGGCTTCGCCCGCGCGGCTCGCAGCTGAACGCCTAATCGTTGGACGGATACTGACCAAGGGAGTGGGGCCGCAAGAAGCGTCTCGACGCCGGCAGCCTTAGTTGTCGCCTCGTCTGCGGCGGCGGCCGTCCGCGGCCCCGGCACGGGGGCCCAGGACGCGATAGACTGTGTCGATGGCCGAGTCAGAGTCCACGCCGCAAGCGTACCCCGTCGCGTTCTCCGGAAAGCTCATAGATTTCTTTCCCTCGACTGACGAGCGGTCCGCGTGGATGCTGCGCCTTGCGATCCTCCGAGATGATATGGGGCACGAACTCGGAAAGCTCGGCGTGCGCCAGGACGCCAGCGACGAGGAGACCTGGGTGTCATCGTACACCCTGCGCAAAATCGCGATCACGATCGCTGAGGTGCGCCGCCTGTTCGGAACGCAGGTCGCTACTTGGCTGAAGAAGAGCCGTTCGCGGTATTCGCCGGCATTCCTCAAACAGTTCGCCGAGTTCAGGCGCAGAATCGATGCCGGGTACAACGCAACCAAGACCATCCGCGACAAACTAGGCGCACACTTGGATCTCTGCGAAGACCCGGAGGCGGTCATCAGCGCTCACGCCAAGCTTCCTTGTCGCGCGCGGATCGACCTATCTAACGCAGCCAACACCTCCCTCCGACCACTGACAATCAACTCCCTCCTGTTCGCCACCCCAGAGGCAAAGACGCTGAAAGAGGTGCAGGAACTGCAATCCAAGACCGCTCAGGCGGTGATCCAGGCTATCTCTCCGATCGTTCACGGGATCGATACGCTGCTCTACATTTTCTGGAACGAGAATCACGTCGGCGCGTCACGTGCAGACGGAGGCGACGGGCCGCTCGCAGTCCTGCCCGATGGAAGAGAAGTTCGGGTGCGCCGGCCCGCAAAGCAGGCCGAGGCGAAAACCGGGCGCCCGAAGTGGTCGCGGCGCAAGAAGCGAGGCGACAGCACCTGACCGCGTGCCTGGTTGTCCGTGAGCCGGCCTGCAGGAGGTGCCTCGATCGGTGAGCAACCGGGATGATCGGTAACACTGACCCGGGTACATGGGTAACACTTCTGGTCATGGGTTGCGGCCTTGTTCCGTGCGGAAATCGACCCCCCGGTGATCCTACCCGACGCCTCGTCGAAGCGACCGAGCAAGGTTGTGTAGAACAAGATGTTCCAGAGGCCGTCGTCGACCTCCTCGAGGGCGATGTACTCCCCGTTGAGCGCCTGGCTGAGAATGACCTGGCCGGACGCGAGGCGGAAGCACCCTGCGTTCGAGACTCGCCGGACCTCGCAGTGACCAGGATATTCGGGCGGCGCGATGCGCTTCGGGAACGGCCTTGTCGACGGCACCCAGATCGAGCCGGGCGTCGCGTCGCCGAGGGCCTCGTGCGGACGCTCGTCGTTGAAGCTTGAAGCGACGTCGGAACCCGTCGAAGCGACGCTGCTGCGCGGCGTGGTTCGACGAGGGCGGACGCGCCGTCTCGCGCTTCAGCGTGCGGTGCATGCGTTCGTGCGCGCCGTTCTGTTGCGCTGGAGCGCGACGTCACTCGGTGCGGCGCTTGCGACCGAAGTCACCCCGAGGTCCGCGGGCCCTCGGTGCGGCGGGGTTCGATCCGCGATGCGCCGTTCTCCGGCGGCTGGAAGCCGAAGTCCGCCACGAGTTCCATGCCTTCCATGCTCTCGGTCGGGCGGCGATGCTCGTGCGTCGGGCGCCGGACCCGGGGTCTCGAGTCGGCTCGGGCGCCCGCAGATCGGTGGATGGCTCGACGGTGCCTCCGACGCACGATCGGGCGCTACACTGCGCGCCGTCGACGATGGATCACTTCGGGCCCGCGACGCGGCGTTGGTTCGCGCAGACCTTCGACGCACCGACGCCGGTGCAGGTCCGCGGCTGGCAGGCGATCGCGGCCGGTCGTCACGCGCTCTTGGTGGCGCCGACCGGCTCGGGCAAGACCCTGGCCGCGTTCCTGTCGAGCATCGATCGGCTCGTGCAAGCGCCCGCGCGCACGCCGGGCATCCGCGTGCTGTACGTGTCGCCGCTCAAGGCGTTGGTGCACGACATCCACCGCAACCTGCAGCGGCCGCTGGCCGGCATCGCCGCGGCCGCGCAGGCGCTCGGGCTCCAGCCGGCACTGCCGCGGGTGGCGATCCGCACCGGCGACACGACCGCGGGCGAGCGCGCCTCGATGCTGCGGCAGCCACCCGAGATCCTCGTCACCACGCCCGAGTCGCTGTTCCTGATGTTGGGCTCGCGTGTGCGCGAGCACCTCGCGACGGTCGAGACCGTGATCGTCGACGAGGTCCACGCGCTGGCACCGACCAAGCGCGGCGCTCATCTGGCGCTATCGCTCGAGCGCCTGGTGGACTTGTGCCCGCGCGAGCCACAGCGTGTGGGGCTCTCGGCGACCGCGCGGCCGCTCGAGGAGGTCGCGCGCTTCCTCGCAGGGGCACGGTCCGTCGAGATCGTCGACTGTGGCACGCGCCCGGATCTCGACATCGAGGTGGTGGTGCCGGTGCCCGACATGACGCGGCCGAGCGTCGACGCCGTGGCAGCGCCACCGATGAAGCAAGGCGGCGTCGCGGTGGCGCCGGCGGGGCTCGGCGAGCCGCTGGCCAACAGCATCTGGCCGGCGATCCACCCCCGGCTGCTCGAGATCATCCGCGGCGCCGCGACCACGATCGTCTTCGTCAACGCGCGCGGCCTGTGCGAGCGGCTCGCGCAGCGCCTCAACGAGCTCGCGGGTGAGCCGCTCGTGCGTGCCCACCACGGCAGCCTCGCCCACGCCCAGCGCACCGCGATCGAGGCCGCGCTCGCGAGCGGTGAGATCCGCGGCATCGTCGCGACCAGCTCGCTCGAGCTCGGCATCGACATGGGCACCATCGAGCGCGTGGTGCTGGTCGAGTCACCCGGTGCGGTGTCGCGGGGCCTACAGCGGGTCGGTCGTGCCGGGCACGGCGTGGGTCAGCGCAGCGTCGGGCGGCTGTTCCCCAAGCACCGCGGCGACCTGCTCGAGTCGGCGGTGGTGGTGCAGCGCATGCGCGAGGGCGCGATCGAGGCCATGCACGTGCCCCGCAACCCGCTCGACGTGCTCGCGCAGCAGCTGGTCGCGATGCTCGGCGTCGGCGAGGCCACGCTGGGCGAGCTCGCGGCGATGGTGCGTCGCGCCCACAACTTCGCGCAGCTGCCCGACGCGGCCCTACGCGCGGTGCTCGACATGCTCGCGGGTCGCTACCCCTCGCACGCGTTCGCCGACCTGCGGCCGCGGGTGGTGTGGGATCGCGAGCACGATCGGCTGGCCGCGCGCCGCGGTGCGTTGCAGCTCGCGCTGCAGAACGCCGGCACGATCCCCGATCGCGGGCTCTACCCGGTGCACGCCGGCGAGGGCGGGCCGCGCGTGGGTGAGCTCGACGAGGAGATGGTGCACGAGTCGGCGCCCGGCCAGGTCATCACGCTGGGCGCGAGTGCGTGGCGGATCGACCACATCACCCGCGATCGCGTGGTGGTATCGCCCGCGCCCGGCGAGAGCGGGCGGCTGCCGTTCTGGCGCGGCGACGGCCCCGGGCGACCGCTCGAGCTCGGTCGCGCGATCGGAGCGCTGACGCGCGAGCTGGCCAGCCGCAGCGGCGACGAGGCGCTGGCGTGGTTGCGCACCGCGTGGTCGCTCGACGCGTGGGCGGCCCAGAACCTGCTCGCCTACGTGCACGAGCAACGTGACGCCACCGGCGTGGTGCCGAGCGATCGCGCGATCACGATCGAGCGCTTCCGCGACGAGGTCGGCGACTGGCGGGTCTGCATCCTGTCGCCCTTCGGCGCCCGCGTGCACGCCCCGTGGGCGCTGGCGATCGAGGCCGAGTTCGCGGCGCGGCACGGGCTCTCGCTGCAGACCACGTGGAGCGACGACGGCATCGCGCTGCGCATCGTCGAGGTCGAGGAGCTGCCCTCGCTCGAGTGGCTGCTGCCCGATCCCGAGACGGTGCAGGAGCGCATCGTCGCGCAGCTCGCCCACTCCGCGCTGTTCGCCGGGATGTTCCGCGAGAACGCGGCGCGGGCGCTGCTGCTGCCACGACGCCGCGCGGGGCAGCGCACGCCGCTGTGGGCCCAACGACTGCGATCGCAGCAGCTGCTGGCGGTCGCGCGCGAGCACCCGTCATTCCCGATCGTGATCGAGACCTACCGCGCGTGCCTGCAGGACGTGTTCGATCTGCCGGCGCTGGTGGAGCTGCTGCGCGGGGTCGCGTCGCGGGAGATTCGGGTCGACCACGTGCAGACACCCTCGCCGTCACCGTTCGCGCGCCAGCTGGTGTTCGCCTACGTCGCGGCGTTCATGTACGAGGGCGACGTGCCGCTGGCCGAGCGCCGCGCGGCCGCACTCGCGCTCGACGAGGGCCTGCTGCGGGAGCTGCTCGGCGAAGAGGCGCTCGCGAGCGTCGCGGCCATGCTCGACCTCGACGCGCTGGCCGAGCTCGAGTCGCAGCTGCAGGGCACCGCGCCCGATCGACGCGCCCGCGATGCCGACGGCCTGCACGATCTGTTGCTGCGGCTGGGGCCGTTGCATGCATCGGAGCTGGCGGCGTGCTGCGTCGGTGACGACGAGGCTGCGACGACCTGGATGCGCGAGCTGTTGGCCTCGCGCCGCGCGGTGTGGATCGATCTCGCCGGCGTGCGCACGGCGGCGGCGATCGAAGACCTCGCGGCCCTGCGCGACGGCCTCGGTGTCGCGGTGCCGCCGGGGGTGCCGGAGGTCCTGCTGGCGCCGCGACCCGGCGCGCGCGCGGAGCTGCTCGCACGTCACGCCCGCAACCGCGGTCCGTTCGCCGTCGCGGGGCTGTCGCTGCGTTGGGGCGTCGAGCTGGGGCCGGTCGTGGACGCAATGGTGGCCACGCGTGCGCTGGTGCGAGGCCCGCTGCTGCCGGACGCCGGCGAGCTGGTGTGCGACGCCGAGGTGTTGCGTCGACTCAAGCGCCGCAGCCTCGCGCGCCTGCGCGAAGAGATCGCAGCGGTCGACGACGAGGTCTACGCGCGCTTCTTGCCCAGCTGGCACGGCCTCGATGCCGCGGCCGGCGGTGCCAGCGTGCTCGACGATGCACTCGCGCGGCTCGAAGGCATGCCGCTGTCGTGGCACGAGCTCGAGCACGCGATCTTGCCGGCGCGCGTGCCCGGCTTCCACGCGCGCATGCTCGACGAGCGCGGCGCGAGCGGGGAACTGTGCTGGGTCGGACACGGCACGCTGGGCGGTGACGACGGACGCGTCGCGCTGTACCGACGCGCGCAGGTCGGGCGGCTGCTGTCGCCGCCGACCGTGCCCGAGGGCCTGGGCCCGATCCCACTGGCGATCCTCGATCATCTGCGCCACCGCGGCGCGTCGTTCGTGGTCGAGCTCTCGCGCGTGCTCGGTGCCGAGGTCTCGCTCGCGCAGCTCGAGGACGCGCTGTGGCAGCTCGCGTGGGCGGGCCTGGTCACCAACGACACCTTCGCGCCGCTGCGCGCCCACGGCCCCGCGCGCGGGGCTCGCGGCAAGGTCATGCGCACCGGTGGCGGCCGTTGGTCGCTGGTCGCAGAGCTCATCGGCACGCCGATTGGCGACACCGAGCGCGCGCTGGCTCGCGCGCAGATGCTGCTCGATCGCCACGGCATCGTCGCGGCCGACGTGATCGCGCTCGAGGCGGAGCCGGGCGGCTTCGCGGGCGTGTTGCCGGTGTTCCGCGAGCTCGAGCAGGCCGGTCGCGTCCGACGCGGCCACTTCGTCGCCCACCTGCGCGGCGTGCAGTTCGCGAGCCCGGGCGCGGTCGATCGGCTGCGGGCCGAGCGGGAACGCGAGGGCCTGCATGCGCGCGTGCTCGCGGCCGCCGATCCGGCGCAGCCGTGGGGCGCGAGCCTGCCGTGGCCGCTGCGCGTGGGCAGCGACCGTGCGGGCGTGCGTCGGGCCGCGGGCGCGCGCGTGATCGAGGTCGACGGTGCGCCGGTGCTGTTCCTCGATCGCGGCGGCCGGCGCTGGATCAGCTTCGCCGCCGCCGATCGACCCGAGCTGCTGGCGGCCGCCATCGCAGCGCTGCCCGCGATGGTGGCGGCGTCGTCGGGCCGCAGCCTGCGGGTCGAGAGCATCGATGGCGAGCCGGCCCGCAACCATCGCATCGCCGCCGCGCTGCGCGAGGTCGGCTTCGCCTCCGAGCTGCGTGGCCTCGTGCTCGAGGTGCGCCGCGCCTCGCGATCTTAGGGCGGCGCCCGGTGCGGGTCATGCGATGCCGTCCGCGACGTCGGCAGATCGCAGGCATCGGTGGTTCGGCCGCGATCGCCGCGGCAATTTTTCTTCGTCACAAACGCGGTGGGGCGCCCCAATACGGGGCGCCGTAGGGCGCGCCCGAGAAGTCGCCCATGGTTTCATCCACCGCATCACCCTCCCTCGTCACCGCTTCCGCCACCCATCTGCTCGATGCCACGCGCGCGTTGCTTCCGCTCGTGCGGGAGTTCGCTGCACAGGGCGAGATCGATCGCCAGCTGCCGCGTGGCCTGGCGGACGCGTTCAACGACGCGGGCATCTTTCGCATGTGCCGGCCGCGCGAGCTCGGCGGCCTCGAGGTCGACCCGCTCACGATGATGCAGGTCGTCGAGGCCATCGCGCAGGTCGATGGGGCCGCGGGGTGGTGCGCGATGATCAGCGGCTCCGGCAGCGCGTTCGATGCCTTCATTCCGAAGGCGGGCGGCCGCGAGATGTACGCCGATCCACGCGCCGTCACGACCGGGGTGTTGGCGCCCAGCGGCCGTGCGACCCCGGTTGGCGGCGGCTTTCGGGTGTCGGGTCGCTGGTCGATCGCCTCGAACTGCCGCGCCAGTGACTGGCTCGGGGGTTCGAGTGTGGTGTTCGAGGGTGACCGGCCGCGGCTGGGCCCGGGCGGGATGCCCGAGGTGATCGTGCCGATGCTCGCGGCCGGCGACTGCCGCATCCACGACACCTGGCGAACGATGGGGTTGCGCGGGTCCGGCAGCCACGACTTCGAGTGTGTCGACGTGTTCGTGCCCGAGCAGCGCGTGATTCGGGTGCCGATGCTCGAGCCGTTCTACGAGGGGCCGTCGTTCACGTTCCCGTTCTTGGGGTTGCTGGCGGCGAGCATCGCCTCGGTGGCGCTCGGCATCGGTCGCCGTGCGGTCGACGAGCTCGAGGTGGTGGCGAAGTCGAAGACGCCGTTCGGCGGTCTCACCCCGTTGTCCGGTCGCGCGACGGCGCAGCTAGCCGTGGCCGAAGCGGAGGCAGCGCTCGCCTCGGGCCGGGCGTTCCTGTTCGACGAGGTCGGGCAGCTGTGGCGCCACGCGCTGGAGGGGCGCGCCGCCAGCCCGCTGCAGCGCGCCCGGCTGCGCCTCGCGGCGACCAACGCCGTGTCGTCGGCCGCCCGCGCCGTCGATCTCGCGTACACGACCGGCGGTGCGTCGGCGATGTACGAGCGCAGCCCGCTGCAGCTCGCGTTCCGCGATGTCCACGCGATCACCCAACACTTCACCGTGGCCCCTGCGTCGCGCGAGCTGCTCGGCCGCGCGTTGTTCGGACTGCCCGTCGAACCCCACCTGCTGTGAGCCCCGGAGGATCATGAAGACCGTCTTCAAGCTGATCGGGGCCCAAGCGCGGCTCCTGCAAAGCCACTCGTTGTTCACGCAGTGGTTCGCCAACCCGTCGATCTCACCGCAGGGCAAGCTCTCGTTCTGCCCGGCGGCGATCGACTTCGTCATGGGGTTTCGCGACCTGAATCGCTACTTCGTGCGGTACCCCGAGCCGCGCAGCGAGCTCGAGCGCGCGCTCAACGAGCACGCGGCCGAGGACGCGACGCACTCCGCCTTGTTCCTGACCGACTGGCGGCTGCTCGGGGTCGACGAGGCACTGGGCTGGGCCCCGCGCGACATCTACTGGTGGATCACCAGCACCGACACGCTCGAGGCGCGCCGCCTCGACTTCGAGCTCGCGTCGCTGGTCCATCGCAATCGCGACCCTCGGCTGCGTTTTGCGATCATCGAGTCGATGGAGGCGGCCGGCAACGTGTTCTTCCGCCAGACGGTGCCGTTGGCCACGCAGATCGAATCGGCGCGGGGCATCGAGCTGCCGTACTTCGGGCAGTTCCACCTCGACCGCGAGACCGGACACCTGCAGGCCGGCGACGAGAAGCTGTTCTTCGCCGAGCCGCTGTGTGACGAGGAGCGCGCGCGAGCGACCGCGTTGGTGCTGCGCACCTTCTCGATCTTCCACGCGCACTTCCGGGCCTGGGAGGAGCACGCCCGCCGGTTCGTCGCGGGGCAGCGGCCGCCGCAGCCGGCGGTGGCCGCCCGTGCCGCCGCCACGCTGCGGCCCGCCGCCGCGCACGACGTGTCGGCCGCGATGTCGCTGTCGCATCCCGCCCATCCCTCTGGCTACGGCGAAGGCCTGCGTGATCACCTGCAGGCGGCGTTCGACGAGCTGTGGGCGCATCCGTTCCACGCTTGGATCCGCAGCGGCCCACACCCCGGGTTCTTGCCGATGATCCGGTCGTTCTTCCTGCAGTGGGTGGTCGACGACTGGACCTGTGCCGACTGGTTCCTGCTCGACACCACCTACCCGGATCCGAAGACCCCGCTCGAGCGCGGCATCAACCGACTCTCCCAGCTCTACGCGGCCGAGATGAATCGCCGCTACGTCGAGTGGGAGACGCTCGGGTTCGACGAGCTGACCGGTTGGACCGCAGCCGACGCGCTCCAGCACTACTGGCTCGACGAGCGCGTCGAGGAGCACCGCGAGGTGTTCGCCGATCTCCGCAAGCTGACGCTCGATCACCCGTCGCCGGTCGCTCGCTACTGGATCCTGAAGTCGTTCGTGCGCTTCGGCGACGCGTTGATGCACTCGATCGGTCACGCAATGGCGCACCATGGCGTGGCCACCGAGGCATTCCTGGCGTTTGCGGGCCAGCCCGAGCGGATGCACCCCGACCTGCCGCCCGATCCGGAGGCCGACCTCGCGGTGCTGCGACTCGAGACCGAACCGATGCGCCCCGAGGACGCTGCGCTCGCGCACGAGCTGCTGCGGGCCACGCATGCGCAGGAGGCCCGCCGCGCGAGCATCACGTGGCGCGTGCTGCAGGAGCGCCGGTATGCGCACCTCGGCCCCGTGACCGCGCCCGCGATCGACACCACGACAGAGTTCGCGCTCGAGCGCAGCCTTGCGGCGAGCGCCGAGGCGGTATGGGAGATCCTCGGAGACTTCGGCGCGGCGGTGCGTTGGGGCGCGCCGGCGATGGAGACCTGCGTCGTCGAGGGCGCTGGCGTGGGGGCGGTCCGCAGCTTGTCCGGGCAAGGCCTGACGGTGCGGGAGCGGCTGCTCGCCCACGACCACGCCGCGCGCCGGCTGTCGTACTCGATCCTCGAGCCGCACCCGCTGCCGTTCGCCGACTACGTCACCACGATCGAGGTGAGCCCGCAGGGACCGGGTGCGTGCCGCGTGCGGTGGAGCGCCCGCTACTTGCCCAAGGGGTCGCCAACGTCGGCGAGCGAGCTGCTCGCGAAGGTGTACGACGCGAACATCGCGGGCGTGCTGCGTGCGCTCGGCCACATCGCGGCTTGAGCGTCGCGATGGCGCGCGGGCGGGCGCCAACTCCTGGGGCCGCCGATGGGATCGGCGGCGGCTCGCGACTCACGGTGTGGTCGCGAGCCGGGCGTGCCGCGCCGCGGCGCGGCCGTGGCCCTTGGCCTCGTGGGCCTGCGCGAGCATCGAACGCAGCTCGCGATCGCGGGGCTCGAGCTGCAGCGCGAGCTCGAGGTGCTCGATCGCGGCGGCGAGCCGACCCGCCTCGTACTCGAGGCGACCGAGACCCGCCAGCGCGGCGCGGTTGCGGGGATCGAGCTGTAGCGCCTCCTCGAACGCGGCGCGGGCCAGGCGAGGCATGCCGGCCGCGAGGTTGCGTTGCCCTCGCAGCGCGACGCGGCGTGCGAGCAGCCGCGGCGGCTCGGTGGTGGTGGTGGCGGCGGCCGTCACCACGGGCACCATCGCGGCCTGGGCGACCAACGCGGGGTCGTAGTGCAGCTCGACCGCATCGCTCGCGACGGCCGTCGAAGCGGCGGCGGCGTGATCGCTGCGGCCGATCATCGCGAGCGTGACCGCCAGCGCGGAGAGGCCAGCCGACAGCGCGGTGTAGCGCCACCACGGCCAGCGACCCGGCACGCGAGCGACGAGCGATCCGCTCGACACGCTGGCGACGGTACTGGACTCGGCCCGCGCGACGCGGCCCGGGTGCACGTGCGGACGGACCACCGCGGTCGCGCGCGCGACCACGGTCGGTGCCGCGGGATCCGGCGCGACCGCAGCGACGACGGGCGCGGCGACGACGGGCGCCGCGACGACGGGCGCCGCGACGACGGGCGCCGCGACGGCGGGCACCGCGACGACGGGCGCCGCCACGACGGGCGTCGCGGGCTCGTCCTCGAACACCAGCGCGGCGTCGATCTCCTCGAGCGACATGCCGGGATCGGGCTCTGCCTCGATCAGCTCGGCGTCGAACTCGACGATGGACTCGCTGGCGTGCACGACCGCGGCGCGCGGCGACTCGCGGGGGCTCGCCACCGTCGGGGGCGGTGCGACGCGACCGCGGCTGGGGTGCGGCAGGGGGGCGATCGACGTCCGAATGGCCATGACCCGACGTATTAAGAACTGAAATAGACGTAAGTCAAGAACCAAAAAATACGCTCGATAAAGAGCGCCGGCGGGATCCCCAAATTCGCGCGGAGCGGGTCCCATGGGCACCTGCGAGGCGCCTCAGCAGGCATCACCCTCGGCGAGGGGGCAGGGATCGCACGCGTCCCCGATGCCGTCGCCGTCGGCGTCGGCCGGGCCCCCGTCGAGCGGGCGGACCGGGTCGAATACGCCGGGGCAGAGGTCGTCGCCGTCGGCGATGCCGTCGCCATCGCGATCGCCGTCGGGTCGTCCTTCGTACTCGCCGGCGCGCCGAGGCTCGCAGGTCGGCTCGTCGTCGGGCGTGTCGCAGAAGAAGAGCGGATAGCTGGCCTCGATCGCCGCGCGCACGTCGGCGAGGGTCGCCACGCCCTGGGTGTCGCGCGCGACGCAGGCCCGCTTGGCGACGCCGCAGACGTCGAGCGTCTCGCACATGCTGCCGCCCGAGAAGCCCTCCGTCAGCAGGCCGTCGTCACCGAACAACGGCACGCCGCCACGCATCACCAGCACGACGTCGTCGGGCGCCGCGTCGATCACCGCGCGATGATCGAGGTGGGCGTCGCCGCGGAACACCGCGACGTCACCGACCCGGCCGGCCGCCAGCACGCCCAGCACCTCGCCGGCGCCGACCGCCCGCGCGGCGTGCTCGGTCGCCATCTGCCACAGCTCGCGATCGCCGAACGCATCGCCGAAGTAGTCGCGGTCGAGGGTGTCGGCGCACTGCAGCTCGCGCTGCATGTTCATCGAGCCCGACGCGACCCAGTCGGTGCCGAGCGCGATCGGCAGGCCCATCGCGCGCATGGTCGTGACCGGCGCGGTGTTGCCGTAGAGCACGACGTTCGAGCGCGGCGACCACACCAGCATCGCGCCGGCGTCGACCATCGCGGCGATGTCCGGTGGTCGCAGGCCGACGCCGTGGATCACGGCGGTCTGCGGGCCCATGAGATCCTCACCGGCGGCGCTGCCGGTGCACGTGAACTCGTTGGCCGCGGCGGGGTTGATGCCCTCGGCGATGTGGGGCAGGTACGCGTGGCCCTGGATGCTCGCGCGCGAGGTCGGCGAGCTGCCGTAGTCGCAGCCGAGCTCGCGCTGCTCGCCGCTGGCGTCGTCGAGCGGGAAGGTGTCGGAGTCGGCGACCGGCAGCGACAGGCCTTCGGACAGGCCGAAGGTGTCGAGGTTGCGCAGCAGGGCCGCCTCACCGCCGGCGCTGGCGGCCGCGGTCGCGCCGCCCATCACGAAGCGCAGCTCGGCGCCGAGCACCTCGTTCGCGCTGGCGCCCGAGTTCGTGTGCAGCGAGGCGTGGCCGTTCTGGCCCTTGCGCCAGTCGTGGCGATGCTCGTAGCGATCGACGCCCTGGCCGATGGGCGCGTTGTTGGCGTAGGTGATGTGATCGTGGGGATTGACGAGTCCGGGTGAGATCACCGCGTCGCCGCACTGCAAGACCCGCGCAGATGCGGCCCCTGTGGTGCCGCTGCAGTCACAGTCGACGCACGCGATCGTGCCGCTCGAGTCGATGAAGACCTCACCGCCGCGCAGCACGCCTTCGCCGTCGAGCACGGTGCCGCGCAGGATCGTGCCGGCGGTGCCGGCCCGCTCGACGATGCAGCTGCCGGCTGCGTCTGGCAGCGGATGCGCGGCGCACTCGAGCACCCGGCCGGCGTCATGGCTGCCGTCGGAGTCCGTGTCGCCACCGGAGTCGTCGCCGCTCGCGTCCGAGGCGCTGTCGGTCATGGGCCCGTCGTGGCACGCGCTCGCGGCGGTGAGCAGCGAGAGCCACGCGAGCGCGTGCAGGGGATCCATCGGCCGCGACATCGCCGGACGGTATCACCGCCCGGCGGGTCGCTGGCGGCTAGTACCTCGACACAGGGATTGTGACGGGCCATAACACCGCCCTGACCGCGCCTCGCTGCGTTGCCGCACCTTGGAATACGCCCGGTATTCCGGCGGCACGGCGCCTTGCGGAGTCGCGGCCATGACGGCGTTCTGACCCATCACAATCCCTGTGTCGAGGTACTAGCGCGGGGTCGGCATCGGGGTCGGCGGCGGCGGTGCAGGCGGCGAGGGCGGCATCGGCGGGGTGGGGTTGGGGTTGGGCTTGGGCTGCGGGTCGGGCTGCGGCGAGGGGTCTGGTTTCGGTTGTGGCTTCGGGTCTGGTTTCGGTTCTGGCTTCGGATTTGGCTTCGGTGGCGCGAGCGCGGCATCGCACGCGCCAGCGGTCGCGTGCGCCAGCGGGGCGTCGCTCGGCAGGCTCGGCGCGGCGCCGAGTTGCAGGCCGAGTTGTAGGCCGAGTTGTAGGCCGAGTTGTAGGAGGACGAGCGGGATGAAGGTGACGGGCATCGGTGGGCTCCTCGGGTCAGCGGGGCAGCGGCGTGCCGAGCACGCCCGCCCCCAGTGCAGCGGGTCGATGGGAGGTCGCGCGGCGCAGCGCGAGCACGATGGCCGCGAGCGTGCACACCACGGTCGCGATCGCGGCCGAGAGCATCGCGGTGCGATCGAGGTCGCGATCGGCGACCCAGATCGCCGCCGCCGCCCACGCGACCACCGCGGGCACGAGGAACTGTCGGAAGCCGACGCCGAGTGCGAGGCCGATGCCGGTGGCGGCCGCGAGCATCACGGCCGTCCACTGCGCGGGCCGCAGCGGGCCGCCGTGCCAGCCGAACGCGACCAGCGTGGCGGCGACGTCGGCGATGGTGGCCACGCAGATCCATCCGGCGAACAGCGCAAAGGGGATCGTGATCGCGAAGCGGGCCTTGCCGGCCTCGACCGCCGCGCTCGCGCGACGCAACATCACCACCGCGCTGACCAGCGCCACGGCGATGAGCACCACGCTCGCGATCATCCATTCGTGGCGGAACACGGCCACCCACAGCGCGGCCACGACGTTGCCGATCATCAGCGGCCACGCGAGGCGATCGTAGATCACCATGCTGCGCCGCGACGGCAGCAGCGCGACCACGCAGTGCACCAGGAACGCGCCGTAGATGAGCCCCCAGATCGCGAACGCGTAAGGGGCCGGCGTGAACAGGTTCTGGTAGCGGCGGCTGACCTCGCCGACGTCGTGGCCCCACGGCGAGAGCACATCGACGAGGTTGCTGTAGGCGATCGCCAGCGCCACCACGACGAGCGTGATCCAGCGCAGCGCGGGGGCACGGGCGGAGCGTGGGTGCGGATGCGGCATCGCTGCCAGCGGTCACTGCACCGTGGATGCCAGCTCGACCACGGACGTCGATGCGATGCTTGGCCCGCGCGCGAGCGCCCCACCGGGCGATCACGCCGCGGGCAGCCCTCGTCGTCAGCGACGGCGACGTCGCCGCGCACCGGCACCGAGCACGGCGACCACGAGCCAACCGGCCGCGCCGCCGGGCGCTTGGGAGCTGCAGCCGCAGCCACCGCTGCCATCGCCGTCGGCCGCCGCACCACCGCTGCTGTCGCCGCCGCTGCCGCTTTCGGTCGTCGTCGCGCCGGTCTCGCCCGCGCTCGCGCTCGCGCTGGCGCTCGCTCCGGTGGCGCTGGCGGAGCCGCTGCCGCCGGCGTCGCCGTTGCCACCGCCCGTGCTGCCGCCGCCGGTGGTGCTGCCGTCGCCGGCCGAGTCGCTGCCGCCCGAGCTGCTCTCGCCGCCTGCGGGCGTCAGCTCGGGGTGGACGTCCTCGTAGCTGTCGCCCTCCACGGCGTCATCGATGTAGATGACCGGGACGTCGTCGAAGTCGAAGTTGCCGCGCAGGAGTCCGAGCTGCGTGAACGCGGCGTTGGTGTCGGCGAGCGTGGCGACCGCGGCCGCGGTCACGACCTGCTCGCCGTCGAACCACACGTCGACCGCGCCGAGCTCGGGATCCTGCGACCACGCCAGGTGGATGGCGACGCGGTGCCAGCTGCCGGCGGTCGCCACGTCGGCCTGCCAGTGCTCGACGTAGTCGGGGTAGCGGGTCGCGAAGGTCACCTGCTCGCCGGTGATGTTCCATACCAGCAGCTGGTGGTAGCTCGCGGCGGTCTCCCAGTAGCCGATGCTCTGATCGACGTCGGCGCTCAGGGTCTCGGGGAGGTAGAAGCTCCATGCGAACCATGTCTGCGCGCCCTCGTCGGTGCGACCGCGCGCCGGCGTGTGGTGCAGCTCGACCCGGCGCAGCCCGTTGTTGGGCCAGATCGCGTCGTCGTGCAGCTCGATGCGCGCCGCGTACTGTCCCTGCGCCACCACGTCCTGCACGACGGTGATGTAATCGACGCCGTTGACGTTGGCGTTGAGCAGACCATCGAACTGCGAGAGGTCGTTGGTCTCGAAGTCACCGACCCACACCGGCGCCGCGAAGGCGAGGGTCGGCAGCAGCAGGAGCGGGGGCACGGCGAGCATCGAGGCCAGGCGCATGGGGGCATTTCGCGCCCTCGTCGCGGAGGATGTCAACCGTGGCATCGCGGGGTGCCGCGTGCGTACGCCGTGCTGCGTGCGCTACACTGCCACGCGCGTGGATGTTGGTGGTTCGAGCCCGCGTGGGGCCGGCGGGGTCGAGCCATCGCACGTGATCGCGCGTCGGCGGTCGTCATCACCCACGCGCGCGTCGCCGTGGGTGCTCGCGACGCTGCTCGGCGTCGCGGCGATCGCCGCCGTGGCGTATCCGTTGCTGGTCTACTCGGTGACGCTGGCGAGCCTCGGCCTCGCCCACGTCCTGGTCGAGCTGCGGGTGCTCGACGTGCGCTACCGGCGGGTGCTTGGTGCCGCGGCGCTGCGGCTGGTGGTGCTCGCGCTGGCGTTTGTGTTCGCGGCCCGCTGCGCCGCGACGGCGGGCTGGATCACCCGTGCGCTCGCGTCGCGCCTCGAGCTGCTCGCTGGCTGCGCGTCGGTGTTGGTGCTCGTTCCCCGCGCGCTGCGGCGTCGTGGTGCCCACGCGATCGTCACCGTCGCGGTCGCGGCCGCGCTGGTGTCATGCGTGCTGTTCGTGTCGCCCATCGCGACGCTGCTGGTGCTGGCGGTGCTGCACAACCTGACGCCGTGGCCACTGGTCGCGGCGACCACCGAGCCGGCCCGGTGGCGGCAGGTCGCATGGGGCGGTGCGATCGTCTTCGTCGCGGTGCCGTTGCTGATCGCGACCGGCCTGCCGTTCGCGCTGCTGCAGGGCCTCGCCGCACCCGAGGCGAGCGTGCTGCCCACCGGCCCGCTGTTCGAGCAGTTCTCCGCCTTCTGGGGCCCACCGCCGCTCGAGCACCCAGCGCTGGCGATGCATGTGTTCTGCGCGTGCGCCTACCTGCAGTGCGCGCACTATCTCTTCGTGCTGTGCGTGCTGCCGTCGCACGCACCGGCCGCACAGCGCGTCGACGGTCGCGTGGTCGCGACGCTGGTCGGTGTCGGGCTCGTGGTCGCGCTCGCGTACGCGGTCGATTTCGTCGGCGCACGCGCGTGGTACGGCACGCTCGCCGGCGTGCACGCGTGGGCGGAGTTCCCCGCGCTGCTGCTCGCGCTCGACGCGTTCTGGCCTCAGTGGGCGCGCAGCATCAGCCACACGCCATAGCCGAACGACGCGACGTTCATCGCCAGCGAGGTCACGATCGCGGCGCGCCACCGCAGCCGCAGCGCACCCCGCAGCAGCACGGCCTCGACGATCACCACCGCCGACTCCACGAGTGCGGCGCGGGTGGCGAACGGCAGCAGCGGCGCGAGCCCACGGTTGCTCCACCAGGCGAACGGATGGGTGACGAGGCTCACCGCGAAGGCCATCACGCACACCCGCCACGCCGCCGGGGGCGGCTCGTCGTCGCGACGCCCCCACGCGTTCGTGCGGGTGGCGAGCCACAGACACGCGATGCCGATCGGCATCTCGACCAGCAGCGTGCGCAGCAGTGCGTCGGCCTGGGTCGTGGGGCACCTACGCGCGTGTGCCACTCGGGCGGCGGCGCGCGAGGCCGACCAAGCCCAAGCCGGCGAGCACCGACACCAGCAGCCACGGACCGTCGTCGACGCCGCCGCTCGAGCAGCCCTTGGGGGTGTCGGTCTTCGCGGGGGTGTCGGTCTTCGCGGGGGTGTCGGTCTTCGCGGGGGTGTCGGTCTTCGCGGGGGTGTCGGTCTTTGCGGGCGTGTCGGGCGACGGTGCGGCGTCCTTGGCCGCGCCGCCGACCTGGCAGAGCAGACACTCGACGCTCACCGGCTTCGGCGGTGGCCCGGCGCTGTAGTCGTTGCGTCCGCACGTCGACTTCGCGCACGTGCCGGCCTTGCCGGCCGCCTCACAGGCGTCGCCTTCGTTCTTGCCGCGGCAGCCGGCCTCCTCGTCGGAGATGATATCGGCCTGGGCCGTGCCCGCGACGCCCAAGGCGAGCAGCCACGCGGCGGTGGGCAGGCATCGGACCAGCGCGGCTGCGGGAACGCGTACGCGGAACATGGCGAGATGCTAGCACGCCGGCGACCGACCCGCGCCGTGCGGGCCGGCCGGTGGCCGCGCCCGATCGACGGGGCTAGCGGGTCAGCTTGCGGTACTTGATGCGCTTGGGCACCAGTGCGTCCTCGCCGAGTCGCGCCTTGCGGTCGGCCTCGTAGTCCGCGAAGTTGCCCTCGAACCACGTCACCTGGCTGTCGCCCTCGAAGGCCAAGATGTGCGTGGCCACGCGATCGAGGAACCAGCGATCGTGGCTGATGATGACGGCACAGCCCGGGAACGACGCCAGTGCCTCTTCGAGGTGGCGCAGCGTGTCGACGTCGAGGTCGTTGGTGGGCTCGTCGAGCAGCAGCAGGTTGCCGCCCTTCTTGATGAGCTTGGCCAGGTGCACGCGGTTGCGCTCGCCGCCCGAGAGCTCGCCGACCAGCTTCTGCTGATCGGCGCCCGTGAAGTTGAACTTGCCGACGTAGGCGCGCGCGTTCATCTCGACGCCGCCGAGCGGGAAGGTCTCCTGGCCCTCCGAGATCTCCTCGTAGATGGTCTTCTTGGCGTCGAGCGAGTCGCGGCTCTGATCGACGTAGGCGATGTCGACGGTGTCGCCGATGACCACGGTGCCGGCGTCGGGCTGCTCCTGCCCGACGATCATGCGAAACAGCGTGGTCTTGCCGGCGCCGTTGGGGCCGATGACGCCGACGATGCCGCCGGGCGGCAGCGTGAAGCTCATGTCCTCGAACAGCAGGTTGTCGCCGAAGGCCTTCTTGACGCCCTTGACCTCGACCACCTTGTTGCCGAGCCGTCGCGAGAACGGGATCTTGATGTCGGTGGTGTCGACCTTGCGCTCCTGCTCCTCCTTCAGCAGGTCGTCGTAGGCCGCGATGCGGGCCTTGCTCTTGGCCTGGCGCGCGCGTGGGCTCATGTTGATCCACTCGAGCTCGCGGGCGAGCGTGCGCTGGCGGGCGGCCGAGGCCTTCTCCTCCTGCTCCATGCGCTTGCGCTTCTGATCGAGCCAGCTGGAGTAGTTGCCCTTCCACGGGATGCCCTTGCCGCGATCGAGCTCGAGGATCCACTCGGCGACGTTGTCGAGGAAGTAGCGGTCGTGGGTGATGGCCACGATGGTGCCGGGGTAGTCGTGCAGGTGGCGCTCGAGCCACGCCACGCTCTCGGCGTCGAGGTGGTTGGTGGGCTCGTCGAGCAGCAGCATGTCGGGGCGCGCCAGCAGCAGGCGGCACAGTGCGACGCGGCGGCGCTCACCACCGGAGAGCTTGGTGACGTCGGCGTCGCCGGGCGGCGTGCGCAGGGCATCCATCGCGATCTCGATGGTGCGGTCGAGCTCCCAGCCGTTGCCGGCGTCGATCTTGTCCTGCAGCTTGCCCTGCTCCTCGAGCAGCTTGTTCATCTCGGCGTCGCTCATCGACTCGCCGAGCTTCATGCTGACCTCTTCGAAGCGCGCCAGGGTGCGCACCATCTCGCCGACGGCCTCCATGATGTTGCCCTTGACGTCCTTGGCGGGGTCGAGCTGCGGCTCCTGCTGCAGGTAGCCCACGCTCGCGCCCTCGGCGGCCCACGCCTCGCCGCGGAACTCCTTGTCGACGCCGGCCATGATGCGCATCAGCGTCGACTTGCCGGCGCCGTTGCCACCCAGCACGCCGATCTTCGCGCCCGGGAAGAACTGCAGGTAGATGCCCTTCAAGACCTCCTTGCCGCCGGGGTAGGCCTTGCCGAGGTCTTTCATCGTGTAGATGTACTGATACGACGCCATGGGATGCTGCTCGTGCTCGTGCCCTCGCGGCCTGTGGTCGCGTGACGCGACCGCGGCTCGGGGGGCGCGAGCATAGCACCGCGGGCGTGCGCGGCGTGGCGGCTAGTCGCGTCGTCGACGTCGACGCAACAGCACGGCCCACAGCAGCGCGAGTGCGCCGTGCTCGGGGCGCGGGCTCGCGGTGCAGCCGCATCCACGCGGCGTCTCGCCGGTCGCACCTGCGCTGCCGGTGCTGCCATCGGCCGCCGCGGTGGTCGTGACGGTGGTCGCGAGGCCGTCGTCGCCGGTGCCCATCGCGACGCTGGTGATGCGCACGTCGAGGTTCTTGCCGGCGTCGCCGTCGGGATAGATCGCGAACGCCCGCAGCCCGTGGTTGCCCTCGGTGCCGGTGACCTCCCACGTGCACAGCGATGCGGTGCAGACCTCGCCCCACGCGACGGTGTCGACGAACAGCTGCACGAACATCACGTCCTGCGCGGCGCAGCTGCAATCGTCGCAGCTGCAGCGCGGCACCGCCTCGACCACGACCTCGAACGGTGCGGCCAGCTCGGCGCCGTCGGCCGGCGATGCGAACGTGACCGCGTCGTCGCCGGTGGGGCAGCCACAGGCGCCGTCGTCGGGGCCGCCGCTGTCCTGCGCGCCGGTGCTCGTGCCCGCCTGGCCGCCGGTGCTGCCGGTGTCGGTCGAGCCGCCGCTCGTGCCGTCACTGCCGGTCGAGCTGCCGCTGTCGCTCGCGCTGCCCGAGGACGACGCGCCGGCGGTCTCGCTCCCACCGGTCGAGCCGTTGCTCGCACCGCCGGAGCTCGAGCCGCCCGAGGAGCCGGAGCTGGTCGCCGACGCGGCGGTGGGCAGCAGCACCGCCCCGAGGGCGAGCGCGAAGAGGAATGACGGGCAAGGCGAGCGCATGGGGGCGTTGCGCGCGGCAGTCCACGCGCGCCCCTCGATCGTAGGGGATCGGGCCGCCACCTTGCGACCATTCGGCGAAAGCGACGGCGTGCGTCGACGCGCCGGCCAAGCCCTGGTCCCACGCGCGACGTACTGCAGCTCACGCACGGGCGGCGGCGTCAGCCCTCGCCGCCGGCGAGTCGGCAGCCCCGCGCGACCGCGGCCTCGTAGCTGGTGCGCTCGGCGGTGCCGTCGTCGAGGTCCGCCTGCGGCGTGCGGCTGTAGCACGGCACCTGGTCGGCGCCCGAGTAGTCGACCCACAGGGTCGCGCGATCGCGAACGTCGAGGTGCACGAAGGTGCCGTTGGGGTAGTAGCCGACGCCGACCTCGGCGAACGAGCCCCGCAGGACCTCGAACAGCCGCCGCTTGCCGACCCCCGACACGCGGATGTCGGCCGCGCGCCCGCGGGTGTGGTTGCTGCGCGCGGTGTGACGGCTGACGTGGCGATAGCCCGACACGATCTCGATGGTCGACTCGGGCCAGTGGGCTTGCACGGCCACCAGCAGCGTCGCCAGCCGCCAGTGGGTCGGGTGGTCGACGCCGCTGCGGGGGTCGGTCATCAGCGCGCGCAGCTCGGCGAGGGCGTCATGGCGCAGACGCCCAGCGTCATCGAACACCGCGATCGTGTGCAGCTTGCCGCGGCGGAGGATCTGGAGCGGTGGCGCAGTGCGGGGCTCCACCGGCGCGATGCGTTCGTGGGGATCGAGGGCGGGCGCGGCGGTGGCCGGCGCTGCGGGGCCGATCGCGACGAGCAGGGCGGTGAGTGTGGCGAGCACGTCACATCGGCATCGAGCAATCGCGGTGCCAACCGACGGTCCCGCATTGGGGCCGTGCGCCCGCGGCCTGCGCCGCCTTCGTTTCGGGCTTGCGTCGCGACGCCCGCGGGGGGTACCTAGCTGCCGTGGACACGCCCTCGGTCACGTACGCGATGGAGAACTCGCTCAAGCGCTACGGCGTCGACCGCTGGGGCGCGGAGAACGTCGGGGTCAACGACGCGGGGCACCTGCTCTACAAGGCGCCGAGCCTGCCGCCGGTCGACCTCCACGAGATGGCGATGTTCCTCGAGAAGCGCGGCATCCGGACGCCGTTCGTGGTGCGCTTCCCGAGCATGATCCACGGCCAGATGGAGCGCCTGAAGAAGGCCTTCGACGCGTCGATCAAGGAGAACGCGTTCGTCGGCGACTACACCGGCGTGTTCCCGGTCAAGGTCAACCAGCGCCGCGCGGTCATCGAGGCGGTGCTGTCGGCCCCGAAGGAGCTCGGCTACGGGCTCGAGGCCGGCAGCAAGCCCGAGCTGCTGATGGCGATGGCGCGCGAGCCCCATCCGACCGCGCCGCTGCTCATCAACGGCTTCAAGGACCGCGAGTTCATGCGCATGGCCTACCACGCGGCCGAGCTGGGCCATCACGTGGTCGTCATCATCGAATCCATCCGCGAGGTCGTGCGCTTCGGCGAGGTCGGCCGCGAGCACAACTGGCGCACGCGGCCCGATCTGGGCGTGCGCGCCAAGCTCTACACCAAGGGCAGCGGCCGCTGGCAGGGCTCGGGCGGCGAGACCTCGAAGTTCGGCCTCACCACCAACGAGATCCTCGAGGTCGTGCGGCGCCTGAAGGAGTGCGACCTGGTGCACCACCTGGTGCTGCTGCACTTCCACATCGGCTCGCAGATCACCCGCATCAAGCGCATCAAGCAGGCCGTCCGCGAGGGCGCGCGGCTGTACTCCGCGCTGCAGGCCTACGCGCCGCAGCTGCGCTACCTCGACCTGGGCGGTGGTCTCGGCGTCGACTACGACGGCAGCCGCACCTCGTACCCATCGTCGGCCAACTACACCATCGAGGAGTACGCCAGCCAGGTGGTGTTCGAGGTCTCGGCGGTGATCGAGGAGACCGAGGCCAAGCCACCGACCATCGTCACCGAGAGCGGCCGTGCGCTGGTCGCCAACCACGCGCTGTGCATCACCGACCTGCGCGAGGTCCAGGGCGAGCTGCTGCAGATCCCCGACAAGCACGAGGACGAGCACCGCCTGATCGACGCCCTGCGCGACACCCTCGAGCACATCACGGCGAAGAACTACGAGGAGTACTTCCACGACGCGATCGATCTCCGCGACGAGGCGCTCGAGCTGTTCTCGACCGGCTACCTGACCATCGAGGACCGCGCCAGCGCCGAGGGCCTGTTCCAGCGCGTGCGCATCAAGACCACCAAGATCCTCGAGTCGCTGTCGCGGCCGTCCGAGGAGATCACCGAGTACATCTCGACCGCGCAGCACAAGTACCTGGCGAACTTCTCGATCTTCCAGTCGCTGCCCGACGCGTGGAGCATCGATCACGTGTTCCCGGCCGCGCCGCTGTCGCGCCACGGCGAGCGTCCGACCCTGATGACGCAGATCGTCGACATCACCTGTGACAGCGACGGCTGCGTGAACACCTTCGCGCATCCCGACGAGAACCTGCGGTTCTTGCCGTTGCACGAGCCCAGCGACAAGGCCGAGCGCTACTACCTGGGCTTCTTCATGACCGGGGCCTACCAGGACAGCCTCGCCAACGATCACAACCTGTTCTCGCGCACGCACGAGATCGTCGTGCGCAGCTCGATCGATCCGCCGGCGCTGCCGGGGGTCGAGCGCATCCCCTACAACAACGTCTTCCTCGACGTGAAGATCGGCGCGACCAACGAAGACGCGCTGGCCGCGATGGGCTTCGACGTCGAGAGCATGCTGCACGAGGTCCGCAACCGTCACCGCGTGGCCGAGACCACGCTGGGCGAGTCGTGGGCGCTGGGGCTGCTGCAGAGCTACCCGTACCTCACGCGCGAGTAGGGTCGGCGCCGAGCGCCTCACGGCGCCAGGGGGCAGTCGCTCGCGTGCAGCTCGCGTTCGCCGTTCAGGATCTCGATCTCGCGATCGTGGCCACCCTCGGTGGCCCATCGCAGACCCGCGGCGACCGCCGCGTGGGCACGCTCGCATGCACCCGCGCGGGCCCACGCCGCCGCCTCGTTGGAGAACGTCAATGCGAGATCGCGGGCGTCGTAGGGCGCGTGCCGCAGCAACAGCGCCCGCGCCTCGAGGGCGTCGGCGACCGCACCGGCGATGTCGCCGAGCTCCATGCGCGTGTAGCCACGCGAGACCTGCGTGAGCGCGTGGGTGATGTCCGAGTCCGCGGTGGCGGCCAGGATGCCGTCGTACACCACGATGGCGCCGGGGTTGTCACCCGCATCGCCGAGGAGGTTGGCGTAGGTCGCCTGCAGCATGAGCATCTGCGGGTGGGTGGGGTCGAACGAGTGGGCGGCAATCTCGACCGCCCGGCGGGCGGCTGCGAGCGCGGCGTCGATGTCGCCCCGCTCCCGTAGCACCCGCGAGCGCAGCTTCTCGACGGACGCGCGTCGTGGGTGGGTGGGGGCGCCACGCAGCGCCGCGCCAGCCTCCGCGAGATCGAGCTGCTCGAGGGTCTCGTCGAGCTCGCCGGTGTGCGTGAGCGCTTCGGCCAGGTCGATGCGCGCGATCGCGGTCGGCAACGCATCGGGCCCGCGCAGCTCGAGCGCGCGTCGGACGACCTCACGGAACGCGGCGACCGCGTCCTCGGCGCGTCCGATCTCGCGCAGCACGACCGCGTGGTTGGCCGCGATCACGAGGCAGCGCTCGCCGCAGTGGTTGCGCTCGCAGTCGTCCGACAGCTTCTGAAGCTGGGCCTCGATGCCCTCGATGTCGCGCTCGACGATCTCCGAGGTCGCCCGCTGCATGCCGAGGTGGACGGCCTCGCACGTGGTGAACTCGGCCCGCGCTGCGCTGGCATCAAAGTGGCGCCGCCACAGCGTCGCACGCTCCACGTCGCCGCTCTCGGACGCCAGCGTGGCGAGCTCGACGGCGGCCTCTGCTGCGGTGCGGTGCACGTCGAGGGCGATCGCGCGGTGGTAGGCGTCCTCGAAGGTCTGTTCCGCGAGGCCGACCTGGCCGAGGTTCTGCTGCATGCCGCCGATCTGGTACTGCAGCGCCGGCAGCAGGGCCGATGCCGCGGGGGTGGCGACGGCCTCGTCGCGCGCGTCGAGGGCGAGCCGAAGGCCCGGGTCCAGCAGGTTCGCGTTCCACAGCGCGCGGGCCGTGGTCGCGCGGTCGCGCAGCGCGAGCACGGCGGGGTCGTCGACGCCCGCCGCGTCTGGGCGCTCGGCGCAGCTCGAGGGCGTGGTCAAGCCCGCGATGGTCGCGAGCGCCGCGTGGGCGGCTCGCTCCTCCTGCGACAGCGCCTCGATCGTGGCGCCGACCTCGGTGGTCGCGTCGTGCAGGCACACATCGTCGCCCGCGGAACCGGAGCGGCAGGCCCCGGCGATCGCGGCGCGGAGCTCGGCGACATGGGCGTCGAGCTGCGCAACCACGTGTCCGGCCCGCGCTGCGTCGTCGACCGACGAGACGAATCGCTGCAGGCGCTCGCGGGCCGCCGGCGTCCACGCGGCGTCGAGGCGATCGCGTCCGGCACACGGCGCCTCGCGGTCGCGCGTCGGCATGGTCACCACGGCGAGCACGCCGGCGACCGTCGCGGCCGCGGGCCAGCGCAGGCGCGCGCGTCGGGGTGGCGCGAGCTCGGCCATCAACGCGCGCATCGATGGCCAGCGATCCTCGGGCGCCGGTGACAGGCCGCGCATCAGCGCGTGGTGCAGTCGCCGCGGCAGCTCACGCCCGGCGCGGGCGCGCGCGGGCTGCTGCGCCTGCTTGGCTTCGAACAGCGTCTGCATCGAGCCCGCGAACGGACGCGTGCCCGTCAGCGCCTCGTACAGCGCCACGCAGAACGCGTACTGATCGCTGCGGGCGTCGAGCGTCGCCCCGCGATGCTGTTCGGGCGGCATGTACAGCGGCGTGCCGACCACGGTGCCGTCCTCGGTGATGCCGGTCGCGAGGGTCTCGACCAGCTCATGGCCGATCGCCGTCGCGGGGGCGCGTCGCGGTGCCCCCGGGTCCTCGCCGCCGCGGCGGGCGAGCCCGAAGTCGCCCACCCGCACGCGACCGTCGTCGCCCACGAACACATTGGCCGGCTTGAAGTCGCGGTGGACCATGCCGGCTTCGTGTGCGGCGGCGAGCCCCTGCGCGGCCTGGTCGAAGACCTCGAGGATCGCCGCGGTCGTGCGCCGGCGCGTGAGCCACTGCGCGAGCGTGACGCCGACGATCAGCTCCATCACGATGAACACGCCCGCGTCGGGATCGTCGTCGATCGCGTAGCTGCCGACGTCGAACACCGTGACCACGTGGGGGTCGGACAGTCGCGCGAGCGCACGCGCCTCTTGGGCGAGCCGTTGCAGGGCCATGCGACCGCTCGGGCCCGAGTCCGCGCGCACGAGCTTGATCGCCACCTCGCGCGCCAGCTGGGGATCGTGGGCCAGCCAGACCTGGCCCATCGCGCCTTCGCCGAGCTTTCGGATCAAGCCATAGCGCGGCAAGCGTGGCGGCACGTCGGACCCGCGCGCTGCGGGCGTCGACGAACCCACGCGGGTCTGATCGGGGTCACTCGCCGCGTCGCGGCCAGCGCTCGCACCCGAGGTGTCCATCGTGGTGTCCACCGTAACATGGGCGTGCATCGGCTTCCTCGTTGATCCTCGCCGGCGGTGCACGAGTGCGTCGACGTGCGCTCGTCCGCGCGGTGCTACACTCGTGGTCGCGCGCGCGCGCCGACGTCATGACGAATCTGCTCACGACATGGCTGCTTGTGTGGCTCGCGGCCGCGCCGGTCAAGCGTCCGAACATGCCCGTGGGGTGGACGTGGCCGCCGTCGAAGGCGATGAAGTCCGCCGGCGAGCGCTGCCTGCGACGGCTCGACGATGCGTCGCAGGACTACCACCGCGCCGAGCCGGTGAAGGCGATCACCACGCCGGTCACGATCCCCGCGCTCGCGCTCGGGGAGCTGAGCCTGGTGCCGCTCAAGGGCAAGGGCAGCTACCCGATGGATTGCCACCTCGCGGCCGCGCTGCGCGACGTCGCGCCCGCGCTCGCGCAGCTCGGCGTCGCCGCGCTCGGGTTTCGCACGCTGCACGAGTACCGCCGCGTCCGCAAGCACGGACGCACCACCAACATCCTCAGTCGTCACGCCCTGGGCCTGGCGATCGACGTGTTCGAGGTGCGGCTCGACGACGGGCGCGTGCTGCAGGTCGAGCGCGACTGGGCCGACGAGCCGCTGCTGCCGCTCGTGGTCGCGGTGTTCGAGGGGGCCGACGCGTTTCGGACCCCGCTGACGCCGGCCAACGACCCCGACGATCACGGCGACCACGTGCACCTCGAGGCGCACATGCGCATCGATCCCTGACGCCGCGGCTCGCGGCTGCGCGTCGAGGTCGCGCGTGCCGGCGGTGGCGGCGATCAGCGCGAGCGACGGAACTGCGGTCGACTGGGCTGCTGTCCCAGTGCGCGCTCGAGTCGGGTCACGCGCTTCGCGACGTCCTCGTGCACCGCGTGCCACTCGAGCGCGGGCGGGGTGTCCCCGAAGCGGACGCGATGCTCGAGCTCGTGCTGCAGCGCGCCGCCCCAGAAGGTGGTGCGGTTGCCCGAGCCGCAGCCGAAGCTGGGGCGATCGGCGGCCGCGGCGGTCAGCGCGGTGACGCGGTGCGCGTGGGTGATCGCGTCGGGGCCGACCACGAAGCCACCGGAGAAGCAGCCCTGCAGCACCACCAGCTTCTCGGTCGCGTCGGGCAGGCGCGCCAGCGCAGCGCGCAAGGTCGCGGGGCTGAAGAGCAGCGCCGCGTCGGGCGTGCCCGAGCGACGCGCGTCGAGCAGCGCGGCGGTCTCCTGCACGCGCAGCGCAGGGTCGCCATCGAGGGCGAGCGCGGGCTGCCGCAGCCACGCGCGCTCCTCGGGCGGCAGCGTCCACGTGCCCGGTGCCTCGTCGAGGCTCGGCACGCCGTGGCCGCTCACGTAGAGGTACAGCCACGGCGGCGCCGCCTGGGCCAGCTCGGCGAGGTCGGCCAGCACGACCGCGGGGCTGGCCTCACCGCAGCCCGCCAGCGCCGGCGCGAGCCGACGGTACTGTCGACGATCGCGTCGCAGCGCGCGGCCTTTCGGCTTGGCCCAGTAGCACGCGATCGCATTCTCCGACAGGCCGGCGCCGCGCCACAGCTTGCGCTGGCGCACCACCTCCTCGGCGAAGTTGGCGACGTCGTCGCCGCCGGCGACCAGCATCACGCGGGTGTCGGGGCCGATCGATTGCGGCGTGTACGGGGCCGCGACGATCCGCGCGAGCGCGGCGTCGCGGCCGTGCGCGCAGCCGCTGGCGAGCACGAGCGCGAGCGCGAGGCGATGCGCCACCTTCACGACGTCACCTCGCCGGCGTGTCGGCGTAGGAAATCCGCGAGCGCGGGCGCCACGCAGCCCCCGTGATCGCCGTCGACCTCGCGGATCTCGAGCGGTGCGTGCACGCGCGCGGCCGCGGCCGCGAGCGCGTGGGCGTTGTCCAGGAACGGCGCGTCGTCGCGGCCGATGTACGCGACATGCGGGTGCACCATCCGCGACAGCTGCGGGCCCAGCACCCGCAGCTCGCCCTCGCTCGGCACCGCGGGATCGAAGCGCACCAGCTGGCGGTCGTCGTCGCGCGCGGCCCAGCGGACGAAGGTCGCCGGCGTGTACAGACCCGCGATGCTGGTGGTGCTCGCGACGTCGGCGTCGGCGCGCAGGCTCACCAGCGCCGCCAGGCCGCCGCCGATGCTGTGGCCGACCACGTGGATGCGCCGCGGATCGACCCCGGGCTGCCGCGCGACCCACTCGATCGCCGCGACCGCGTCGTCGAGCTCACCCCACAGCAGCTCGAGCTCGCCCGGGTTGCCGTTCTCGCCGCGCAGCGACGGCGTCATCACGACCATGCCGGCATCGAGCAGCGGTCGCACGTGTTCGAAGTCCGACGGCACCAGCGAGAAGCCGCCGTGCAGGTAGACCACCGCGGGGCGCGGGCCTGCAGCACCCGCTGGCCGCGCGAAGTAGGCCTGCAGCTCGAGCGCGCCGCTCGGGTAGCGCACCCGCTCGGCGCCGGAGGGCGCGGCCGGCAGCGTGCGACGCTCGGGCGCGGGCGCGGGGCGCAGCAGCACCGTCGGGTGGCGACGGCGTGCGGCCTCGAAGTCCGCCGTCTCGGTATCCGCCGCCGCGGCGGGGCCGGGCGCCTCGACCGGATCCGTCGATGCCGCGCTCGCACAGGCGCAGGGGATCGCGGCCGCCAGCACGCCGGCCATCGCGGCCACGCGCCTCAAACGTGCGCCACCGCTTCGATCTCGACCTTGAAGTTGTACGGCAGCCGCCGCACCTCGACACAGGTGCGGGCCGGCGGCGCGTCGCCGGGGAAGAACTCGGCGTAGATCTGATTGAACGCCGGGAAGTCGTTGAGGTCGGTGAAGTACGCCGTGACCTTGACGACCTTCGCCATGCTCGAGCCCGCGCGCTCGATGGTGCGGCGCAGATTCTCGAGCGTCATGCGAGCCTCGTGCAGGAAGTTGCCGGGCTTGATCGCCAGGTCGTCGACGTCCACCGCCGCGTGGCCGGAGGTGTGGATCCAGCCATCGTGGGTGCGGTGCCACGAGAACACCGGACCATGCTCGAGCGCTCGGGGATCGCGTCGCGACTTCATGGGGGTCGCCCAAGCTATAGCGCACTTGGCCCGCGTCCGTCACGCCGGCGCGGTCGCGAGGATGTCCTCGAGGGCGGCCTCGACGTGCGCGCCGTGGGTGCGGAAGCTCAACACGCACGCGCGCAGCGTGAAGCGGGGCGCCGCGGGCTCGCCCGGGTCGGCGCCGTCGCGGCCCGGCACCACCGTGCTGGAGAGGTGGACCCGCGCGCGCGCGTTGATCCGCGCGAGCCAGGCGGCATTGCGAGCATCGTGCGCCTGCGCCGATTCCTGCGGCGCCCGGCGGGCCCGCCAGGCCACGCACGACAGCTGGGGGCCGCGACGATCTCGATCGGTGCGCCGGCCTCCGCGGCCGCGCGCAGGCCCGCGTGCAGGCGGTCGGCGAGCCGTAGCTTCTCGGCCAGCGCGTCGCGAAAGGCCGCCGCGCCGTGTAGCAGCAGCGGCAGCCACAGCCGCAGCCCGCGGAAGTCGCGGCTGAGTTCGGGCCCATGGTCGGTCGGGCTCGGCGCCTCGCCGCCGCGATCGAGCGCGTCGAAGTCCTGCAGGTACGGCGCGTGGAGCTGGTGGGCCGCCCGCAGCGCGGCGCCGTCGCGCACGAGCAGCGCGCCGGTGCCATAGGGCAGGAACATGCCCTTGTGCGGATCGAAGGTGATCGAGTCGGCGCGCTCGATGCCCCGCAGCCGCGCGCGGCCGTCGTCGCACAACACGAAGGCACCGCCGTAGGCGCCGTCGACGTGGTGCCACAGCCCGCGCTGCGCGGCGATCTCGGCGATCGCCAGCAGTGGATCGATCGCGCCGGTGTTGGTGGTGCCGGCTGTCGAGACCACGCACAGCGGCCGCAGACCCGCGGCGCGATCGGCCTCGATCGCGCGCAGCAGCGCGGCTGCGTCCATGCGGAACTGGGCGTCGCACGGCACGTGGCGCACGTTGGCGGCCGGGATGCCGGCCACGCGCACGGCCTTCTCGATGCTCGCGTGGGCCTGCGCCGAGGTGTAGACGATCGCGTCGTAGAGGTGGCCGTCGTCGCCGAGCACCGCGTGGCGGGCGGTGACGATGGCGGCGAGGTTCGCCAGCGAGCCGCCCGAGGTCAGCAGCCCGCGCGCGGTGCTCGGCAGCCCGAACTGCGCGGCCAGCCACGCCAGCACGTCGGCCTCGAGGCGGCACAGCGCGGGGGCGGCCGCGGTCAGGCCGGTGAAGCGGTTGAGCAGGCACGCCAGCAGGTCGGCGAGCGCCGCGGTCGGGATGCCGCCGCCCGGCACGTACGCGAGGTAGCCGGGCGAGATGGTGTTGAGCGAGGCCTCGCTGGCCGCGAGCACCTTGTCGATGAGCGCCGCCATGCCGCCCTCGTGGGGCGCCTCGGCGAAGGGCGTGCTCACGGCCTGGGCGACCGCGTGGCCCTGGGCCCCGATCGCGCCGTGGGCCGGCGCCGCACCGGCGCGTTCGATCGCGTCGAAGCCGGCGGTCGCGACCAACGACAGCCACGCCTCCAGCTCGGCGCGGCTGGGCTCGAGTGCGCTCACCGTCGCACCCGCGGCAGGTAGCGATCGCGCAGCGCACTCTGGCGCGAGCGCATCGCGATCGCGTTGCCGCGGATCCACACCTGCTCGGGGCGCTGCGACAGCTCGAACGGATCGCCGCCCCACACCACGAGGTTGGCGACCTGCCCGGGCGCGACCTTGCCGTAGTGCGCGTCCATGCCGTACGCCCGTGCGGGCACCGAGGTGATCGCCGCCAGCGCGCGGTCGGGATCGAGCCCGTACGACACCGCGAGTCCGGCCTCTTGCGTCACGTTGCGCGCGTTGTGGGCGTCGCCCAGCACCGCCAGGCCGACCTCGACGCCGGCGGTCGCGAGCTTGGCCGCGTTGTCGATGCGAGCGCCGAGATCGTCGAGACCACCCGGCAGGTTGTTCGACGGCTGCACGAACACCGTGATCTTCGCGGCCGCGAGCTCGTCGGCGAGGCGCCACGCCTGCGCGCCGCCGATCACGACCACGCGCAGGCCGGTCTTGGCCAGCGCGATCGCGGCCCGCAGATCGGCGACGCCGTCGGCCGACAGCACCAACGGCATGCGCCCGTCGATGACCGGCACCAACGCTTCGAGGTCGAGCCGGTGCGCACTGAGGTGCCGCGACTGATTGCGATCGTAGGCGCCCTTGTTGCGGCGGTGGAACGCGACGTCGTCGAACAGCTCGCGCAGCTCGAGCAGCGCGGCGGCGCGCGAGCCCGCGACCGACTGTCCGAGGTGGGCGCGCATGGCCACCTGCGGCCGCGACACCAGCGACGGCGCACCCACCAGATCGATCCACGCGACCTGGCCCGAGACCAGCCCGCCCTGGGGCGTGACCGCGGCGCTGGTGATGCCCTCGATGGCGTTGACGTCGAGCAGCGCGCTGTCGTCGTGGATCGCCGAGCTGGCGTCGAACGCCGCACGCACCGGATCGGGCACGCTCGGTGCGTCGTCGCGGGTGCTGCCCTCGGCGTCGATCTCGACCAGGCCGATGCCGGTGTCGACCGCGACGATCCCCGGCGTGACGATCTTGCCGGTGAGATCGATCGTGCGCGCACCCGCGGGGATCTTCGCGCGCAGCTCGGGTCCACCGACGGTGGCGATGCGGGTGCCGCGGAGCTCGATGACCGCATCGGCGGTGCGGCGGCCGTCGCTGCGCAGTTCGGCGCCCGTGAGCCACACGGGCGCGCCGTCGCGATCGAAGGGGAGACGATCGCTGCGACGCACGCTGGTGGGCGCGGTTGCGGGGCGCGGCGCGGTGGCGGGGCGCGGCGCGGTGGCGGGGCGCACCGCCGCGGTGCTGCCGCGCGGGGCCGAGGCCGGCGGTGCGGCGATCGCCGCGGCGGTGCCGAGCCACACCGCGAGCGCACCGAGGATCATCATCGTCGTGCGGCTGCGTGCACGGCTCATCGTCCACCTCCACGGACCTCGTCGGTCGCCTCGTAGCCCAGCTCGAAGTCGGTGCCACCGCCGGGCAGCGGGTGCTCGCGGTCGAACACCAGCTCGCCCTCGATGTAGACCTGCACGGCCTTGGTGTAGACGCTGAACGGATCGCCGTCCCACACCACGAGGTCGGCCTGCTTGTCCTTCGCGAGCGTGCCGACCTTGGCGTCGATGCCGAGCGCCCACGCCGGGTTGGCGGTGATCCAGCGCAGCGCCTCGTCGTCGGCGATGTCGAGCCCGGCGCGACGGCCGGCCCACAGGGCCTTGCTCGCCTCTTGATTGAGGTGCTGCATGCCCACGCCGCTGTCGGAGTGGATGATCGCGCGGGCCCCAGCGGCGGCGATCATCGCCGCGTTCTCGCGGATGCCGTCGAAGGCCTCGGCCTTGAAGCCCCACCAGTCGGCCCACACGCTCGCGGCAGTGCCGGCCGCGGCGAGCTCGGGGGCGATCTTGTAGGCCTCGACCGCGTGGTGGAACGAGCGGATCGTGAAGCCGAACTCGCGGGCGAGCGCGAGCATCCCGAGCATCTCGTCGGCGCGGTAGCAGTGGTTGTGCACGAGGATCTCGCCGCGCAGCACCCCCGCGAGGGTCTCGAGGCCGAGGTCGCGCGCGGGCGGATCGGGCGGGTCCTTGGGCTCGCCGGCGGCGTCGGGGGGCTGCTTGGCCGCGTCGCCACTGCTGCGCGGCGGCGGCTGCTCGGCGCGCGCGCGATGGGCCGCGAGCTTCTCGCGGTAGCGATCCCAGCTGAGCTGGTACTCGCGCGCCTTGAGGAACGCGGTGCGGTAGCCGGCGACGTTGCCCATGCGCGTGGCCGGTCCGCCCTTGTCGGCGTAGTAGCGCTTGGGGTTCTCGCCGCACGCCATCTTGAGGCCCGCGGGCGCGTCGGCCATGCGCGCTTCGTCGATGCCGCGCGCGCCGGGGTAAGTCTTCACCGTGACCGAGCGGCCGCCGATGAGGTTGCCGGAGCCGGGCAGGATCTGCATGGTCGTCACGCCGCCGGCGCGGGCGCGATCGATCTGGGGATCCTGCGGCCAGTAGGCGTCCTCGGCCCGCACCTGCGGTGTGACCGGCGTGACCATCTCGTTGCCGTCGGAGTGTGCGGCGAACGAAGGCGCTGCGTAGACACCGAGATGCGAGTGGGTGTCGATGATGCCGGGCGTGATGGTGCGGCCGCGGGCATCGATCACGTCGGTGCCGGCGGGCACGTCGAGCCCGGGGCCGACCGCGACGATGCGATCGCCGCGCACCAGCACGTCGGCGGCGTCGTAGACGATGCCGGTCGCGGTCATGACCTTGGCGCCGCGCAGCATCCACGTGCGCTCGATGATCGTCGTGGGCGCGGTCGCTGCGGGCTCGCGCGGCGTGGCGGTGGCCTCGGGGGTGCGCGGCGTCGTCGTGCGCGCGCGCGTGGGCGTGCACCCGAGCACCGCGCATGCGAGCGCGAGTGCGATCGCGGCGCCGCGGAGCCGAGGGCGTCGGGGGCGTCGGGGGCGGCGTGGGGGGCGAGGCAGCGGCGACGAGGCTCCCATGGCGCGGTCACGTTGCCACGGCGGGCGGCGGGGTGTCGATGCGGCGCTGGCAAGCCTGCGGTCGCGGGCTATCATCCGCGCGGCCCATGTCCGAGATCCCCACAGGCACCTGGGCGCGCTGCGTGTACGCGCTCAAGCCCAAGAGCTGGCCCAAGCTGCTGGTCGCGGCGGCGTTCGGACAGGTGCTGGGCATCGCGGCGGCCGGGCGGTTCGACCCCGGCGGCGCGGTGCTTGGTTTCGCCTTCACGCTGTTCGACCTCGCGTTCGTGGTGCTGCTCAACGACTGGGGCGACCGCGAGGTCGATGCGCTCAAGCGGCGACTGTTCGAGCACGAGTGTTCGCCCAAGACCATTCCCGACCGCATCCTTCACCCGCGCTCGGTGTGGCAGCTCGGCGCCGGCGCGGGCGCGATGGCGCTGGCGGTCGCGAGCATCGCCGAGTCGGTCGCGCTGCGGCCGGGCGCGCTGGTTGGCGCGGCGCTGTGCATGCTGGTGTTCGTGGCCTACACGCTGCCGCCCTTGCGGCTCAACTATCGTGGCGGTGGCGAGCTGCTGGAGCTGGTCGGGGTCGGCTTCGCGCTGCCGTGGTGGAACGCCTACGTGCAGTCGGGCAGGGCGACGCCGCCACAGCTGGGCTGGCTGCCCGCGTTCGCGCTGCTGGCCTTCGCGAGCGCGCTGGCCAGTGGGTTGTCGGACGAGCACAGCGATCGACTGGGGGGCAAGCGCACCTTCGCGACCATGTTCGGCGCCGCGCAGGTGCGGCTCGGGGTCGAGGGCCTGGTGGTGGCCGCGATGTTGGTGTGGGCGGCGATGGGCAAGCTCGCGCCCCACCTCGCGCAGTGGTGGACGACCGCGCCCGCGGTGCTGCTGATGAGCTGGCTGCATCGCGATCTCGCCGCGGCCAGCCGGGCCGCGGACATCGACACCGCCGCCGGCATCGCGCGCTACAAGCAGGCGCTGCACCGCTGCATCTGGTGGGGGACGCTGGTGTTGGGCGCGACGCTGTGCCTGGCGACGTGGTGGGGGCGATCGTGAGTGCCCGCATCGCCACGCTGGCGCGGCTGCGTCGCCACGACGATGCGCTCGCGGCCAGCCATGGTCCGCTGCGCACGCTGGCCCCCGATCGCGAGCGGGCGCACGGCGCCGCCGAGATCTGCGAGGCATTGTTCGGCGAGGCCGAGGCGCCGGCGTTGATGGCGGCCTTCGCCGACGGTGCGATCGCGTGGCGCGAAGCCATCGCCGAGGCCTTCCCCGGCAACTTGCTGTGGGACTGCGATCGACCGCTGGCGGTGTGGTGGCGCCGCAGCGTCGCCGACGTCGCGCCGGTCGCGTGCGCGGCGGCGCTGCTCGGGCAGGCCACCGCGCTGCAGCACCAGTTCGGCCGCGGCACCGCGCTGTCGTTCCGCTACGCCCACGACTTCCTCTACGGCTTCGACTGGGCCAAGTGGGTCACGCGGGCGCCGGCCGAGCGCGGCAGCATCGGCCCGTTCGATCCCGCGTTCCTGCAGAGCATGCGGGTGCGCGGCGACGAGCTGATCACGCTGCTCGCCCGCGGCGGCGATGTCCGCTACCGACCGCTGCAGCGCGACCAGCCGCGCAACCCGTTCTCGTTCTCCCGCGAGCCCGCCGACGAGCTCGCGCTGCACCGCGCGCTCGCGGCCGATCAAGTGATCCCGGTGGCGGCGTGGTCGATCGACGGTAACGAGCGCTGGACGCGGCCGTTCTCCCAGCTGCGTCGCGAGCGGGCCCAGGCACTCGGGCTCGTGCCCGCCGACGCGATCCCGCGAGGAGCATGACGATGCGCCACTACGACTACGACCTGCTCACCATCGGCGCCGGCTCGGGCGGTGTCGCGGCCAGCCGCCGCGCCGCCAGTTACGGCGCGAAGGTGGCGATCTGTGAGGACCGTGCGGTCGGGGGCACCTGCGTGCTGCGGGGCTGCGTGCCCAAGAAGCTGTTGGTGATGGCCTCGATGGTGCGCAGCGAGCTCGACCTCGCCGCCGGCTTCGGCTGGGACGCCCACGGCAGCTTCGACTGGTCGCGCCTCATCGTCGCGAAGCGGGCGGAGATCGAGCGGCTCGAGCACATCTACGAGCGCATGCTCGGCGACGCGCGGGTCGAGATCCTGCGCGGGCGCGGGGTTTTGGTCGATCCGCACACGGTCGAGATCGATGGTCGCGAGGTCACCGCGGCGCGCATCCTCGTCGCGACCGGTGGGCGACCCTGGTTGCCCGGCATCCCCGGCATCGAGCACGCGATGAACTCCGACGACGCGCTCGATCGCCAGAGCCTACCGGCGCGCGTGGTGATCGTCGGCGGTGGCTACATCGCGGTCGAGTTCGCTGGCATCTACCGCGGCATGGGCTCCGAGGTGGTGATGCTGGTGCGGGGCGAGGGCATCCTGCGCGGCTTCGACGACGACGTGCGCACGCACCTGCAGCAGCAGCTCGCGCTGCGGGGCATCGAGATCGTGGAGCGTGAGGAGCTGCAGTCGATCACGGCCACGCCCGCCGGGCTGCAGCTGCAGCTCGCCGGTGGCGCGCAGATGGCCGCCGACGCGGTGCTGGTCGCGACCGGTCGGGTGCCCAACACCGAGGGCATCGGGCTGCACGAGCTCGGCATCGAGGTCGACACGCTGGGGCGCATCCCGGTCGACGAGTGGTCGCGGACCTCGAAGCCGAGCGTGTTCGCGATCGGCGACGTGACTGCGCGTCCGCAGCTCACGCCGATGGCGATTGCCGATGGGCGTGCCTTCGCGGACAGCGAGTTCGGTGGCCGCCCGCGCACGGTCGCGCACGAGGGCGTGGCCTCGGCGGTGTTCAGCCAGCCGCCCTGCGGCGTGGTCGGTCTGACCGAGGCCCAGGCGCGCGCGCGTGGGGCCGTGCGGATCTATCGCACGCGCTTCCGACCCATGAAGCAGGCCTTCGCCGGCATCGAGCAGCACATGATGATGAAGCTCGTGGTCGACGACGTCAGCGACCGCGTGCTCGGCGTGCACATCGTCGGGCCCGACGCGCCCGAGATGGTGCAGGGCTTCGCGGTCGCGGTGCGCTGCGGCGCGACCAAGGCCCAGTTCGACGCGACGCTGGCGATCCATCCCACCGCGGCCGAAGAGCTGGTGACGATGGCCAAGCCGGTCGCGTGACGGTCGGGGGCGGGCGTCGACGGGTGTCGCGCCACCGGGGCGCGGGCCGCCGGACCCTGCGACCGCCGGCGGTGCGCTACCGTGGATCCCGTGACGGACGCGACGTACGAGGACGTGCTGGCGGCGCTGCACGACGGGCAGCGGTTCCAGATCGGCGGTGGGCGGATCTTCCCGACCTACGCGGTGTGCGACGGTCAGCTCGTGGTCGAGTGGTCCGACGAGGGCCATGTCGAGCAGCTGCCGTGCGACGAGGCGACCCTGCGCCGGGCGATCGCCGAGGCACCGGGCGCGTTCGCCGATCTCGTGCGTTGGTGGAGGGAGGGCCGCGGCGCGCCGTGAATCGGTCTCGAGCTCGCGACGCGCCACGTCGACCGCGACGGCGAGCCGCTGCCCGGGTGACGCGCCGCTCCTACGTGCACTCGCAGGTCCCGGGTGCGCCGGCTTCGATCCCGCAGGCCGACCAGCCGAGCATGATCACCGCAGGGCAGGGCAGCGCGGTGCCGTCACACTCGACGCGATAGACGTCGTCGCCGGAGAACCACAGCGGCCCTTGGGGTCCTTCGCCGGTGTGCAGCGCGGCCACGCAGATCGGTGGATCGGCGGCGCAGGCGTTGCCGGGCACCAGCGGCTCCGCGAGCGCGCAGCCGAGCTCGCCGGCAGGCGTGTCGAGCGTCGCGAAGCCTTCGCACTCGCTGGCCGTGAGGGCAGCGCATCGAGCCACGAGCCACTCGGAACAGGTTGCCGGCACGGTGCCGCCGATCTCGTCACAGGGCGTAGCGTTGCCACTCGTGCCGGTCTCGGTCGCGAGCGCCGAGTTGCCGTCATCATGGTCGCTCGGTGCGTGGTCGCAGGACATGGTCCCAAGCGCGAATGTCAGAATGATTCGTCTCATTCCTGCTCCTCTTGCGTCGTCGGCCTTGCGGCTCACGGGCAAGGGTGGGGTGGGTACTGACTCGGTCATGCGCCCATCCAACTCAGCAGGACGAACGCCTGAAGGGTACCAACGCTCCGCAACAGACGGGAGACGGGAGTCGGTAGACGGGCGACGTCGGCGCGCGCCCGCAGCTCACGCCGATGGCGATCGCCATCGGTCGTGCGTTGCGGAGCGACCAAATGCCCAGTTCGACGCGACGCCGGCGAGCCATCGCACCGCGGCCGAAGCGATGGTGACATTGGCTCCGCGTCAGCCCGCCGGCGTGGGCGGTGGCAGCGGCACCTGACAGGTACCGATCTCGAGGATCAGGTACATGAGCACCAGCTCCTGTGGCGAGAGGCCGACGTAGGTCTCCCACTCGGTGGTGTGGTAGCTGGTGAAGAGGATCTTGCCGCAGCCGTACTCGCCGGTGACCGTGAGCGGCCACGCCTGGTCGGCAGGCGCACCGTCCTCGCCGCCGCCGGGGCCTTCGATCCAGACCTTGTGGCCGACGTCGATCATGTTGCCTTGGCCATCGTCGACCAGCACCGGCGGTGTGCTCTCGATCGTCGACCACAGATCCTCGAGCGGCACGTGGGGCAGCTGGCCGAGCGTGGGGTGGCCACCACCGGGATTGAGCGGGTTGATGTCGGCGAGCGAGGGCGGTAGCGCGTCGAGCCACGCGAGCAGGGCATCGTCGAGCACGGTGCCGTTGGTGTCGAAGGCGTCGAGGTAGGGACCTCCCGACCAGCCGTCTTGCCAAAAGGTCTGGTACTGCCCGAAAGGTTCGTCGAGCCAGGCGAGCGACCAGTCGGCGACGTACCACTTTCCGCCGGCGGCGACCCATGCACGGATGTTGTCGAGCTGGGCCGGGGTGAAGGCAGCGTTGCCCGACGCGCAGGGTACGAACACGATGTGGTACTTCGAGAGCGCATCGGCGTCGCTGACCAATGCCTCGAGCGTGCCCATCGACATGGTCGTGATCGGGTTCTGCGGCGTCGACCCGAAGTTGTCGGCATGGTTGTCCCAGACGTCGAAGGCCTCGGTGCCGGGTGCGAGGTGCTGGCCGCTGCCGTCGAGCTCGCCGAGCCCGAGCTTTGCGAGCGCGTCCTGCAGCGCATCGTAGTCACCCCACGCCAACGCGATGTTGGGCATCCATTGGCCCTCGTCGGGCGCACGCCGGTTGGGCAGCCGGGTGGACTCGGACGCGGCCGCCTGTCCACCGGCGGCGAGTTCGATCGGGGTCGCGCGCATGAACTGGCCCTTGCTCACGACCAGCCACTGCGATCCCGCCACGGCCGACAGCGAGAAGCTGCCGTCCGCGCCGGTGATCGCGTGCGGCGTGTCGCACGGCACCTCGATGCACTCGAGGCAGTAGACCTCGTCGGGCACGCCGTCGGGTGGCTCGTCTTGCACCCACACGAGTGCGCCGCTGATCGGAAGCTCGCCGTTGGGTGCGGTGACGATGCCGTGCAGCTCGGCATTGCCGCCTGGCAGCGGCGGACACTCGCCGCCTTCGCCCGCGCCGTCGCCGGACTCGGGGCTGCCGACGTCGAGGCTGGGTGGGCCACCACCGTCGCTGCCATCGTCGACGCCGTCGTCACCGGCCGAGGGCGACCCGGAGGCAGTGGTCGGTGCTGCAGGGCCGTGGCTGTCGGTGCCCGCGCCGTCGAACGGCGAACCCTCGTCGCGGGTGGTGTTCATGCACGCGACGAGGGTCAGCGGCAGCACGAGGGAGCGATGCGGAATCCTGATCGGCATGGGTGCGGTGGCGTCCTCTTGCCCTGTATCGGCCCCGCGAGCCCCGATCCCGTGACGCATTCGGAGGCCTGCGCGACCGTCGTGACCGCGAGCACGTCATGGGAACCCGCGCATGCGCTCGATTCCGCCGCGAACCCGGGCGCGCGCGACCAAGTGACGCCCGACGAGAGCGTCGACACGTCCCATGGCTACCGTGCGCGGCCGGGTTCGCGGTCGGTCTCGTCGAGGAAGGCCTCGAGCTCGGCCACGAACCGGCGCGGGTGCTCGGCGTTGGGCAGGTGTCGCGCGCGCGGGATGACGACCAGCGGCGCGTCGAGGTCGGCGGCGAGGCGTCGGCCGACCTCGATCGGGAACACGGGATCGTGCGCGCCCCAGATCGCCAGCGTCGGCTGCGTGGGCCGAGCGAGCGTCGCGGCGAGTCGTTCGAGCTCGCGCTCGAGGTGATCGAGCAACGCGCGCTGATCGGCGCGATGCGGGTCGTAGAGCTCGGCGACGACACGACGCGCGACCGCATCGGGCAGCCGCGGCGGACGATGCGATGCGATGCCGACCAGGGTGCGGACGCCCGCGGGCGTATCGGGCACCAACAGCGCGGCCGCCGATTCTGCTGCGAAGCGTCCCAGCATCGCGCGATGATCGTCGATGGACCACGCGTGGCCCGGCGAGTCGACCATGACGAGCCGTCGGACACGGTCCGGGTGGGCGCCGGCGAGGGCGTAGGCGACCAATCCGCCGTACGAGACGCCGACGACGTCGGCTTGCTCGATGTCCAGCGCGTCGAGCAGACCGATCAGCGCGCGCACCTGGTGATCGAGGGATGGATCGCCGTCCGGTCCGCTCGAGCCGCCGAAGCCCAGCAGGTCGGGCACGACCAACTCGTGACGGCGCGATAGCTCGCGCAGCTGATGGTCCCATTGCCACAACGCAGAGGCACCGAAGCCATGCAGCAGCAGCAGCGGGCGCCCGTGACCGCCGCGCCACACCGCGAGGGAATCGCGGCCCAAGCGGTGCTCGGCGTGGACGAGGCCGGCCGTCGCAGCCCTCCGCATCATCGCGCGCTCGTGCAGGTGCACCACGTTGCAGCCCGCGAGCAGGAGCACGAGCAGCGCGCGGAGCATGGGGGCGTTGGGTCGCCGAGCACCTGTGAGTGCCACTCTCGCCCGCGTCACGGCCCCGCCTGCGGTTCGAAGCGCGCCTTGGCCTCGGCCAGCGCGGCCTCGAAGCGCGCCGTGTCACCGCTGGCACGCAGGTGCGCGAGCCACAGCTGCCAGAGCCGCTGGTCGTCGGGCAGCGCCGCGAGCAGCTCGGGCAGCACCTGCTCCGCGATCGCAGGGTCGCGACGCGCGGCCTCGACCAACATGCCGCGCGCGGCGGTGAACTCGGGCGCAGCCGCGAAGGCCTCGCGCCACGCCGCGATCGCGTCGGCCGGGAAGGGCGGCGCGCCGCTGCGGCCGGCGGCCTCGTGCTCGTCCTCGGCATCGGCGCGCAGGGACTCACCGCGCAGGTACGCCGCCAGCGCGTCGCCGAAGCGGTCGATGTCGGCGAGCACGGCGGCGCGCCGATCGTCGCTGGCGATCACCAGCTCGGGCGCCAACGGCTCGCGCAGCTCGAGCACGCGCGCGAGGTTCTCGCGGGCGTGGGTGCCCATGCCCTCGTACGCGACCTCGGGGGCCAGCAGAGTGATGCGCGGCCACAGATCGGTGTTGAGCGGCGCGTCGCCGCACAACTCCCGCAGTCCCGCGGGGCCCAGCAGGTGCGAGGCCAGCAGATCGCGCGGGTCCTGCATCAGCAGCTCGGCGTAGACCGGCGCGCGGAGCTTCGCCGCGAGCGCGTCGACCTCGATGCGCAGCGGCTCGCCGCCGCTGCGAGCGACCAGCGCGAGCGCAGGCGTACGCACGTTGTAGATGCCGAGGAACGCGTGCGCGTCGGGGAACACCGCCTGGAACGTGCACGCGACGATCGGCAGCGTGCGCAGGTCGAGCTGGTGCAGCGGCAGCCACTGCGCGAACAGGCCACCTTCGCGCAGGTGCTCGCGCACGTGCTCGAAGTGCTCGCGGGCGTAGAGGCTGCCGGCGCCGTCGATGCCGGGGTGGAAGAGGTCGGCGACGATGACGTCCCAGCGCTCGGGGCTGGCGGCGACGAATCGGCGCGCGTCGGCGGCCACCAGGTGCACGCGTGGGTCGTTCGTGACGTCGGCGTTGGTGCTCGCGAAGCTCGGCAGCGCATCGAGCACGGCCGGCGACAGCTCGACGGCATCGATGCGCTCGAGCCCATCGAAGCTGCGCACCGCACCCAGCGTCGCGCCGGTGCCGAGGCCCAGGAACAGCGCCGTCTTGGCCTGCGGCGCGAGCAGCAGCGGCAGCTGGCCCATGCGGCGCTCGCCGAACGACAGCGCGCCACCCATGCGGAAGTGCTTGCCGATCTGCAGCCGGCGCAGCGGCGTGGCGCCACTGCGCTTGGCGTCGCTGCGCTCGGGCTCGATGCGCTCGCTCACCACCACCAGGCCCATCGCGCTCTCGCGCTGCGAGATCACGCGCCAGCCCTCGTCCGGGGCGACGAACACCATCGAGCTCGGGCCCAGCGCGGTCGCGGCCACCACCACCACGATCGCGCCGATCTGCTGCAGCGGGCGGAAGCGGCGGAACCACGTGAACACGCCGAACACCAGCAGGTAGGCGTAGACCACCAGGTAGAACGCGTCGCGATAGCCGAGGCTGATCGGCGCCCAGACCCCGAACACGAACGGTGCGATCGCACCGCCGACGGTGTTGAGCGCATAGGCGCGACCGAGCCCCGAGGGCGCGACCAGGCCCATCGTGTGGCTGAACAGCGCGCCCATCAACACGGTCGGCACCCCGAACACGCAGCCCGCCGCGGTCAGCTCTGCCAGCTGGTGTCGCGACGCGCTCGATCCGTCGGGGGCGAGCTGTTGCACGATCGCATCGGCCTGCGCGAGCGCGATCGCGGCGACCACCGTCGACAGCGCCAGCGCCAGCAGCAGCACCGCGGCCGCGGTCGCCGGCCGTCCGTGGGCGAGCGCGGGGCCGCGGGCGCCCCACGCCCAGGCTCCGATCGCGGTGCCGGCGAGGAACACCGCGAGCACGTTCGCGAAGGTGTAGATGGTGTTCTCGAACAGCTGCGACAGCACCAGCGTGCCGATGACCTCGAGGCCCACGCCGACCATGCCGGCACCGAACACCAGCACCAGCAGCGGGAGCGGCTCGCGGGCATCGGGATCGGGGTCGCGCTCGGCCGAAATCGCTGGGGCCTCGTCGTGCTTCGGCGGCGCGCGGGCGGCCGGCTGCTGACGACCCCAGCTGCGCGCCAGCGCGGCCGCGCCCGCGCCCGCACAGGCCAGCGCGATCGCACCGCCGCCCAGGCCCAGGGTCGGCACCACCACGTGCACGCCGAGCAGCGCGCCGAGCACCGCGCCTGCCGTGTTGGCCCCGTACAGCCGCGCGACGCCGCGGCCATCGTCGTCGCCGACGCACGCGCGACGACGGGCCTCGGTCACGCACGCCAACGTCGCGCCGAGGCACAGCGTGCCGGGCATCATCGTGAGCGCAGCGATCGCGATCGCGGCCGCGAGCACACCAGGGTTGCCCTGATCACCGGCGTGCGGGCCCATCCACCGCGGGATCGCTTCGCCCAGGGCGTGCAGCAGGTACGGGCTCACGATCGCGAACGCGGCCGCGGCCAGCTCGAGCCGCACGAACAGCCCCAGCGGATCGGCGCCGATGGCCGCGCGTCGGTGCAGCGCGAGCGCGCCCACGGCCATGCCGCCGAAGAAGCCCGCCAAGGTGGCGAGCACGCCCAAGGTCTCGCTGCCGAGCATCGGCGTCAGCAGCCGCGTCCACACGATCTCGTAGCCGAGCGCAGCGAAGCCCGAGCACACCACGGCGGCGAGCAGGCGTGTGTCCGAGCGGGGCAAGCCGCGCCCAGCATACGACGGGCGCGCCCCCCTTGGTCCTCGCCCGCTGCTCCGGCCTCGCGCACGATGGTGGGGGCCGCGCCCGTCGTCGCGAGCGCGCTCTCGGGCTCGCACGCGTTCCCCGGACCTCGCACGCGCCGAGGGTTCGACGCTATGCTTGCTTCGAGAAGTGGTGGCAGGGCTGGGACGATGGCGGCACCCGGTGGCGGGCGTGGAGCTGGTGGCAGTGGCATGGCTGGCCGCCGCGTGTCCGGCCGAGCCGACCCCGCCGCCAGCCGAGCCGCGGCTGGTGGCGCCGTTCGGGGGCTGGCGACGGGTCGAAGATCCCGCGCAGGATGCCTTCGCGGCCATGCGCCCCGCCGATGTGACCTGCGACCCCACCGGGGTCGGCATCGAACAGCTGGGGCTGTCGTTCGAGATCAAGACCGGCCTGTGCGACTACGCCACCGTCGCCCAGCCGAGCGCGTCGGTGCTGCGGGTCGGCGACGTGCTCGGCATCCGCGGCTGGCACGACGAGCTGCAGGCGCCGATGCCCAGCGAAGGCTTCGTCGGCGTCGCCATCGACGGCGAGATCCTCTGGCACACCACAGCCGCGATCCCCGGACCCTACGGCATGTTCCGCGGCGACCTCGAGATCGACGAAGAGCTGCCCGAGGGCACCGAGCTGCAGGTGCACATCCACAACCACGGCGTGAACTCGTGGAACCTGCTCGACTGGAAGACGCTGGTCGACGACGGGGACGCGCCGTGATTGCGCGCGTGATCCCGGCGGCCGCGCTCTTGCTCGCGGCCTGCGAGGCCGAGCCGCCCTGCAACGCGCGCGCGGGCGCGGTGTGTCCGGTCGCGGGCACCGGTGAGCTGGGCTTCGACGGCGACGGTCGCAAGGCCACCGCCTGCGATCTGTTCTTGCCGTCCGCCGCGCGGGTGGGCCCCGACGCGCGCACCTGGGTGATGGACTTCAACAACCATCGGCTGCGGGTGATCGACGACGCCGGCCTGCTGCACACCCGCATCGGCAACGGCTTCCATGCGGTCGCCGACGTGACCGCGCCGCCGCTCGAGACCCCACTCGAGAACCCCATCGACTTCGACTTCCTCGCCGACGGCCGCGTGGTGTTCGTCTCGTACCACGACCCGCGGGTGATCGTGCTCGAGCACGACGACACGCTCCGGGTGATCGCGGGCACCGACGAGGTCGGTGTGGTCGGCGACGAAGGCGATGGCGGTCCGGCGATCGCGGCCTCCTTCATCCAGCTGGACGGCATCGTGGTCGCGCCCGACGACAGCATCTACGTGTCCGACTCGCTGGCCAACCGCGTGCGCCGCGTCGCCGATGGCAACGTCACCACGGTCGCGGGCACCGGCGAGAAGGGCTACGGCGGCGACGGTGGCCCCGCCACGGCCGCGATGCTGCAGTGGCCGACCGCGCTCACGCTCGACGACGCCGGCAACCTCTACATCGCCGATACCTTCAACCATGCGGTGCGCCGGGTCGCGCCGGACGGCACCATCGACACCGTCGCGGGCGGCCACGGCGAGGGCTTCGCCGGCGACCAGGGCCCCGCCCGCGCGGCCCAGCTGTCGCAGCCCTACGGCGTCGCGTTCGACGACGACAGCGGGCAGCTGTTCGTCGCCGATCGCGGCAACTTCCGCGTCCGACGGGTCGACGACGCGGGCGTCATCACCACCGTCGCCGGCGACGGTCGCGAGGGCAGCGGCGGCGATGGTGGCCCCGCCATCGACGCGAGCTTCGCTTACCTCGCGCGGGTGTCGCTCGCCCGCGACGACGACGGCGCGTGGCTGCTGCTCGCCGACCAATCCAACTCGCGCGTGCGACGGATCGACCTGCGGTAGCCGCGGCGGGCGCTCACGGCAGGATCGCGCAGGTGCCGTCGTAGCCGTCCGGCGGCACGCCGCAGCCGGTGTGGCACGCGATGCACCGCGGCAGGTCCTCGTCGACGACGGTGCGATCGGGATCGATGGTCTGCCAGTGCCAGTCGAGCTGGTCGGGCGCGCTGCCAGCCTCGCGCTTGACCATGATCGTCCAGCGCACGATGTCGCCGCTGCAGGTGGTGTCGCCGAAGTCGTACTGCGGCTTCACCACCACCGCGCCGACCGGGAACGGTGCGTCGCGATCGAGGTAGGGCCCCAGCGCCGCGTCGTCGACCACGATCCGCACGTTGTCGAGATCGTGATCGCCGCTCGGCATGCACGGCCGTACCTCGGTGTAGCGCGCGGCCCAGTCCTCGGGCAGCAGCGGCTCGGGGGCGGGCGGCGCATGCGGGTCGGGCTCGCACGCACCGGCCAGCGCCGCCAGGGCGGCGAGGACCAGTGCGAGCGGTCGTCCACCACCTCGCGTCACGGCAGCGGCACCTGTCGGATGACGTTGTTGCCGGTGTCGGAGACCAGCAGCCGACCGTCGGCGTACTCGATGCCGAACGGCAGGTTGAGCAGCGCCTCGCCGGCCGGACCACCATCGCCTTCGAAGCCGTGCTCGCCGCACACGCCGACCACGGTGTCGATGGTGCCGCTGGGATCGATCGCCCGCACGCAGTGGTTGCGGACGTCGGTGAAGTACAGCGTGCCGTCGTCGCCGAACGCGAGGTCGACCGGGAACGACAGCTTGGCGTCGAGCGCCGGACCACCATCGCCGGCGTAGCCGCTCTGCGGCGCGCCGTCCTTCGGCGGCTGCCCGGCGACGCGGTGCACCACGCCGTCGGCGTCGATGCGACGGATGAGGTGGTTGCCGGTGTCGGCGAAGTAGAGCTCACCCGTGGGCGAGAACACGATGCGGCCCGCCGGCGACGCCGACTGCCCGAACGGCTGCGACATCCGCAGCTCGCTGGCGGGGATGTCGTCGCCCGAGTAGCCCGGCGTGCACGGCTTGCCGCAGTACATCATCGGATCGCCGCAGGTGTACTTGCCCGAGGGTCCGTTGTCGCCGCCGGGGCACTCGACCGGCTCCTCGCCGTCGGGGCAGGGCCCGGGGCCGCCGGGCGCGGGCGCGTCGATGATGCAGCGCCCGGCGAGCTTCGAGATGTTGCCGGCGTGGTCGACCGCGCGCAGCACTTGGTTGGCCTGATCCATGATCACGAGGTTGCCCTCGGGGTCGTAGGCGATCGAAGCCGGCAGGTCGAGCGAGGCCGTGCTGGCCGGGCCGTCGTCGCCGAAGTAGGCCCGCTTGCCGTCGCCACAGGCGTCGGTCACGGCACCGGTGGCGCGATCGATCATGCGGATCTTGCTGTTGTGCCACGCCGCCATCACGATCGAATCGCCGCTCGGGTCGAAGATGATGTTGGTGGGGTGGTTGAAGTCACCGTTCGCGGGATCGTCGAGGCTGCCGCCCAGCTCGCCGCGACCGGCGACCCACTCGACCGTGCGCGCGTCGGGGTCGAACAGACGCAGGCGGTGGTTGTTCCAGTCGAGCACGTAGATGCTGCCGTCGGGCGCGGTCAAGGTGTCCTGCGGCAGCGCGAACTTGGCCGCGAGCGCCGGCAACACCGTGGAGTCGGCCTCGCGGTCGTAGCCGTTCTCGCCGCTGCCGATGATGGTGCAGATGTCGCCCACGACGTCGGGGTTGCAGTGCTTCGCCTCTTCTTCGCAGGCGACGACGCCGAGCGCGAGCGACAGGAGCAGGGTCGGCTTGATCGCGTTCACTTGGCCACCTTCACGATCCGCGAGTTGAGCGTGTCCATCACGTAGAGGTTGCCCTCGGGATCGAAGGCGATGCCGAACGGACGCCGCAGGCGGGTCTGCGTCGCAGGCCGGCCGTCGTCCTCGTCGAGGCCGAGCTCACCGGTCCCGACGACCGTGCGGATGGTGCCGCTGACCAGATCGATCGCGCGGACCTTGCCGTTGTCGGTGTCCGCGAAGTAGAGCTGGCCGTCGGGGCCGAGCTCGAGATCGCGGGGGCTGCGGAGCTGGGCCATGGTCGCGGGCCCGCCGTCGCCGCTGTCCCCCGCGGTGCCGGTGCCGGCGAGGCGATCGATCGTGCCGGCCGCCAGGTCCATCACGCGAATCGTGTGCTGGTCGGTGTCGGTGATGTAGAGCTTGCCCTCGTGGAAGAGGATCCCACCGCTGGGGTTGGGGTTCGAGCCGCGCTGCCACGAGAACTGCGCCATCAGAGCTGGGCCGCCGTCGCCGCTGGTGCCGATCATGCCGTCGCCCGCGATGGTCTCGATGACACCCGCCGGATCGATGTGGCGGATGCGTCCGTTCTGCTGATCGACGAGGTAGAGGTTGCCGGCCGGATCGTAGGTCGCGTCGTTGACCTGGCGGAACAACGCGCCCATCGCCGCGGGTCCGCCGTCGCCGGCAAAGCCGGCTCCGCCGCCACACATGACCTTGGTGTAGCCGGTGTCGGCGTCGACCTCGAGCAGCTTGTGGTTGTGCCACGCGACCACGAGCACGTTGCCGTTGCTCTCCTGCAGCAGGTTGGTGGGGTGGTTGAGCAGCCAGTCATGACCCTCGGCACCCTCGGGCCGGATGCCGTCGAACGGGCCGTCGCCGGGGAACAGCGGATCGACCGAGCCGACCATGCTCTCCACGCTGTCGTCGGGGAGCACGCGACGGACCAGGAAGTTGTTGAAGTCGGTGAACCACGCGGTGCCGTCGTCGAGGAACAGCAGGTCCTGGGGCTGGTTCACGTAGGTCTTGCGACGGTGCTCGCCGTCGCCGTTGTAGCCCTCCTCGGCCATGCCGAGCCAGGTGCAGGCCGCCCCCGAGGCGAGGTTGCGACAGGAGCGATCGACGTCTTCGTCGTCACCGCCGTCACAGCCGGCCGCGGCTGCGCACGCCAAGCACCACACCCATTGCTGCATCAAGCCACGTCGCATCGCTATATGCCTCCCTCGGGCACCGCGGCGCCGCGGTGCAACAACACGCCCTCGGACAGCGGTGACGTCAGCGTCTGCCCGCCGACGACCCAGAGTCCGCCACTTTCATCGATCCAGGAACCGTGCAGGCTCTGACGCACGCGCAGTCCGGGATCCTCGACAACCCACATGCCTTGATGGCGGATGTAGACCGTTCCTTCGAACCCAACCGCGACGCCGGTGCCGTCGTCGCCGAGCGTGACACCGGCGAGGCCCATCGGCGGGGGCGTTGGCGTCACGTCGTGCCAGCTCGTGCCGTCGTCGGACTCGACGATGATGCCGCTGGCGAGCCCGCCGACCGCCGCCCACAGCCCGCCGTGCTCGTGCACGGTGAACAGCGACGAGCCCACGCCGGTGTCGCCCGGCGTCAGCGCGGCACCGTCCCAGTGCAGCGACACGCCGTTGCTGCCGACCAGCCACACGTCGTTGGCGGCGGTGCCGTAGGCCTTCCACAGCGCCGCGTTGGTGGGCACGTCGGCCGGCAGCGAGGCCTCGGCCTGCCAGCCGTCGCCGACCAGCCGCCACGCGAAGCCACCGCTGGCGTCCGAGTCACCGCCGACGGCCCACACGTCATCCGGGCCTGCGCCCCAGATGCCGTACACCGTGCCCGTGCCAGGGGTGTCCATGACCTCGTAGGTGTCGGCGCGGTGCCGAACGATCACGCCGCCGTTGCCACCGAAGTAGATCGTGCCATCGCCGGTGCCGAACACCCACCACAGATCGCCCTGCGTGAGCCCGGTCGACACCCGCGTCCAGGCGTCGCCGTCGAAGTGCAGCACCAGCGGGCCGCTGCCATCGCGCGCGTCCGCGCCCACGGCCCAGACGTCGTCGTCGGCACGGCCCCACACCGAGAGCAGCGCGCCCGGCAGGTCACGCTGGACCAGCTGCCAGCCGTCGTCGGACGGCGTGGTCCCGTGCTGGCTGTCACAAGCCGTCAGCGCGCACGATGCCGCCACGCCGAGCACCATCCGGAACACGACCGCGCCACGCAACGAGTCCACCACGTGGGGGGAAGGCTAGCACCGCGGTTCGGGCATCGGCAACGTCCGCGCGTCGGCGGCCACCGCCTCGGTACCGCCGCACCCACGCGAACGCACGAGCGCCACGTCGACCGCCGCGGGTTCGTGCGAGACTGCGACCACGCCATGGATCGACCGCTCGATCGCGTGTCCCCACCCGGCCCGGCGGGCCGCACCCACGTCACCGTGCGACGCGATGGCGGCGCGCACACGGTTCGCGCGGGGACCCCACTAGGGGAACTCCTACCCGCCGAGGTCGACGGCGAGCTCACCGTCGCCGGGCTCATCGACCACCGGCCGTACTCGCTGGTGACGCGCGTGTGGTCCGACGCCGAGCTCGCGCCGATCACCACCGGGCACTGGGAGGGCGCGCGGATCCACCGACGCAGCGTGGGGTTGCTGCTGCTCGAAGCCGCCGCACGGGCGCGGCCGGGCGTGCGGCTGTCGATCGAGCACTCGCACGGCTACGCAGTCGCGGTCGCGGTCGCGGGCGCCACGGAGCCGCTCGACCTGCTGGTCGCGGCGCTCACGGGCGAGATGATCGCGCTGGTCGATCGCGATCTGCCGCTGCTCGAGCAGTGGTGGTCGGTCGAGGACGCGCGGGAGCATCTGCGCGCGGCCGGCTGGCACGACGCCGCGGCGTTGCTCGAGACCCGCCGCCACGCCGCGGTCGCGATGTCGTCCTACGGTCGCGTGTTCGCGCCGCGCTTCGGCGCGCTCGCGCCCCGTACCGGCATGCTCGGCGAGTTCTGTCTGCTGCCCGATCTCGACGGCTTCCTGCTCGTGCACGGGGTCATCGACCCCGCGTCCGATCGCGGCGACGCACCGGCACCGCTGGCGCCCGCCGGCCAGGCCGCCGCCTGTGCGGCCGCGCGCGCCGGTGCGCCGGCGCTGCGCGATCATCTGCACTGGCTCGACACGCTCGGGGCCCGCAGCGTGGCGGCACTCAACCGCGCGTGCATCGGTGGTCGCGTGTCGCAGCTGATCCGCGTGGCGGAGGGCTACCAGGAGAAGCGCATCGGCCAGATCGCCGACGCGATCGCGGCGCGGCGCGGCGAGATCGGCGTGGTCTGCATCGCAGGCCCGTCGTCGTCGGGCAAGACCACCTTCATCGAGCGACTGCGGGTGCAGCTGCAGGTCGACGGCGTGGTGCCCAAGGGCCTCTCGCTCGACGACTACTACGCCGATCGTGACGCGATGCCCCGCGGCTCCGACGGCGACTACGACTTCGAGGCGCTCTCGTCGCTCCGCCTCGACCTGCTGCGCGACCACGTGCGGGCGTTGCTCGACGGCGAGCACGTGCACACCGCCCGCTACGACTTCCACACCGGGCAGAGTGCTCCGGCCGGTGGCCCCGAGATCCACCTCGGTGGCACCGAGGTCCTGCTCGTCGAGGGCATCCACGGCCTGAACCCCGCGCTGCTCGGCGCGGTCGACGAGCGTCGCATCTTTCGCATCTTCGTGAACCCGCTGGCGCAGCTGCCCTTCGACGCGCTCACACGCCTGCATGCCTCGGATCTACGGCTGCTGCGTCGCATCGTCCGCGATCGTCACGGCCGCAGCACCGACGCGGCCGCCACCATCGCGCGCTGGCCCTCGGTGCGTGACGGCGAGCGCCGCCACATCTTCCCCCACCAGGGCCGCGCGCACGCGGTGTTCGACTCGTCGCTCATCTACGAGCCCGCGGTGCTGCGGGTCTACGCCGAGCGCTACCTGCTCGAGGTGCCACCGGCCCACGCCAGCTATGCCACCGCGTTCCGCCTGCTCGAGCTGCTCGATCAGTTCGTCACGATCTATCCCGACCACGTGCCGCCCAACTCGATCCTCCGCGAGTTCATCGGCGGCGGCGGCTTCGAGGCCTGACGCCCGCGCGGCCGCGTGGGGTGCGACGCGTGCTGGCCGTCCCGCGCCGTGCTCGCGCGTCAGGCGTGAAGGTTCTCACCCGCGCGACGCGAGTGCGCGCAGGCTGTGCCGCCCGATCCCCCCGCCGCATCGCGACAGCCGTGGCGCCCGGCCGCTACCATCACGCCCCGAAGAACGAGGGCAACGACGTGAAGATTGCAGTCATCGGTGGTGGTCCTGCGGGGTTGTACTTCGCGCTCTTGCTGCGGCGCAGCGGTGCGTCCCACGAGATCGTCGTGGTCGAGCGCAACCGCGACGCCGAGACCTTCGGTTGGGGCGTGGTGTTCTCCGACGAGACGCTCGGCAACTTCCTGCAGGCCGATGTCGAGACCCACCAGCGCATCACCGACGGCTTCGTGCACTGGGATCGCATCGACACCCACTTCGGCGGCCGCGTGATCAACTCGGGCGGGCACGGCTTCTCGGGCATCGCGCGGCAGCGGCTGCTGACGATCCTGCAGCAGCGCTGCGTCGAGCTCGGCGTGGAGCTGCGCTTCGAGCACGAAGTGCCGGGCCCCGAGGCGTTCGGCGACGCCGACCTGGTGGTCGCCGCCGACGGCATCAACAGCCGCACGCGCACCGCGATGGCCGAGCACTTCCGCCCCGACATCGTGCCCGGTGCAGCCAAGTTCATCTGGCTCGGCGCCGATCGAGCCTTCGACGCGTTCAAGTTCTTCATCACGCGCACCGAGTTCGGGCTGGTGCAGGTGCATGCGTACCCGTTCGACGCGACCCACAGCACCTTCATCGTCGAGACCCACGAGCGCACCTGGCGGGCGCTGGGGTTCGATCGCATGTCGGTCGCCGACAGCGTGGCGTGGTGCGAGCGCACCTTCGCGGCCGAGCTCGCGGGCGCGCGGCTGCTCACCAACAAGAGCGAGTGGATCAACTTCCGCCGGGTCCGCAACGGCACCTGGCACCACGGCAACGTGGTGCTGATCGGCGACGCCGCCCACACCGCCCACTTCTCGATCGGCTCGGGCACCAAGCTCGCCATGGAAGATTCGATCGCGCTGGTCGCCGCGCTGCGGGAGCACGGCGACGTGCCGAGCGCGCTGGCGGCCTACCAGGCCGCGCGCTGGGTCGAGGTCGCGAAGCTGCAGAAGACCGCCGAGACCAGCCAGGCGTGGTTCGAGCACATCGATCGTCTGCGCGACGCCGATCCGCTGGAGCTCACGATGGGCATGATGACGCGCAGCAAGCGGGTCACCCACGACAACCTGCGTCTGCGCGACCCCGAGTTCGTGGCGCAGGTCGACCGCCACTTCGCGCACCAGGCCGGGGTCGGGCTCGATCAGGCGACGCCACCGCCGATGTTCACGCCGCTGCGCCTGCGCGGTCTGACGCTGCCCAACCGCGTGGTGGTGTCGTCGATGTGCCAGTACTCCGCGCGTGACGGCAGCCCCGACGACTGGCACCTCGTGCACCTGGGCAGCCGCGCAATCGGTGGCGCAGGCCTGGTGATGGCCGAGATGACCGACGTCAGCGCCGACGGGCGCATCACCCTGGGTTGCACCGGGCTGTACGACGACGCCCACGTGGCGCCGTGGCGTCGGATCACCGACTTCGTGCATGCCAACGCCGCGGCGAAGATCGGTGTGCAGCTCGGGCACGCCGGCCGCAAGGGCAGCTGCGTGCTGCCGTGGGAGGGCGACGATCGTCCGCTCGCGGGCGGCTGGCCGTTGCTGGCGGCCTCGGCGATCCCCTACCTGCAAGACGGCGTGGTGCCCAAGGCGATGGACCGCGCCGACATGGACGCGGTGCGGGCCGACTTCGTCGCTGCGACCACGCGCGCGCTCGCGGCCGGCTTCGATCTGCTCGAGCTGCACATGGCCCACGGCTACCTGCTCTCGACGTTCTTGTCGCCGCTCACCAACCGCCGCGACGACGACTACGGCGGCACCATTGCGCAGCGGCTGCGATTCCCGCTCGAGGTCTTCGATGCGGTGCGCGCGGTGTGGCCGCAGGACCGCCCGATGTCGGTGCGGATCTCGGCATGCGACTGGGCCGAGGGCGGCATCACCGACGACGACGTGCTGGCGATCGCCACCGCGCTGAAGCAGCACGGCTGCGACGTGCTCGATGTCTCGACGGGGCAGACCGTGCGCGAGGCCAAGCCGATCTACGGCCGCATGTACCAGGCGCCGTGGAGCGAGCTGGTGCGACGCGAGGTCGGCATCCCGACCATCACGGTCGGCAACGTGCAGAGCTGGGACCACGTCAACACCCTGCTGGCCTCGGGGCGCGCGGACCTGGTCGCGCTCGCACGACCGCACCTGTTCGACCCGTACTTCACGCTGCACGCGGCCGCCGAGCAGGGCTACCGCGGCGTCGTGTGGCCCAACCAGTACCTGTCGGCGCGTCCGCGCTAAGCTGTCGACGCCCACGATGGTGCGCGCACTCGCCACGACGATCGGCTTCGGGATCGGGCTTGCCGCGGCGCCGGCGTGCAAGCCGGTGACGTGGCAATGCCGCCACGACTACGAGTGCACCATCGAGGACGTGCAGCCGGGTGTGTGCGAGCCAGACGGCTGGTGCAGCTTCACCAACACGCGGTGTCCGTCGGGGCGGTGGTACGGCGATCTCGCGGGCGATGGGCTCGCACGGACGTGCGTGGCGGAGACGCCGGGCAGCAGCAGCAGCAGCAGCAGCAGCAGCAGCAGCGGCAGCAGCAGCGACGGCAGCAGCAGCAGCAGCTAGCCCGGCGGCACCGGATCGCACACGCCGCCGTTCTCGATCTGCGCGTTGGTGCGGAACGTGTTCAGTGCCTGCCAGCTCGGCACCACGTGCTGCGGGATCGTCGAGTCCTCGCGCACGTTGGTCACGTAGTACGCGTGCTGGTTCCAGATGCGGCGGGCTTGGATCCACCGGTCGTCGACGTCGCGGATCGCCTGGAGTGCGGGCAGACCCGTCGACGACACCACGAGGATCTCCGCGGAGCCGTCGTTGTCGATGTCGGCGACCACGGGGTACTCGCTGATGGTCGGGCTGCCGCGGGGGATCGTCAGCAGCACGGCGCCGGTGAGGCCGTCGTAGATGTTGAAGGCCTGCTCGTCGGCGTACATCGCCTCGGCGATGCCGTCGCCGAGGAAGTCGAACGCGGTGCCCCCGGCCGCGCCCGAGAAGTCCGCGACCATGACCTGCCACAGCACGTCGGCGGCACTCGGACCCTTGTAGACCGCATAGGCCGACTGCGACGAGCTGGCCCAGTCCGAGCGTTGGTCGCCGTCGAAGTCGTGGATGGTGCCGGGGCGCTGCCACACCAGGTACGAACTCGCCGCCACGCCGGTCGGCGTCACCGGGCCGTACTTGATCTGGCCGTCGTGCTCGACCATCCATAGCCCGGTGCCCGAGGTCACGAAGATCTCCGGCTGCGGATCGTCGTCGAGGTTGCCGACCTGCGGGATCGACTGCGCGGTGATGGTGGGGTAGTTCTCGAAGTAGACCTGCCCGCCGGCGCGGTACGCCGAGTGACCGGTGATGACCTCCATCGTGCCGTCGCCGTCGAGATCGGCGGCGGTGCTGGCCTCGAGCTCGCCCGGCGACGGGTTGGGGTACTGCCACAGCAGCGTGCCCAGGTGGTCGTAGACCTCGTGGTTGAAGACGATCTCGACGTCGCCGTCGGCGTCGAGGTCGTGCAACGCGACGGCGCCCGACTCGCGGTAGAACTGCGCCGCGGCGTCACCGTCGGTGGCGTTGGCCCACTTCACGGTGCCGTCGTGCTCGAACGCCTTGAGGCGGAAGACGCCGCCGGCGTTCCAGATCGCGACGATCTCGGGCAAGCCATCGCCGTCGATGTCGCCCAGCGCCGGCGTGGCGGTGCACGAGACCGACTCGGTGGGGAGGATCGAGAAGTGCTCCACGCCGGTCTCGCCGTCGAGGATGTGGACGAAGCAGGTGGTGCCGTAGCTGATGCCGGCGTTGGAGATCAGCACCACGTCGGGCACGTCGCACAGGTCGATGGCGCCGTCGCCGTTGTCGTCGGTGAAGTTGGCGACCAGCGGCGTCACCCAGCTCTGCTCGTTGGCCCCGAAGCTCCACTGCACCTCGGGCGTGAAGCTGTCCGGGGGCGCCTCGCTCTCGCAGTCGCCCACGGCGTCCATGTTGTCGACGACCTTGCAGAGATCGACGGGGCTCGAGTCGCTGGCCATGCCGTCGGTCGCTGCGACGTCGAACTTGGCGCCACCACCCGAGCTGTCGACGCCGCCGGTGCCGGTGCCGAGGGTGGTGCCGCCGTCGGTGTCACCGACGCTGCCGAGGCTCACGCCGGTCGCTGCTGCGGGCTCGTCGCGGATGTCGGTGCCACACGCGACGCCGGCGAACAGCGAGAGCGCTGCAGGGACGAGCAACCACGGGGCGACGCGAAGGTGGGGCAAGGACGAGCTCCCGAGACCAAGGTGAGACGCGTGCGCTCGCCGGTTGGACCGGTTTCGCGCAGGCCATTCAAAGATAGCACCACAACCGCGTCGCGAGCTCCACGCGCCTGTCGTGCGCGCCGGATTCCGCGTTTCGCGGGGGGCTATGCCGTGGCATCGTCGGGCGCGATGGATCTGTTCGCCCGTGCTCGTCGTCGAGCTTCTCGGACCATGCCCCTGCGCAGCTGGGCCCGCGGTCGCAACCGCCACGGCGCCACGCTCGCAGCGGTGCTCGCCACCGTGGCCCTCGCACCACTCGCGGTCGAGGCTGCGCCCAACGTGCAGGGGGCGAAGGACAAGCGGTTCCGACTGCACTTCGACTTCAGCCTGTTCGACTTCAGCCACGTCAACGCCAACGGCGGCAATCCCAACGACCCCAACGACCGCATCAACACGATCGGCTTCGGCGTCGGGCGCCCCAAGCCGACCGACGGCTTCGCGCCGCGCAACGTCTTCGGCGTCGGCTTCGGCTACGTGTTCTTGCGCGACCGCGCGGTGGTCGGCGCCCGTGCGGCGATCCTCGTCGACGGCAACGACGTCGGCGACCGCAACGGCAAGTCCACCACCTCGTCCGGGCTGCTGGTGCCGTACTTCCACTGGATGTTCCTGCCGGGTCGCTGGGTGCGTCCCTACGTCGAGGGCCGGGTCGGCTTCGGTGGCGGCACCGACACCCACGGCGAGGACATCGACGGCGACCAGAACGTCGAGCGGGTGACGAACCACATCATCTTCCCGAACGTCGGCGTCGGCGGCGGCGTGCACCTGTTTCCGGTCGACTTCTTCTCGGTCGACCTCGGGCTCGACATGGACTACCTCGCGCCGCACACCCGACGCACCTTCGAGAACCCCGATCGACAGGACACCGACTGGGCCAAGGCCGCCGACGTGCTGGTGTTGTCGATCCGCCTGGGGGCCTCGGTGTTCTTCTGACGTGAGTGGCTTCACGCGCGAGGGTCAGCGCAAGGGCGGCACGCAGGCCGTGCGGCACGGCATGCTGGCCCCTGTGATGCCGACGACCCGCCGCGCCCTGCTCGTGCTCGCCTCGCTCGCCGCCTGCACCGATGCGCCCGCGCCGGCGAGCGGCGAGGACGACTCGAGCGGCGCGACCGCCGACGACACCGGCACCACCGCGGTCGCGACCGATGCCGGCTCGAGCGGCAGCGGCGTCCCCGACGATGCGCCGCGATTCTACGAAGACGTGCTGCCGCTGGTCGCCCAGCACTGCCAGGGCTGCCACGTCGCCGAGGGCATCGGTCCGTTCGATCTCACCGACTACGCGACCGCGGCCGCGCTCGCGCCCTCGATCGCGGCGAGCACGGCCGCACGGCAGATGCCGCCGTTCGTCGCCAGCAACACCGGCGAGTGCAACACCTTCGCGAACGCGCGCTGGCTCGCCGACGACGAGATCGATCTGCTGCAGCGCTGGGCCGACGCCGGCGCCCCGGAGGGTGACGCCACGCTCGCGCGCCCGCAGCCGCCCGCACCCGAGCAGCTGGCGGGCGACGACATCGTCACACTGAAGAGTCCCGCCGGCTACGCGCCGGTCGCCGACGACGCGGGGCCGGCCGACGACTACCAGTGCTTCCTGGTCGATCCGCAGGTCGGTGACACCGCGCGCTATCTCATCGGATACGAGGTCGTGCCCGGCAACGCCCAGGTCACCCACCACATGATCGGCTTCCTGGTCGACCCCAGCGCGACCACGCCACTGGGCGGCACCAACGGCAGCCTGATGCAGTCGCTCGACGACGGCACCCCTGATCAGCCGGGCTGGGACTGCTTCGGTGCCGCTGGCAACGGCGTGCTGGTCGAGGGGACCCCGGTGACGTGGGCGCCCGGCGGCGGCGCTTTCAACTTCCCGGCCGGCACGGGAATCCGCATCGACCCCGGCTACGTGCTGGTGCTGCAGATGCACTACAACCTCGCCGCCGGCAGCGGCAGCGATCAGAGCGAGCTGCGCCTGTCGATGGTCGACGAGGTCGAGCGCGAGGCCGTCAACGCGCTCGACGATCGCTTCCTGGCCACGCTGTTCAACGGCGGCGGCGTGACGCTGCCGCCCGGCGAGAGCTCGACGGTGTGGCAGTGGCGGGCGCCCCTGCGCGAGTGGGACAGCCGCATCAGCGCGTGGCCGCAGGTCGAGCTGCTCGGCATGCTGCCGCACATGCACGCGCTCGGGCGACGCATGCAGGTGACCATCAAGCGCAGTGGCGACGACGCGGAGTCGTGCGGCCTCTACGTCGACCGCTGGGATTTCAACTGGCAGCAGGCGTTCATGTACGACACCCCGATCCTGCTCTCGCCGTCCGACCAGCTCGAGATCACCTGCGAGTGGGACACCTCGAGCCGGCAGTCACCGGTCGCGCCCGGCCTGGGCACCAGCAACGAGATGTGCTTGCTCGGGGTCTACGCCGCGGCCGCGAAGTAGCCTCGCCATCTCAAGGCGTCGCGTCGTCGCCGGGCACCCAGCGCAGGCACCACGCGTGCATCGCGATGGCGGCGGCGGCCGAGGCGTTGATGGAGCGCGTCGAGCCGTACTGCTCGATCGAGATCACCTGCGCACACGCGCTGCGTGCCGCCTCCGACAGGCCCGGGCCCTCCTGCCCGAACATCAGCACGCACGCCCGCGGCAGCGTGGCGGCGCGCAGAGGGGTCGCGCCCGGCAGGTTGTCGACGCCGACCATCGCCAACCCGCGTGCGGCCGCCCATGCCGTGAGCGTCGCGAGATCGTCGTGGTGGTGCAGCTCCTGGTAGCGCTCGGTCATCATGGCGCCGCGTCGATTCCATCGCCGCCGTCCGACGATGTGCACGGCTGCGGCCGCGAAGGCGTTGGCGGTGCGTACGACCGCGCCGATGTTGGCGTCGCGGGTCCAGTTCTCGACCGCGACGTGGAACGCGTGTCGCCGCGGTGCGAGGTCGGCGACGATGGCCTCGACCCGCCAGTAGCGATAGCGGTCGATCACGTTGCGGCGGTCGCCGGCGGCCAGCAGCGCGGGGTCGTAGCGAGGGTCGTCGGGCCACGGCGGCGGATGGGGCGGCGCACCGACGATGCGCGGGTCGTCGTCGTCGTCGCTCACCGCACCACGGCCTCGATCCACATCGGCTCGGGCGAGACGTCGATCACGGCGCCCTCACCGAGGCTGCCGTCGTCGGCGATCACGTGGGTGACGAGCGAGCCGTCGCCGAGACCACCGACGTAGATGAAGCGTCCGCCCGGCTCGATGGTGAACGCGCGCGGGGTCGGTGCGGTCTCGGCGTGGCCGAGCGGCGTGAGCTCGCCGCCCTCGACCGCGAAGATCGCGAGGCTGTCGTGCCCGCGGTTGCTGGCGTACAGGAAGCGGCCGTCGGGGGTCAGTCGCAGCTCGGCGACGGTGTTGGCGTCGTCGGACATGCCGCCCGGTAGGGTCGAGACCGTGCGTGGGTCCGACAGCCGGCCGGCGGCGGCGTCGTAGTCCCAGGTGGTGACGCTGTCGTCGACCTCGTTGCCCACGTAGGCGTGGGTCGCGGTGGCGTCGAACACGAGGTGCCGTGGGCCACCGGTCGGCTCTTGCACCTGCGCCGGCTCGTTGGGCGTGAGCGCGCCGCTGACGTCGTCGTAACGGTATTGACGGATCTCGCCGGAGCCGAGGTGCGGCACGAACACGAACGCGCCGTCGGGTGCCGGCACGATCGCGTGCGGGTTCTGCCCGACGTTGTGCTCCGCCGCGGGGTGCTCGGCGACCGAACCGCCGTCGACGGCGAAGCTGGCGATGCGGTTGGCACCGTAGTCGGCGACCAGCAGGTGCTGACCGCCGGCCGCCAACGACAGGTAGACCGCCTCGATGTCGAGGCTGGCCGCGCCCAGCGATGTCGGTGTGCCGTCGGCGGCGAGCGAGAGCACCACGACGCTGCGGGCCCCGAGGTCGCCGATGAACAACAGGTCGCCGCGGTGGGTCATCGGGCCGAGGTGCTCACCGGCCGGCAGCACGTCGACCGGTTGCGGCGTACCGGTCGCGAGATCGACCTCGAAGTGGTGGAGGTTCGCGCCGCTGGCCACGTACAGCGCGAGCGGTGCGTCGCTCGGGAGGTCGCCGCTCGAGCTGTCGCTGTCGTCGACGCCGCTGACATCACCGCCGCTGGCATCGTCGCCCGACGATCCCGGGGTCTCGTCGCCCGCGCTGGTCGAGCCGTCGCCCGGGCCCCACGTGCTCGCGACCGTGACGGCACCGGTGGTGTCGGTGCCACCGCCCGAGGCCGGGTCGCGGCCGCAGGCCAGCGCGAAGAGGACCGGACCGAACACTCGCGCACGCATCGGCGCGCAGGATACCGCGGGCACCCTCGCCGCGGGGGGCGAGGCGGGCACCCCGTCAGCTGCGACGTACGTAGGTGCCGCCGGTGCCGTTCTTCGCGTTCGTCATCATGAGCGTGTCGTCGTCGACGAACTCGATGCGCTGGCGATCGGCGCGTAGGCGGCGACCATCGAGGAACTCGATCGACGGCTCGATGAGCAAGCCATCGGCGCGATCGTCGACGACCTCGTAGGGCCCTTCGATCGGCTTGCCGCCGTGGGGATAGCTGTGGCTCATGCGCTCGGCATCGAACTCGATGGTCTGCCCGGGGTTGTCGGTGCGCTCCCAGGTGCCGCGCAGCCGCGTGCGATTGTCCTTGCACGCCGTCGCCAGCAGCAGCGGCAGCGAGAGCAGCACCGCGGCGAGACGGGGGACGCGTCGGGCCATCATGGTGGAGGACGGACGGACCGGGTCGCCAGTTGCACCAAGCGGCCCCGGCTTTCGACGCCGATCGGCCGTGGCGCCGACCGCCTCGGGTGTGCGGGCGCTCACCGGCGTCGCGGGGCCGGCGTCAGCGGCCGTAGCCGAGCGCGGCGAGCTCACGAATTTTGCGGCTCGCCGCCGCGCGCAGGGCCGAAGGCGCGTCGTCGGGCCACGCGGTGATCTCGAAGAGGTTGAGCCCCTCGCGCTCGGGCTCGGGCCGCTGATAGCTGAGGTGATAGACGTTGCCGACCCACCGCTGCGCCAGCCAGGCGCGGAGGTTGTCGGCGCGCTGCACCACGTAGCGGTAGTCGCGGTTGACGTGCCAGATGAGTAGCGTTCGCAGCACCGCCGCGCCGTCGGCCATGGGCAGCCCGGCGAGGTTGCGACGGAAGTTCTTGGGGTACAGCCGCCAGTACTCCTCGGCGTTGCTGAGGTAGAGCACCTCGATCGACATGCCGGTTGCGGTCGCGGCTTCGCTGATGCCAGCCAGGCCCCGCTCGCCGGCGAGGTCGACCAGCATGGCGCGCGTGCGTCCGCCACGGACCAACGCCCGCACGTGGTCGAACTGTGCGACGTCGGTGAGCCAGCACGGCACGCCGGCGTCGCGTGTGTGCTGCACCGTCTCCGCGAGGCGGGCAGCCACCGCTGCGCGTTGGCGGCGGTACAGCGCGCGCAGCTCGACCCGGTCGCCGCTGGGCGCGTGGGTGTCGATCGCCGCGTGGGCGTCGTGCCGGCCCTCGCGGGACCACAGCGCCAAGAAAGCCTCGGGGTCCTCGGCCTCGAGCAGCAGCGCACGGTAGATGCCGTGCAGCTGCACGACCTCGGGGTCGTAGTCGACCAGCCAGCCGAAGCTCGAGCGCGCCCAGCCCATCAAGAGGTACGCCTGATCGCTGCCGACGCCGAGGTAGCCGCCACCGCGGCCGCGCACGGTCGGCTCGAAGGCGTGCAGTGCGTGCTCGTTGCTGGTGAGGTAGTGGCGGCCCTTCGCGTCCTGCGTGACGCCGCCGAGCTCTGCGGGGACGTCGTCGGCGGGCGAACCGAACAGTCGCCGGCGATCGGCGTCCGGCAGCGGCTCGAGCACGACCGCGTCGTCGCCGGGCGTACCGGTGTGCGCGGCGGCGTGCTGCGCCAGCGGCTCGCGCTGCTCGAGCCGCGGCACCGCGGGGTGGCAGGCGACGCCGAGCGTGGCGATTGCCAGCAGACACTTGACCGCACCCAGGATCCGCGGCCAGCGTGCACGGGTGCGCGGCTGCATCGGCGTGGTGCTCACATCGGCGCTCGCCTGCCGCAGCGAGTCGGTGCCGACCGGCGCCGCGGCGCCGGAGCATCGCCAGGCACTGCACGCGGGCGAGCAGGGCCCCGCCGCGCCAGCGGACGTGTCACATGGCCCCGCCGCGCCGCTCGTGCCCGTGCACGGCGAGCACGCCCCCGTGATCGCGGCCGCGCACGCCGTCGCGGTCGCCCATGTGCTCGGTGCCGGCACCGTCGATCCCACCGCGGTCATCGAGGGCGGCGACGCGCCGCCGTGGACGTTTGTTCCGATCGAGCCCGGGAGCTCGGCGGCGCCGCTGCAGCGACTGCACGCCGCGCTCGCACGCAGCGATCGTGAGCCCGTGCGCGTCGCGATGTTCGGCGCCTCGGGGACCGCGGCCGACACCCATACCGCCTACGTGCGCGCGTACCTGCAGGCGCGTTTCGGCGACGGTGGTCCGGGTTGGGTGCCACTGGGGCGCGCCCATGCGTGGTCGCGTCACGCCGAGATGACGCTCGCGGCCAGCTCCGGGTGGCAGACGCTGCACGGGGTCGGGCACGGTCACCACGGCGACGGTCGGTTGGGGCTCGCGGGGCTGGCGTTCGAGGCCCGCGGTGCGCGACGCTGGGTCGAGCTGCGACCGCGCGGCGATCGGGCCCGCGCCGTCACGCGGATCGAGGTGTTCGCGCTGGCGCAGCCCGGCGGTGGCCGCATGGAGCTGCGCATCGACGACGGGCCTGCGCGGGTGCTCGACACCGCAGCGGCCACGGCGACACTGCTGCGCGAGCGCATCGAGGTGCCGGCGGGTCCCCATCGCCTGCGCATCACGACGCGCGGCGGTGGTCCGGTGCGCCTGTTCGGCGCGGTGTTCGAGGGCGATCACGGGGTCGTGGTCGACACCCTCGGGGTCGATGGCGCCCGCGCGCGCGACTGGGACCGCTGGGATCCGTCGCTGTGGCGCGCGTCGCTCGAGGCCCGTGCGCCGCAGCTGGTCACGCTGGCCTACGGTAGCAACGAGGCCGTCGACGACGAACCGATCGACGCGGTCGTGGCGGCGATCGCCGCCGACGTCGCGGCCACGCGCTCGGCCGCACCCGACGCCGACGTGGTGCTGCTCGGGCCCGGCGACTTCCCGCTGCGCGACGCCGCGGGCGTGCGGCCACGGCCACGCCTGGCGGCGATCGTCGGGGCGCTGCGGGCCTGGCAGTCGGCCCAGCCGCTGGGGCTGTGGGACGAGCTGGCGTTCATGGGCGGTCCCGGAAGCATGGCGGCGTGGGTCACCCACGTGCCGTCGCTGGCGCGCGACGATCACCTGCACCTGCGACCGCAGGGCGCGGCGGTGAAGGGTCACTTTCTCTGCGATGCGCTGCTGTTCTCGTATGATGCCGACCGGGCCGCGGCGTCGCCGAGTGGACCCGCGCCGCCGCGATGATCACCGGACTCCTGCACGCGCTGCTGTTGTGCGCCACCGCCGTGTCGGAGCCCGGCCCGCCCGCGCCCGTGATCGAGGACCCCAGCGGCCACGCACTCGACGGCCTCTTCGCCGCGCTGGCGACGCTGGAGGATGACGGCCGCGGTCTGGTGCGGGTGATGCACGTCGGCGATTCCTCGATCGGGCTCGACGGTCTGCCCCACGCGCTGCGCAAGCGCATGCAAGGTCGTTTCGGCGACGGCGGGGCCGGCTTCGTGATGCTCGATCGCGAGTCGGCCAACTACGAGCACCGTGCCGCCTCGCTCACGGCGAGCGGCTGGTCGGTCTGCTACATCGCCTACAAGTGCGATCCGAGCGGTCGCTACGGCTACGGCGGCCACGTCTTCCGCGGGCGCGACGGCGCGACCACGCGGGTGAGCACGCGCAGTCGTGGGCCCCACGGTCGCCGCGTCAGTCACATCGAGCTGTGGTACGGCGCGGATCCCAAGGGCGGCACCTTGCATGCGCGCGTCGACGGCGACGACTGGCTCGAGCTCGACACCCGCAGCGACGCACCGATCGAGCGCTGGCACCACTTCCACGTCGAGCCGGGGCCGCACCGCTTCGAGCTGCGACACGGCGGTGTCGGCAAGCCCCGCGCCTACGGCGTGGTGTTCGAGACCGACGGTCCCGGTGTCGTGTGGGACACGATCTCGATGATCGGCGCCTTCACCCGCCGGCTGCTGTCGTTCGACGCCGAGCACGTCGCCGCGCAGGTACGCCACCGCGATCCGGCGCTGGTGGTGTTCGGGTTCGGCGGCAACGATCTGCGTCGCTTCCACATGGGTCTCGACCCCGCGGTGTTCGTGCAGGAGTTCCGCGCCGCGCTGCAGCTGGTGCGGGCCGGCGATCGCGCCCGCGCCTGCCTGGTGGTCGGCGTGATCGATCATGTGCGCGCCGGCCCTTCGCCGGTGCACCCCCGCGACACCCGCGCGATGATTGCGGCCCAGCGCGAGGCGGCGTTCGCCGAGGGCTGCGCCTTCTTCGATGCGGTGGCGGCGATGGGTGGGCCCGGCTCGATCCGCGCGTGGCGTCGTGCCGACCCGCCGCTGGCCGAGCCCGATCTGCAGCACCTCTCGATGCGAGGCCGCGACGTGATGGCCGAGATGATCTTCCAAGGCCTGATGACGCGCTTCGACGGCTTCCGCCGCCGCGGCGGTGGTGAGCGGCGGCCGTAGTCGCGCTCGCGCTCGCGGCCCTCGTTCGTCACGCCGTTGGGGGTAGGCAAGCGCGCGGTGCTTCCGCCACACTCTACCGCCGTGGGTGAGCCATTCGATGCGATCGAGTTCGAGACCTGGCGTGCCCGTGTCGAGCGGGGCGAGACCACACTCGCGGGGCTGACCCGCGGCGCGCTCGAGGGTGTGGGCGTGCCACCGCTGGCGACCGCCCGCCCGCACGCGGCCACCCGCGCGGTGCCCTCGCGTGCGAGCGCGAAGACCCAGGTCGTGCTGCGAGCGCTCGACGACGGGCCCTCGCCGTCGTGGCTGCCGGCGGCCATCGACGGCGTGTGGCTCGCGGTGGGCCGCGGCCAGCGGCTTGCACCCGAGCGCGTGCTGCAGTGGCGCGCGCGGCTGCCGGTGGGGCTGTCGCTGTTCGTCGACGGCGACGCCGAGCCGTCGCGACTGTTGGGTCTCGAGGGCGTGACGGCGTGGATCGATCCCTGCGGTGCGAGTGACATCGGCGAAGACGCGTGGTCGCGCGATGCGATCGCGCGGTGGGTCGCCGACCCGCACGCGTTCGTGTGGGCCTGTGACGGCGCGGCGTGGCACGACGCCGGCGCGAGTGCGGTCGACGAGCTCGCGGCCGCGCTCGGTGGCCTGCTGGTGGCAGTGCGGGCCCGCGAGCGCGCGGGGCACACGGCGTTGCCCGAGCCCGGCGCGTGGATGCTGCGGCTGGGGCTGGGCGGCTCGTTGCTGATCGATGTCGCCAAGCTCCGCGCTGCGCGGGCGCTGGTGACCGCGGTGCTCTCGCGGCTCGGCGGCGCGCCGCCGCAGCTGCAGCTGTGGGCGCGCAGCGGTCGACGCAACCGCGCCGCCACCGACGTCGACACCAACCTGGTGCGTGCCAGCCTCGAGGCCTTCGCCGCCGTCAGCGGCGGCGCCGACGGGATCCTGCTCGAGCCCCATGATCGCCGTCCGGCGAGCCTCGACGACGCGGGCCGCTGGGCCCGCAACATCGTGGCGCTGCTGCAGCACGAGTGCCACCTCGATCGCGTCGCCGATCCATGGGCGGGCGCGTGGGCGATCGAGGACACCACCGCCGCGCTGGCGGCCGCCGCGTGGGCGCGGGTCCGTGGCTTCGAGGCCGCCGGCGGCCTCGGCGAGCCCGCGGTGCAGACCCAGCTGCGCCGCGACGTCGCGGCCACCGCGGCAAAGCGGGTGGCCGCGCTGGTCAGCGGCGAGGAGGTGCTGGTCGGCGCGACCCGTTGGCCGCCGCCCGATCGGTGCACCGATCATCCACTCGCCGAGCCCGGCGTGCTCGCGCTCGAACGACTCGCGCAGGAGGCAGGTGCACGATGAGCGCGCTCGATCGCTTGCTCGCGCACGACGCCGCGGCCCTGCTCGAGGTGCCCGCGGCCGCAGCCGTCGACGCGCGCGGCCCGACCACCACTCCCGAGCGCATCACGGTGCCGTGGCGCCCCCACGCCGAGCTCGTCGAGGCTTCGGGGGCGATGCCGGGCTTCCCACCGTTCCTGCGCGGGCCCTACCCGACGATGTACCTCGAGCACCCGTGGACGATCCGCCAGTACGCCGGCTTCTCCACCGCCGAGGACAGCAACGCGTTCTACCGGCGCAACCTCGCCGCGGGCCAGAAGGGCCTGTCGGTCGCGTTCGACCTCGCAACCCACCGCGGCTACGACTCGGATCATCCCCGCGTGGTGGGTGACGTCGGCATGGCCGGCGTGGCGATCGACTCGATCCTCGACATGCGCATCCTCTTCGACGGTATCCCGCTCGATCGCATGAGCGTGTCGATGACGATGAACGGCGCGGTGCTGCCGATCCTCGCGCTCTACGTGGTCGCCGCCGAGGAACAGGGCGTGGCTCCGGCGCAGCTGTCGGGCACCATCCAGAACGACATCCTCAAGGAGTTCATGGTGCGCAACACGTTCATCTATCCGCCGAAGGAGTCGATGCGGATCGTGGGCGACATCTTCGCGTTCACCGCGGCCCACATGCCGCGCTTCAACAGCATCAGCGTATCCGGCTATCACATGCAGGAAGCGGGTGCGACCGCCGACATCGAGCTGGCCTACACCCTCGCCGACGGGCTCGAGTACGTGCGCACCGGCATCGCCGCGGGGCTCGCGGTCGATGCGTTCGCACCCCGCATCTCGTTCTTCTTCGGCATCGGCATGGACGTGTTCATGGAGGTCGCCAAGCTGCGGGCGGCCCGGCGGCTGTGGGCCGAGCTCATGCGCGACGTCGGCGCAAAGGATCCGAAGTCGTGGATGTTGCGCACGCACTGCCAGACCTCGGGCTGGTCGCTGGCGGCGGCCGACCCCTACAACAACGTCGCGCGTACCGCCTTCGAGGCGCTCGCCGCGGTGCTCGGCGGCACGCAGTCGCTGCATACCAACTCGTTCGACGAGGCGCTCGCGTTGCCCACCGAGCACAGCGCCCGCATCGCCCGCAACACCCAGCTGGTGCTGCAGCACGAGAGCGGCGTGACCGCGAGCATCGATCCCACCGGCGGTAGCGAGTACGTCGAGTACCTCACCCAGTCCCTCGTCGCGCGCGCGCGGGCCCATCTGGCCGAGATCGCCGAGATGGGGGGCATGGCCGCCGCCATCGCGCAGGGCATCCCCAAGCTGCGCATCGAGGAGGCGGCCGCGCGCACGCAGGCCCGCATCGACGGTGGCGAGCAGATCGTCGTCGGCGTCAACGCGCTCGCGCTCGCACACGAGCGAACGATCGACGTGCTGGCGGTCGACAACGCTGCGGTCCGAGCCGCGCAGCTGCGCCGGCTCGCCGAGCTGCGGGCGGGTCGTGACCCGGTGGCGGTGTCGGCCTGCCTCGAGCGCCTGCGCGCGTGTGCCCGCGGCGGCGACGGCAACCTGCTCGCATTGTCGATCGACGCCGCACGTGCACGCGCGACGGTCGGCGAGATCTCGGCCGCGCTCGAGGACGTCTACGGCCGTCACCAGCCCACGTCGCAGGCGGTCGCCGGCGTATACTCGAACACGTTGGCACCGACCGGCACCGATGCCGCCGCAGCGCTGGCCCGCGTGCAAGCGCGGGTGTCGGCGTTCGCGGAGCGCAATGGTCGCCGCCCGCGACTGCTGGTCGCGAAGATGGGCCAGGACGGCCACGATCGCGGCGCCAAGGTCATCGCGACCGGCTTCGCCGACATGGGCTTCGACGTCGACATCGGGCCGCTGTTCGCGACGCCGGAGGAGACTGCCCGCGCCGCGGTCGAGAACGACGTGCACGTCGTCGGTGTCAGCTCGCTCGCCGCGGGCCACCTGACGTTGGTGCCGCAGCTGCGCGCCGCGCTGGCGGCGGCCGGCCGCCCCGACATCGTCGTGGTGACCGGCGGGGTGATCCCACCCCGCGATCACGAAGCGCTGCGGGCCATGGGCGTCGCGGCGGTGTTCGGACCCGGCACCGTACTGACCAGTGCGGCGGGCGAGGTGCTCGACGTGCTCGAGCGCGCGGAGCCCCGGCCATGAACGATCCGGGCGATGCCGATGCGGCGGCCGTCGCGGCACTCGTGGCCGGCGATCGTCGGGCGCTCGCCCGCACCATCACGCTGCTCGAGAGCACCCGCCCGTCCGACCGCGTGCGGGCCGATCGCGTGCTCGCGATGCTGCCGGTCGACGTCGCGGCCCCGGCCTCGCGCATCGGCATCTCGGGCGCGCCGGGGGCCGGCAAGAGCAGCTTCATCGACACCTTCGGCATGGAGCTGCTCGCACAGGGGCACCGCGTCGCGGTGCTGGCGATCGATCCCAGCTCGGCCCGCAGCGGCGGCAGCATCCTGGGCGACAAGACCCGCATGGCCCGGCTCTCGCGCGAGCCCAACGCGTTCATCCGACCGACGCCGGCGCAGGGCCTGCTCGGCGGGGTCGCCCGACACACCCGCGAGTGCATGCTCGTGTGCGAGGCCGCCGGCTTCGACGTCGTGTTGATCGAGACCGTCGGCGTGGGCCAGTCCGAAGTGGAGGTCGCCGACCTCGTCGACACCGTGGTGGTGCTCCTGCTCGCGGGCGGCGGCGACGATCTGCAGGGCATCAAGCGCGGCCTGCTCGAGTGCACCGACATCGTGGTGGTGCCGAAGGCCGACGGCGAGGGGCGGGCCGCCGCGATGCGGGCGGTGGCGACGTTCCAGCACGCGCTGTCGTTCGTGCCACCGCGCGTGGCCGGGTGGTCACAGCCGGTGCTGGCCTGTTCGGCACTGTCCGGAGATGGCATCGCCGCTGTCCGCGAGGCGATCTGGCGCCACCGTGCGTGGCTGCGGGAGGGCGGCCAGCTCGAGGCCCAGCGCGCGGCCCAGCGACTGCGGTGGACCGAATCCGCGGCGATCGAGCTGCTGCGCACGGAATTCCATCGCGATGCCGAGGTCGCGAGCCTGATGCGCGACCTCACACCTGCGCTCTCGAACGGCAGTCTCGCCCCCGATGCCGCGGCACGGCAGCTGGTCGCGTGCTTCCGTGGTCGCCCCGATCCGACGTGACGCGCGCGGGGCAGGGAACCCGCGAGCGGTGCTCGGCGTGCGATGGGCTGACGCGAGCGCCCACGGTGCCCGCGGGTCGGTTGGGACCGCCCCGCGGTTGTTGCACTGCGCGCAGCCTGCGACCACACTCTCGCCCCATGTCGATGCGTCGAAGCTTCTCCCTTCCTGGTTGCTCCGTAGCACTCACCGCAGCGTTCGCGCTGGGTTGCCCCTCCGACGAGCCCGCCGCCACCTCGGATGGATCGAGCTCGTCCGGTGATCCGTCGACCTCGACCGACCCGAGCGCGACGATGACCAGCACCACGATCGCCGACAGCTCGAGCTCGTCGGGCGCCGACTCGTCGAGCTCGGGCTCGGGCGTCGACAGCTCGAGCAGCTCCGGCGCGGCCGCGGCTTGCGGCGACGGCACGCTGGACGACGGCGAGGAGTGCGACGACGGCAACACCGCGATCGACGACGCCTGCACCGCGACCTGCACGGTGCCCTACGAGATCGTGTGGCAGGCCTCGCACAACGGCTCGGCCTCGAACTTCGACTCGGCCGCCGACGTGCTCGTCGACGCCGACGGCAACAGCTACGTGCTGGGCCGCGAGCGCGTGACCGATCAAGCCTCGAACCTGTGGCTGCAGCAGTACATGGCCGACGGCACCGAGGGTTGGACCGTGAGCTTCGACGGCACCGACTCGCTCAACGACAGCGGCGCCGGGCTGACCATGCTCGCCGACGGTGACTTCGTGGTGGTCGGCACCACCGAGTCGACCATGACCGGCGACGACATCCTCATCCTGCGGCTCGACGGCGCCACCCAGATGGTCGAGTGGCAGGTCGTGGTCGACGGCCCCGGCGAGGGCCCGGGCGACAACGACGACGCCGACAGCGCGTCGGACGTGGCGATCGATGCCGACGGCAACATCTACGTGTCCGGCAGCATCCGCATCGGCACCCAGGACTGGGACTTCTGGCTCGGCAAGTACGACGACGCCGGCAACGAGCTGTGGACGGCGACCTACGCCGGCGCCGCGGGGGCCCGAGACTTCACCCGCACCGTGCAGATCGACGACGCCGGCGTGGTGTGGCTGCTGGGCAACGAGCGCCAGGCCAACGACGACGACACCGGCATCGTGCTCGCGTACGACGCCGACGGTGTGGCCCTCGACGCCGACACCCACGAGTTCGATCACTTCATCAACGACATGGCCTTCGACGCCGACGGCAACGTCGTGGTGGTCGGCTCGAACGTACCGGCCAACACCTTCAACGACTTCGTCACCGCCAAGTACGACGACACCTGGACCGAGCTGTGGAGCGTTTCGAAGGACCTCGCCGGCAGCGACGACTTCCCGATCGGCCTGTCGGTCGGCGCGAGCGGCAACGTCTACGTCGCGGGCGCCGGTCAGCGCGTCAACGAGAGCTTCAATGCGGTGCTGGTCGCCTACGACGCCGACGGCGCGCCGCTGTGGGGCGACGAGTGGAACGTGATGGACGCCGACCTCGACGAGCAGTTCTCGGCCACCGCCGAGGACGCCAGCGGCGACCTCATCGTCGTGGGCTACGAGACCGTGCTCGGCGAGCAGAGCAACGCGCTGGTGCGCAAGTACCACGCGCTGTGATGGCGCACCGTGGACGCCCGCAGCCCGCGGGCGTCCGCGTCCGTCGGCTCCGCGCGAGGTGGGCCCGCTAGCTGCGGAACAACGCGCGGGCGATCACCAGCTTCTGGATTTCGCTGGTGCCCTCGTAGATCCGCAGCGCTCGGATCTCGCGGTAGAGCCGTTCGGTGACGTGTCCCACCGTGACGCCGAGGCCACCCAAGCACTGCACCGCGCGATCGATCACGCGCTGGGCCGACTCGGTCGCGTGGAGCTTGGCGAGCGCGCTGTCCTGGGGACCGGCACGCCCGTCGTCGCGAAGCACCGCGGCGCGGTAGACCAGCATCTGCGCAGCGACGTGATCGGTCGCGACCTCGGCGATCGCGAAACGCAGGCCCTGCTGGGTCGCCAGCGGCTTGCCGAACTGCACCCGCCGCTGCAGGTGTGCGACCGCCTCGGCCAGCGCGCGGTCGGCCAGGCCCAGCGCGGCGGCGCCCACGGAGATGCGAAAGACGTCGAGGGTCCCGAACGCCAGCGACAGGCCGTCGCCCACCGCGCCCAAGCGATGGGCCGCGGGCACCTGCACGTCGTCGAGCCGCACGGTGCCGATCGGGTGCGGGGCGATGACCTGGATCGGCGTGACCGACAACCCGGGGGTGTCGCCGGGCAGCCAGAACGCGCCGAAGCGGGGCTTGGCGGCCGGGTCGTCGCCGCCCTCGCGGGCGAACACCACGTAGCTGTCGGCGCACGGTGCATTGGAGATGAAGCACTTCTCACCGCGCAGCCGCACGCCGCCGTCGGCGTCGGGGACCGCGAGCGTGCGCATCGATGCCACGTCGCTGCCGGCCTCGGGCTCGGTGAGGGCGAACGCGCAGATCCGCTGGCCCGCGACCACGCCCGGCAGCACCTGCTCGCGCAGCGCATCACTGCCGCCCTTCGCGATCGCGTGACTGCCCAGGCCCTGCATCACGAACGCGTTGTCGAGCGCACCGCTCTCGCGCGCGAGCCACTGCCGCACGATGCACAGCGCGAGCGTGCGCAGCTGCGGCGAGCTCCCGCCCCACGCCGCCGGCACCACCTCGCGCAGCAGGCCCGCGGCGGCCAGCCGCTCGACGTAGGTGCGCGTGGCCGCGAGGTCGTCGCGCTCGTCGACCGGCGCGGCGCGCAGCTCGGCGCAGAACCGTTCGAGCCGATCCTCGAGCGCGCGCCACTGCGCCGGATCACCGGGGATGAGGCCGAGCTGCCGTTCGAGGATGCGAGGATCGTCGAACATGGTCAGCGCCATCCCGGTGGACGCCCGGCCTTCCACGCCTCGTGGGCCTCGCGGAAGTCGGGGTGTTGCATGCAGATGGCCTGGGCCTGCGCCTCGGCCTCGATCGCGGCCGCGAGCGGCAGCTCGAGCTCGCCACCCAGCATCTGCTTGGTCATGCGCAGCGCGAAGTGGGGGCCGGCCGCCAGCTTGCTCGCCAGCGCGAACGCGGCGGCGTCGACCAGCGCAGGGTCGTCGTCGTCGACCACGCGGGTCGCGAGCCCGATCTGCTCGCAGCGCTCGGCCGGCACGCGCTCGCCGAGCATGAGGATCTCGCTGGCGTGGCCGAGCCCGACCACCCGCGGCAACAGCCAGCTCGCGCCCATGTCGGCGCCCGAGAGCCCGACCTGCGGGAACAAGAACGCGAAGAACGCGTGGCGACCCATCACCCGCAGGTCGCTCGCCAGCGCCATCACGGCGCCCGCGCCCGCGGCGACCCGCTTGACGCTCGCGACGATCGGCAGCCGGCAGCGGCGCATGTTCGCGATGAGCTCACCGGTCATGCGCGTGAACGCGAGCAGGCCCTCGGTGTCGCGTGCGAACAGGTGGCCGATGATGTCCTCGACGTCGCCGCCGGAGCAGAACGCCTTGCCGCGGCCCTGCAGCACCAGCGCCCGCGCGCCCTCCGGGGCAGACGCGCGACGGTCGACGCTCGCGAAGAAGTCGGTGAGCTCGCGGTAGACCGCGAAGGTCAGCGCGTTGTAGCGGTCGGGGCGATCGAGCGTGATGATGCCGACGCGATCGCGCTCCTCGTAGTGGAAGTGCTGCGGCTGCGGCGGTGACGACGGCGGGTCGTGGGGCATGTTGGCGTCCTGAAGCGGAGGTGGGCTAGCAGGCCGTGGTGAAACTCCGCGACACGATAACACCGCCCTCGGACCCCTTGGCGGCGTTGCTCGGAGCTCGAGATACGCCCGGTATCCCTTCGTCCTCGCGTCTTGCCACGGGGTCCGATGACGGCGTTCTCGCGCCACGGAGTTTCACCACAGCCTGCTAGAGAAGCGAACCGCTAAAGTCACGCGGCAAGTGCGGCCTGCAGCTCGATGAGGTTGGCGACGGCGGCGTGGCGCCGGAGGTCGAGCGTGTTCTTGCGGGCGCCCTTGTATCGCGCGCGGTCGCTCTGGAGGCCGCCGATGCGTGCGAGCCTGTGCTCGACGACGACTCGAGCGCGAAGATGCTGTCGTCCGTGCTCCAGTCGCTCTGCGAGCCTCGAGTTTGCGATGCAGGCTCTCATGGGGTGGATTCGGATCGCGCGACCAGCCTTGGCATCAGTGCATCGCGCTCGTAGGCGACAGCGATCGCAGGTCTCGGCACCGAAGTACGCGGTGGGAGTGTTGGCGGAGTACTCGGCCTGTTTGCCAGACGGACAAGTCACGAGTCGTCGGCGAAGGTCGATCTTGAAGGCGCTCTTGCCGAAGCGTCCATGCTTGTTCTGCTCGCGCCAGGGACGACAACGGACTTGCACACCGTCTCCGATCGAGCGCGGCGATCTCGGGATGTGCAAGAGCCGCGGTCGATGAAGAGCTCGTCGAGCTCGCCGTAGGGCGCTACTACTTGGTCAACGAGTGAGGTACAGCCTCGCGTTCCGGGTTAGTTGGCGGGTCGCGCTTCGGCTGCGAGCACGAGCGGCGCGTCGATCGAAGTCGCGATGTAGCGCTTGTAGCCGTTGAAGGCCTGTGAGCGGGTTTTTCGGCCGTGGCGCATCTCCGGGTCGCCGACGGAGCAGACGCGGTCTTCAGCGACGCCCTTGCGGATCCGTACTCGTCTCGGTCGCTCGGGATCGGGCTCGGTATCTTGGTGGAGGACGCGCTCGAGCAGAACCGCGGCCTGCTCGACCTCACGCTCCTTCATCGCGTCAGGAGCCCGGGCGCGTGCCCAGTCCAGCAGCGCTTGTGCTTCACCGACGAGTCGTTGCAGCGCTTCACTACGCTGGTCGCGATCATCCCAGTCGATGTCCAGTGCAGCCTTGATGCTGCTGCCCTGCAGCAGCGTGAGCCTGGCTTCGGCGATGATCGTGTCCTCCTCGACCGCAGCGATCTTCGCAAGTGCACTGACGAGCTTACCCATCGCCTGTCCGATCAAGTTCCAGGTGTCAGCGACGCGGCCGCGACCTCGCAGCGGCGATGAGTCGAACGCGGCCTTGAGCTTCTGCCAACCGAAGCCGCCAGTCCTCTTCGCGAGCTCGACGGTGCGCTCGAGCAATCTGCGGTCGAGGTCGTGCGCGGCCATCCGCTCGCGGAAGCGCGGCAGACTACCCTGCCCGAACGGAGCCTTCTCTTCGCCAAGTAGCCCCAGCACGAGCTGCCAGCGCGGATTCATCTCGGCTTCTTCGACCGCAGCGGCGTCGCTCGTCTGGGTGTACGCCTGCAACAGCACGACCATCGCCAGCAGCGCCGGCGGTACGGGCTCTTGACCGCGCGGCTCGTAAGCCCGAGCGAGCTCCTCTTGGAACTCCGGCGTGAACAGCTCGGCTCGGATCTCTCGCAGGAACACGAAGAAGCGGCTCGGCTTGCGCATGCGCGCCACCAGCCGCTGCTCCTCGGCGCTCAGCTTCGTAGGGACCTTCCACAGCATCGTGAGTGACCTCGCTCGCCAAACGAGATCACAGCGACACACCCTTGTCGATCCCCCTCGACCTTAGCGGATCGCCTCTCTAGGGGAGCACCGCGAGGCCCTGGATCTCGACCAGCGCGCGGTCCTCGACCAGCGCGGAGACCTCGACCAGCGCCATCGCGGGATAGTGGCGTCCGAAGTGCGTGCGCCAGATCGACGACAACGCCCTGGTAGCCGCGAGGTAGCGCTGCTTGTCGGTGACGAACACGGTCAGCGAGATGACGTCGCTGGCGTGGCCGCCAGCGGCCTCGACCACCGCGACGACGTTGGCGAGGCACTGCCCGAACTGCGCGTCGAGCTCGTCGGAGACGATGCGCTGCTGGGCGTCCCACGCGATCTGGCCCGCGATCGCGAGCAGCTCGCCGCGCTTGGCCATGCCGTTGACATAGCCACGCGGCGCGGCCCAGTCGGCGGGTTGGATCGGACGTGCGTCGCTCATAGCGTGGTCTCTCCCCCATCGAGCGCGAGCGCCTGGCCGTGCACGGCCGCGGCGGCCGCGGACACCAGGTACACGACCATGGCGGCGACCTCGTCGGCCGTCACCAGGCGGTGCTGTGGCGAGAAGCGGGCCAGCTCCGCGCGCGCATCGGCCTCGCTGCGACCCGTGGTCGCGCCGATGCGCGCCGCCGCGTCGCGCACGATGTCGGTGTCGACGAAGCCCGGGCACACCGCGTTGACAGTGACGCCGCGGGTCGCGTACTCGGCCGCGATCGCCCGCGCCAGCGCGAGTACGCCGCCCTTGCTGGCGGCGTAGGCGGCGGTGTAGCGGTAGCCCTTGAGCGCGGCGGTCGAGGCGATCATCACCACCCGACCGAAGCCGCGCTCCGCCATCCCCGGCACCAGCGCGCGGCACAGTCGAAACGGCGCCTCGAGGTTGATGCCCATCACGCTGGCCCAGGTCGCGTCGTCGGTTCGGCGCAGCGAGGCCGAGGGGGCGATGCCGGCGTTGCACACCAAGACGTCGATCGGCATGCCGGCGACCTCGTCGACCAGCGCGGCGCGGCCCTCGGGCGTGCCGAGATCGGCGGCGATGCTCGCGAGCACATCGGCGCCGCGGTCACGGGCGGCGGCCGCGACCTCGGCCAACGCCGCACTCGTGCGGGCGGTCAGCACCAGGTCGTGGTCGCCCGCGAGGCTGGTGGCGACGGTGGCTCCGATGCCGCGGCTCGCACCGGTGACGAGCGCGAGCCTGCGCGGGGCGCCAGCGGGTTGGTTCATCGCGGGCGGCAGTCTATCAGGGCCGAGCGTCGACCGCGAACAGGGCCACGTCACGCAGCCACACCGCATCATCGTCGTCAGCGGCGAGCAGCCGCACGGACCACCGCACCGCCGACACGTCACCGCGCCAGCGCAGCCGCGGTGATTGCCAGCTGCGCTCGCGGCTGGCCGGTGCAGGGACGCTCGCGACCAGCACGTCGTCGGCGCGCAGCTCGAGCGTCGCGGGTCCCGACAGCGCCGTGGCCGACAGCGCGATCACGAGGTCGACCGCGTTCACCCGCGGATCCATCGGCTCGACATCGAAGGACACCGGGAGCTCGCGCGAGACCTGCAGGCTGACGCCGCGGATCGGGGTGCCACCGGCGATGCCAGGGCGCCAACGCGAGAGGCCGCGACCGAAGCGCCAGCGCACCGGCGTGACCGCGTGCCCGAGATCGTCGGGCGGCAGGAACGCGACCGTCTCGGGTGGCTGCACGAGCGCGGTCGACTGCTCGCGGCCGAGCAGCATCACCTCGTCGACGCCGCCGAAGCGACAGGGCCCGTCGCCGCGGGCCCTCGCGGCCCCCCACAGCCGCATGCGCTGCGGCGGATGGGCGACCGAGAACGGGCCCAGCGTCGTGCGCGAGCGGGCCGCGGTCGCGAGCAGCCCGGTGCCGCGCAGCTCGCCGTCGATCTCGACCCGCCACTGCTCGTTCTCGCCGGCGGTGCCCGGCAGCGCGCGCACGACCACCGCACCGACCTCGAAGTCGACCCGCGGCAGCTCGAGCTCGAGCGGCAGCTCGGGCTGTAGGCATCGCGCATCCTCACCGGGTGCCGCATGCAGTCTCGGCACCGCGGCGCCGCGATCGACGACCACGCGACCGTCGGGATCGAGCCGCACGTGCGCGACCTCGTCCTCACGTGCGACCACGACCTCGAACAGCGCCATGCGCAGGCTGTCGCGCGTCACCGCGGTCGGCAGTCCGTCGTCGCGTGGGGTCAGGCGATCGGTGACCAGCTCGAGCCCGACCGCCGGCAGCGCGACGAACGGCGGCGGTAGCAGATCGTCGATCGCCGCCTCGGCCGTGTCGCCGCGCTCGGGCATGCTGGCGTGGGTGGCCTCGCCGAGCAGCAGGAACACCCGTGGCGCGGCGCGCCCGTGGCGTGCCGGGGCCGCGACCATCAGGCTGTAGAGGCTCGCGAACGCGGCCTCGCGGGTATGGTACGGCAGCACCGCACGGCCGTCGCGGACGGCCAGCGCACCGGCGACCTGGTTGAACGTGTGCCCGTGGTGCCAGCCCTCGCCACCGGCGATGACGATCGCGTCGGCGGGCACGCGCTCCGCCAGGGCGTCGACGATGCGACCCGCGCCCGCGTACTCGCGCAGGCGCAGCTGCGGCGCGCGCAGCCACGGCCAGGCGATCGCGAACAGCCACATCGCCGCGAGCCCGGCCGCCAACGCGCCCCGCAGCGGGGGCACGCGGGCGCCGGCATGCGGCAGCAACCTCGCGAGCAGCGCGGTCGCGCCGATGCAGGCGAGCGGCAGCAGCTCGGGCACGAGGTAGCGCCCGTAGTAGTAGAGGCCGAACTTCGGCAGGCTGCGCGCGCCGTAGAGCACGACGGTTGCGACCACCATCGCGAGGATCGCCAGCAGCCAGCCGGTCGCCGCGTCGTCGTCACGCCATCGCCATCGCCACAGCGTGAGCACCACGCCGAGCCCGCCCGGCACGAGCAGCGCCGGGCCCAGGGCGGGCAGCAGCGCGTCGAGCCGCGACCACGGCGGGTGGGGTGGCCCCGCGCGCACGGCCCAGGCCGCGAGCGCGAGCACCAGCGCGAGCGCCAGCGCCGGCACGCACAGCCCTCGCAGCCGTGGCAGCCACGGCGACGCCGCCAGCCGCCCGCGCGGTCCGAACACCAGCTCGTCGACGCTCCACCAGATCGCGACTGCGATGCCGGTTGCGACCACCAACGCCATCGGCGACGGGCTCGCGCCGCCGCTGGGCAGGCGCGCCAGCTCGTCGTGCAGGTAGGGAAACACCGACGACGCGTGCGCGAGCACGCTGGCCGCGAGCATCGCGAGGAACACCGCGGTCGCGCGATGACGCGTGCGACCGTGGGGCAGCAGCCACAGCACCGCCAGCATCGGCGCGGCGGTGATCCATGCGTTGCCGCGCACCCATGCGGTCGCGCCCAGCGCGAACGCGGTCAGCGTGAGCTCGTCGTCACCGCGGTCGCGGGCACGCAGCGCTGCGAGCACCGCCACCAACGTGAGCAGGCCGGTGAGCGGCTCGGTGAGGGTGTTGCGATGCACCCACGTCGACAGCGGCGCGATGCTCGAGGCCAGTGCGGGTAGCAGCGCCAGCGCCGGGTTCGACCACAGCCGTCGCGACACCGCCCACAGCGCGAGCACCCCGAGCACGCCCTCGACGAGCACCAACAGCGACGGGCCGAGCACGGGCGCGAGCCAGTACGACACCGCCATCGCGCTGGGGTGCAGGTGGAAAAACTGCGGCACCACGAGGCCGCGCTCGCGATCGGCGAGGTACCAGCCGGGGCGGTAGCCGGCCTCGTAGATGTCGTCGCGCCACGCCTCCGCGCGTCGCGGATGGAGCCCCAACAGATCGTCGTCGTGATCGGTGGCCGCGTCACGGACGATCGGATCGACCATCGCGTGATCGCCCTCGCGCGCCGACCACTGCGCGCGCAGCAGGTAGGTGCCCTGATCGCGACCGGCGAGCTCGTATGGCATCGGCGGCCAGCGCAGTGCGGTCGCGCCGAGCACCAACGCCGCGCCCAGCAGCCAGTGCCACCGCCCACCGGCGTCGGCAGCCGGCGTTCGGGCAGGCGCGCGCCAGGGAAACCACGCCAGCGCCAGCGCGGCGCAGGCCAGCGCCACCGCCCCGGGCGTCAGCCACCCGCACAGACCGAGCAGGCTCGCGATCACGCCGACCACCGTGATCGTGACGCTCGGCACGATCACCAGCGCGTCGAGTCCAAGGCGATCGTGCGCGCGCCAGCGCCACAGCTGCGCGAACACGAACGCCGTCAACGCCAGGGCCAGCGCGAGCGCCATCGCGCGCGAGCATACGCGCGCCGGCGCGGGCGTGCATCCGCGCCGTATGCCGGCGATCCGTCAGGCCGCGCGCTCTTCGGACAGCCGCGCGAGCACCTCGTCGGAGAGCGCCGGACGGGCGTAGTAGTAGCCCTGCAACAGGCCCGCGCCGCAGCGCCGCACGCACTCCGACTCGGCGGCGGTCTCGATGCCCTCGGCGACCACGTGGGTGTCGGTGGCCTCCGCGAAGCGGCACAGCAGATCGAAGAGCCGTTGCTTGCGCGGCGTCTTGTCGATGTCGCGCACGATGCTCATGTCGATCTTGATGAAGCGAGGCTGCAGCGCGGCCAGCACCGACAGCGAGCTGTAGCCCGAGCCGAGGTCGTCGACCGCAATCGAGAAGCCCCGACCCAACACCGCCTCGATCGATCGCTCCCAGCCCTGCGCGTCGGTCAGCGAGCTGCGCTCGGTGATCTCGAAGACCACGCGATCGCAGCACGACTGCAGCAGCGACAACCGCTCGCCGAGGCCGTCGGGATCGCCGAGCTCGTGGGGATGGAGGTTGACGAACAGCTTGATGTCGCGGGGCAGTCGCGTCAGGATGTCGCGCGCACGCATCGCCACCGCGAGCCCGAGCCGACCGATGAGGCCGTGCTCCTCGGCGGCCCGCAGCACCGACAGCGGTCCGTTCAGCACCGGGTCGGCGCTGCGCAGCAGCGCCTCGTAGGCGAACACGGTGCCGTCCGGCTGGACGATCGGCTGCAGCGCGAGCTTGAGGTCGGGGCTCGACAGCAACGAGACCAGCCGCACCCGCGCGCTGGCCCGGTGCACCCGCTGGAGATCGCCGAACGCCTCGAGCAGCCGTTGCTTGCTGGTGAGGGCGTCTTGCACGACCGCCGCCAGCCCCGCGGGGCCGATCGGCTTCTCGAGCAGGTGCGTCGCCATGCCGACGTTGACGGCGTCGAGGGTGGTCTCGAGATCGAGGCTGCCGGTCAACAGCACGCGCGTGCAGACCGGTTGGATCACGCTCAAGCGCTGCAGCACCTCGATGCCGTCCATGTTCGGCATCGAGCGATCGACGATCGCGAGATCGAGCAGGCGCTCCTTCGCGATCTCCAGGGCCGAGGCACCGTCGCTGCTCTGGATGACCTCGTGCCCGTCGGCTTGGATGAGCGAGGCGACGGCGCGGCGAACCGCCGGGTCGTCATCGACGACCAGCACGACGGCCGAATGGTTGCTGTCGTTGGGCAAGTTGCGGTCTCTCCACCGCGGCGCATCGTCCATCGACGCGCGCATCCAGAGCATCAGATCGGGCCACGCCGGGTTCGCGAGGTTGGGGCTGCGGGCGCGCCGCGGCTCGCCCGCGCCGGCGCCGGCCCCAGCTCACAGACAAAGCAGGTAGGCCACGAGGTCGTCCTTCTCCTGCGGCGACAGCTGCAGCTGCAGCACCAGGTTGAAGAACTCGACCGCGTCGTGGAGCGTCGGCAGGCGGCCGTCGTGCAGGTAGGGCGGGGTGTCCTTGATGCCGCGCAGCGGGAAGTTCTTGATCGGACCCTCCGGGCGCCCGACGTAGAACCGCTCGACCTGCAGGTCGTGCATGTAGTCGTCGACGAAGGCCGGGCCGCCGTGGCAGGTCCCACACTGGGCCTTGCCGAAGAACAGCGCCTCACCGCGCAGCTCGGCCGGGGTCGCCTTGGCGGTGTCGAGCCGCATCATCGGGGTCAGCTTGGGCGCGGGCGGGAAGTCGATGATGGCGTTGAAGTCGCCCATCCGATTGCTGACCTGCCGCTGCGCCGCGCGGGCGCCGAGCGCCTGCATGAGTGCCGGATCGCCGTCGAAGTATTCCTCGACCTCTGCGAAGTGGTCCATCGAGCGGATCGATCGCTTCGACGACAGCTGCATGAGGTTGTAGTTGCCGCGCATGCTCGGGGTGTCGGTGCGCAGACGCGCCTCGTTGGGCCGGGCGTCGGGCGCCAGCTCGAAGGCGCCGTTGGTGTGGCCGTTGACGTGGCACGAGAAGCACGCGACCCCGACGCTCGGCTCGGCGGTCACGCGGTGGTGGGTCTGGTTGAACCACGTCGTCGGCGTGGGGCGCAGCAGCTCCTTGAGGCCCTCCATCTGCTCGCCGGTCAGCAAGCCGTCGAACAGCTCGAAGTAGTTGCCGAGCGTGACCTCGCGACCGCGGGTGACGTCGCCGAGCTCCTTGTGCGTGGTCAGGAACAGCGGCGGCGGGAACTCGGGCAGGTACCCGTCCGGCATGTCGTGATCGAGGTCGATGCGCTCGAACTCCGGGTGCACCACCAGCCACTCGCGTGGGAACACCATGTGCGCCGTGGTCTGCAGCGGGTGTGCGAGCGGCTTGTAGGGGAACAGGTCGCGCTCGCGGATCTCGTCGGGGGTGAGCCGTGCGAGGTCTTCGAAGCGCTTGATGGCGTCGGGTAGTCGCGCGACCGGGCCCGCCATCACCGGCTTGCCGCCGGACATGGTCGCGCCCGCGATCGCGCGGCCGTTGAAGTCGAACCGTGACGCCATGTACGTCGCGACGTCGGCCATCAGCAGCGGCTTCTGCTTCGCGTGCAGCTCGACCCACGCGTCCCAGCCCATCGGCAGCTCGGGGGAGCCCCACGACGATGCACCGCGGCCGGCGTAGCGCCAGAGATCGAAGGGCGTGCGCGTGCCCGGCGGACCGCCGGGGTAGGGCATGAGCAGCTCGGCGGCGTTGGGACCGAGGCCGAAGTCGCCGCTGCGGGTCGCCGCGTAGCCGGCCGGCGTCTGCTTCAGATAGAGGTCGCCCGGCGACGGCTCGCGCGGCGCGATCGGATCGTGGCTCGGCGTGACCGCGGCGATCGTCGCCGCGTTCGATGCCGTCGGCGGCGCGACGTCACCTGCCGGCGACGTGCAGGCACCTGCGAACGAGACCACCACGAGCCATCTGCGCATGGCCCTTGGATTGCGCACGGTGATGCGGCGTCGTCAAGGCGCGTTCCCTCGTTCGCGGCGCAAACTCACGGCCTCGAGCGGCGCGCGCGAGGAGGCGCGCCCGATCCACGATCGAGCCTCGGGGTTTTGACCTGGCTCCCCGCGCGCTCCTTCTGGCATCCTCCCCGACAACGATGACCACGTACTTCGACGGCAAGTGGGTCGATGACGCCGATGCGACCGTGAACGTGCGGTCGCGCGCGCTGAACTACGGCCTCGGCTGCTTCGGCGGTGTACGGGGATACCTGGCCGACGACGGCCGGCAGGTGCTGGTGTTCCGTCTCGACGCGCACGTGCAGCGGCTGGCCGAGTCGGCCCGCGTGCTGCACCTGCGCATGCCCGGCAGCCTCGCCGACGTCGCCGAGCTGCACCTCGAGCTGCTGCGGCGCAACGAGGTGCACCACGACGTCTACATCCGGCCGTTGTTGATGCACAACTCGACCGCGATGGCGCCGGTGCTCGACGAGAGCACCACCAGCTTCACCATCTACTGCCTGCCGCTCAAGCGATACATCGACAAGGACGCGATCGACGTCTGCATTAGCTCGTGGCGCCGGGTGGCCGACAACGCGATTCCGGCGCGCACCAAGCCCACCGGCGCCTATCTCAACAGCGCGCTGGCCCGGCGCGAGGCCTTCGACGGCGGCTTCGACGAGGCCATCTTGCTGACCGAGGCCGGCAAGGTCTCCGAGGGCAGCGCCGAGCACGTCTTCATGGTTCGACGTGGGGCGCTCGTGAGCCCGCCGTCGACCCAGGACAACCTCGACGGCATCACGCGCCGCAGCCTCATCGAGATGGCGACCCAGGATCTGGGCCTCTCGTTCAGCGAGCGCGAGATCGGACGAACCGAGCTCTACGTCGCCGACGAGCTGTTCTTGTGCGGCACCGGGGCGCAGATCACCCCGGTGCGCAGCGTCGATCGCCGCACGCTCGGCGATGGCGGCATCGGCCCGGTCACGCGACGCCTGCAGCAGCACTTCGACGACGTGGTCCACGGCCGCGTCGCCAGCCGCAAGCACTGGCTGTTCCCGACCTGGGGCTAGCACGCGGAACCCTCCGATGGCCGACGCCGGTTCCACGCCGCGCACCGACGTGCACCCCATCGTGCGGGCGCGGTGGGCCATCTTGCTGGTGTTCGCGGCGCTTTGTGCCTGGCTGATCCCCGGGGTGACGTCGCTCGAGCACGACGACGATGTGCTTGCGTTCCTCCCGCCCGAGCACCCCGATGTCGTGGCTTTCCACGAGGTCGCGGATCGCTTCGGCATGCTCGAGGTGGCGCTGGTCGGCGTGCGTGCGCCGGCCGGCGAGGATCTGCTGACCGCCGAGCGTGCGGAGGCGGTGCGCTCGCTCTCGCAGGCGCTCGCGGGACTGCCGGGTGTCCGGCTCGTGCTCGACTACCCCTCGCTGCCCGATCTCAAGGTCGAGGGCGACACACTCGCGGTCGATCCCCTCGTGCCCAAGGGCATGGCCGACCCGGCCACCATCCGCGCGCGCGTGCTCGGCAGCCGCGATGCGGTCGGCAACCTCATCTCGGCCGATGGCACCGCCGCGACGCTGCTGGTGTACCTGTTGCCGCCCAGCGAGCTACGCGGTGAGCGGGCCGCGCGGCTCGATGCGATCCGCGAGACCGTGGCGGCCCACTGGGACGCAGAGGCCTACTTCGGCGGGGCGCCGTTCGTCGAGATGACCGCGGCGACGTCGTCGCGCAGCGACAGCCAACGGCTGTCACCGATCGTCATCGCCGTGCTCACGGTGGTGTCGGCGATCCTGTTGGGTAGCGTCACCGGTGCGCTGCTCAACCTGGTCGTGGCGGGCATCGGCGTGGCGCTGGTGGTCGGCGCGCACGGGCGCTTCGGCGAACCCTTCACCATCGTGTCGAGCACCACGCCGGTCATGATGGTCGCGCTCGGCGGTGCGTTCGGCATGCACCTCATCTCCGGCTACCAGCGGCAGCAGGGCGATGCGGCCGCGCGCGCGAGCGCAGCGCTGCGCGAGCTGTGGGTCGCGGTGGTGTTGTCGGCGGCGACCACGGCAGTCGCATTCTTCGCGTTGATCGTCATGCCGCAGGTGCCGATGCGGCGCTTCGGGGTCGTGACCGGTGCGGGCGTGCTGGGCCTGCTGCTCATCGCGCTCTTGGTGCTGCCGGCGTTGCTGTCGCTGCTGCCTGCGCGCTGGCTGGCCTACAAGCCGCCGCGCAAGCTGCCGCTGCCCTTCCGGCCACCGGCGTGGCTGCTGCTGGCGTTGGCGATCGGCTGTGGCTGGGCGGCCACGCGGCTGCGCGCCGATGCGGACACCCGCAACGTGTTCGATGCCCACAGCGAGCCCGCGCGCACCGACGCCTTCTTCAACGAGCACTTCGGCGGCTCGCAGTTCATTCAGATCGCCATCAATGCCGACATGCGCGAGCCGGTGGTGCTGCGGGCGATCCGTGACCTCACCGATCAGCTGCGGATCATCGACGGCGTCAGCGACGTGCGCTCCCTGGTCGAGCCGGTCGAGATGCTCACCGAGGGTTTCGGCGGCCGCCACGGCCTGCCGCGCGACGAGGCCCAGGCCCGGCGGGTGCTCTCGAACCTCGCCGATCACCCGGCGATGTCGCAGCTGCTCGTGCCCGATCTCGAGGGCGCGATCATCCACGTCAAGCTCGCACCGCGCAGCACCGAGGCCTTGTCCGAGATCACCCGCGCGGTGCGTGCGGTCGTGGCCGCCGCGCCGGCCGGGCCACTGGCGGTGGGCAGCCACGATGACCCCGAGGTGGCCGCCGACCAACGACGCACGGTGGAGCAGCGCGTGCAGGCGCAGTTCGGCGTCGAGCCCGAGACCTTCGCCACGCTGCTCGACCCCTCCGTCGCCGAGGCGGCGATGCGCACGGAGGCGGCCCGCCTGCGCGACCGCGCGTTGCTGACCGACGAGGTGATCGAGCCGCTCACGCCCGAGGAGATCACCGGCGTCGAGGTCGAGCAGCTGTTGGCGCGCCGCGGCGACGCGCTGCGGTCGTACCTGGCCGAGCGACTGCCGCAGCTGGTCGCGCGGGACCCGGAGGGCCCGAAGTACGTCGCGCGCGAGCTCGAGCGCTGGCTCGACGATGCCCGGGCGAGCGTGCGGATGTCGGCGATTTGCGAGCGGCTCGGGCTTGCGAAGACCGACGCCGCCGCGGCCAAGCCGGTGGTCCCCGAGGGCCTCGAAGGTCTCGGCTTCGACGACGGGCCTGCGGCCGTCGTGATCGCGCAGGGCAGCCCCTGCGGTCGCTTCGCCGACGTCTTCTCCGAGCTCGATGATCCCCACTGGGCGGTGCCCGTCGGTGCTGCCACCCCGCCGGTGCGCACGCTGCCGTGGCGGGTTCAGCTCACTGGTCAACCGCTCATCGGCGAGGCCTACGCCGCCAGCGTGACCGACAGCCTGCTGCGTTCCACCGTCGTCTCGTTCCTCGCGCTCGGCCTCGTGCTGCTCATCGGTCGCCACGGCCGCGCGATCGTGCCGGCGACCTGGACCGTGCTCGTCACGATGGGCGTCATCGCCATGCTCGGTCATCCCATCGGGGTCGGGACGTCGATGGTCTCGTGCATCGCCATGGGTGCGGGCGTGGATTTCGCCATCCACTTGAGCGTGCGCGCCCGCGTCGCGACCTCGGATCACCCCGGCGAAGAGGCGGTCGACGAACTCGGCGGTGTGGTGGTCGTCACAGGCCTGCAGCTCGCCGCTGCGTTCGCGGTGATGCTGGCCTCGGAGATGCCGCCGCTGCGACAGTTCGGGGTCGGACTCGCGATCGGCCTGCTGCTGGCCGCGGCCGGTGCCGTGTCGTTCGCACCGATCCTGCACCCACGGCGTCGCCGGGACCGATAGCCGCGACCGCGGCGTCGGTGGGCAATCGCTTGCACATGGGCGCGGCCGCACGCGAGCGGGTGTCGCATCGACGCAACACCCTGGATTCGGCAGTGATCCGGAGGGCTTCGGCTCCGGCGTCGAGGACCCCTGAATCCACCCGCACAGGCCCCGTCCAAGGCCGAGCCGCGCGAGCCTCCCACCCCCCTCGCTTGGTACACTCGAAGGACCCCGCCGATGACGATGAAGACCACGCTGCTCCTGGGCTTGCTCTGTGCCACCGCGGGTCTGCCGGTGGCCGATGCCAGCGCGAACGTGGCCGCGGCCGTCGCTGCCATGGGCGTCGATGCCTCGCAGATCCTCGCCGAGGTCGACAAGCGAGCCGCTGCCTTCTCGGACCAGAGCTACAAGGCCTCGATGGAGATCATCAAGTCGGGCCAGCTGAAGAAGCGGTTGGAGTTCACCGCGGTGATGAAGGGGCTCGACAAGCAGCTGATCCGCTTCAGCGCCCCGGGTGACGTCGAGGGTATGAAGGTCCTGATGGAGGATGCCAGCAACCTCTATCTCTACCTCCCCGAGTTCAAGAAGGTCCGCCGCGTGGCCGCCCACGTGCAGAGCCAGGGCTTCTTGGGCAGCACGTTCACCTACGAGCACATGACCCAGGTGCGGCTGTCACCCCACTTCAAGGCCGAGATGGGTGGCAAGGAGGGGTCGATCACCACCCTCATCCTCACGCCGAAGGACGGCGTCGAGAGCAGCTACTCGAAGATCGAGATCACCATCGACGGCTCCAAGGGCGGCGTCACCCGGCTGCGGTACTACGACAGCACCGGTGCCGACGTGCTCGAACAGAACCGTGAGGACTGGGTGAAGATCGGCGAGCAGCTGGTGCCCACCCGCATCAGCATGCTCAACATCAAGACCGGCGATCTCAGCGTCATCAAGATGACGGACATCGTCGTGAACCAGGGCGTCGACGACTCGATCTTCTCGCGCCGCGAGCTGCTTCGAGAGTAGAATCCACGTCGCTTGGCGGCTGCGTTCGCACTCCTCGCACTCCTCGGCGGCTCGCCGGTCCTCGCCTACGCGCCGCCGCTGCGGCGCGACTACGAAGGCGCCCGCGCGGTGAGTCCTCGGCTCGCGCGCAACGAGCCCGCGCCCGCCGAGGACGATCTCGGCATCCCCGAGGGTGAAGACCTCGACGCCGAGGATCTCGAGGCACCCACCCCGGCCACGCCCCCCGACGGCCCGACCGCGCAGGATCCCAGCGGCGACGGCAAGACCGGCGACGGCAAGACCGGCGACGGCAAGACCGGCGACGGCAAGACCGGCGACGGCAAGACGGAGACCGCGCCAGGCGAGCTGACGATCGACGACGTGTTCGGCACCGCCGCCGAGCACAAGGACGTCGTCGAGCAGCCTGCCGCCGGCACCAAGGACGCTGGCGCCACCAAAGGCCGCATCGGCAGCAAGTTCGACGGCAAGCTCGACATGCGCGTCCGCGTGGTGTCGAGCGCGTACTACGACATCAATCGGGTGGATCAACGTGGCTTCGGTCGCCAGGAGAACCGGCTGGAGTTCCAGTTCGCCTACAAGCCCGATCGCCACCTGCAGATCGTCGGCGACGTCGAGCCGGTCTTCTTCGGGCTCGCGCAGACGCCCGAGCTCGACGACCTCGCGACCCAGCGCCTGCTGACGCCGTTCCACATCGAGAGCGATGCGGCGTACATCGCCCTCATCGATCTACTGCCTGGGCTCGACATCAAGGTCGGCCGTCAGATCGTGGTGTGGGGCACCGCCGACCGCTTCAACCCCACCAACAACATCAACGCCGACGACCTCGAGGATCGGCCGCTCTTCACCGAGCCGATCGCCAACCAGATGGTCGTGGTCGACTACGCGCCGCTGCAGGACAAGCTGTGGTTCGAGGGCGTGTACGTGCCGACGTTCTTCCCCGCGCTGCTGCCCCCCTCGGCCGCGGCGGCGCTGAAGGACCCCCAGACGCCGGTGCCGTTCGCGAGCGACGCCGACGAGGCCAAGATCGGCAACTTGCAGAACCTGCTCGCGATCCAGCCCGGCCTGGTGCCGAGCGTGTCCGGTCACGTTCGGCAGCCGAGCAAGCGCTTCACGACCGGCCAGAGCGCGATCAAGCTGGGCACCTCGCTCGGCGGCGTCGACATGTCGATCTCGTACTACAACGGGCGTCACGACATCCCCACGCCGGTCGACGTGCAGTCGTCGCGCAAGGACCCCCAGGTCGGGCCCAACACCACCAAGGAGTGTTGCTACCGCTCCGACGTGACGCTCATCTACCCGCGCATGCAGGTGCTCGGGCTCGACTTCGCGACCCAGCTGCCGTTCCTCAACAACATGGGCCTGTGGGGCGAGGGGGCGCTGTTCTTCCCGCAGCGGCAGTCGCTCAGCATCGAGTTCCCGCTCAGCATCGACGTCACCACCGGCAAGAACGACGACGGCGTGCAGAACCCGGTGCGCGGGATGGTCGGGCGGACGATTCGATCGACGCCGTACATCAAGGCCACGGCCGGGCTCGACTACACCTTCGGCAAGCACGTGTATGTGCAGGCCCAGTACCTACGCGGCTTCATCGACGAGTTCGGGGCCGATCACATCGGCAACTACCTCGTCGGCGGCGCCGACTTGATCTTCTTTGGTCGCCACTTCATCTTCCGCGCCTTCGGCGTGGTCGACTTCCCCACCGGCAAGGGGGACCGCGGCTCCTACGTGGTCTACCCGGAGCTGATCCTGGTGCCGCCGTGGGGCAGCGTGACGTTCGAGATCGGTAGCTTCTTCCTGCTGGGCAAGCCCGACACGAAGTTCGGGCAGAAGGCGGCGGGCTCGTCGATCGCGTTCTTCAAGGTCGTGGGCGTGTTCTAGCCGCGGTCGGCTGTGCACGGCAGGACCGGCCGATCTACACTGGCAGGCGGTGAGCACGTCGCCTGCGTCCGCGATGCTGTCGTGGCTGGCCATGTCCGGCCTCGCCATGGGCGTGGCGTTCGTGGCGATGGCGTGGCCCGAGAGCGACGACTGGGAGGACGCGCTGTGGGACCGCATGCCCACCGACCCCAAGCCGAAGTCGAAGCCCGAGCCGGTCGCGACCACCGAGGCCGACGGTGCCGGCGAGTCGGGTGACGACGCGGGGTCCGACGACGAGCCCGGCATCGACGGGCCGATCCCGGTCATCGACGTGCCCAACATGCCCGATCCCGACTCGGTGATCGACGAGCTGCCCGCGGAGGGCGACGGCACCCGACGCGGGGTCGAGCGGATCGACGTCGGCGACGGTCGCATCGCCGCCGCGCATGGCGAGGGCGACTGGGTGATCCACCGCGTGGTGCCGACCGAGACCGTCGCCCAGATCGCGTACCGCTACGGCGTGCGGCCCGACGCGCTGCGCATGTGGAACGGCATCAAGGCCGGCGAAGAGAAGCTCAAGAACGGCGCGCGCCTGAAGCTCAAGCCGCGCAAGGTGCCGCCGCCACGGCGAAAGTACGCCTACTGGATCCAGCCCGGCGACAGCTGGTGGAGCATCGGCACCACCTTCGGCGTCGACTCGCGCGACCTCCGAACCGCCAACCGGCTCGCGCCGCAGCGGCCGGCGCTGGGGACCACGGTCGATGTGTGGATCGACCCGGTGGTGTACCTGTGGGTGTCCAGCGAGACCGATCCGGCGGTGCCGGCTTCGGTGCGGCTCGGCGCGGTGGGCATCGGTCCGCCGCAGGACGGTCGCCTCGTCAACGGCGTCCAGCTGCCGACCCACGACGCCTATGCGCTCAAGCTGCCGCCATCGGCCTACGGCACCACCCACGCGGTCGCGCACGTCGTGAAGGCGATGGACGAATTCCACGGTCGCAGCGAGTACCGTCGCAAGCTCATGATGGGCTCGATGAGCGGCAAGCACGGCGGCCCGCTCACGCCACATCGCTCGCACCAGACCGGTCGCGACCTCGACATCCGACTGCCGCTGCTCGAGACCGTGCCGGAGCACTGGTCCATCAACCCCAAGCGCGTCGACTGGGTCGCGCTGTGGCACCTCATCGAGTCGTTCGACGTCACCGGTCAGGTCGTGATCATCTTCCTGGACTACGACATGCAGGAGTACGTCTACCGCGCCGCCGCCGGCATCGGCGTCGACGAGGAGCGACGCAAGCAGGTGCTGCAGTGGCCGCGTGGCAACAAGGCCAACCTCGGCCTCGTGCGCCACAGCCCCGGCCACGAGGCCCACATCCACGTGCGGATGACCTGCGGCCCCAACGAGCCCGAGTGCGTCTCCGAGGCGGACTTCGACATCGACGCCGACTGAACATCGGCCCTGCGGGCGTCGCCCGTGATGGCGCTCGCCCGCGCGGATCAGGCCGTGATCGCGTCGGCGATGCGCGCCAGCGTGCGGCGCTGCGTCGCGTGGAGACCCTCGCCGTGTTTGCCGAGGCCCGCGAAGGTCGCGGCCAGCTGCTTGCGTGTCGCCGCGCGCGGCGGCGGGCGAGGGCGATGAGCGTGTTCGTGCAATCCTCGGGTTCACCCGCGGTGTTCACGATGCGCAGGATCGCGGTCTGGGCCCAACCCGGCGCGTGCTGCAGCAGACCGGGCAGCGCGTCGAGCAGCCCGTCGAGGTAGTCGTCGTCGAGACCCTCGAGCAGGTAGAACACGCTCCACAGCGCGCCGTGGGGGTCGTCGTCGTCGAGCACGCCGAACATCGCCGGCATCAGGCTGCGCTCGACCACCTCTTCGAGCCGCGCGACCAGCCGTGGCAGTTCGTCGCCGAGGTCCTCCTCGCTGCGCGAGAACAACGAGATGCGCGCAAGCACCTCGCTGGCGCTCAGCCGCTCGAGGCCCGGCAGCGCCGCGCGGCGCCCGACGACCTTGCGCGCCGGGGTGCCCGCCGCCGTCGCCTGCGTGGCCTTCGCGACCGGCTTTCCCTTCGCGACCGGCTTTGCCTTCGCGACCGGCTTTGCCTTCGCGACGGGCTTTGCCGTCGCGACGGGCTTTGCCTTCGCGACCGGCTTTGCCTTCGCGACCGGCTTTGCCTTCGCGACCGGCTTTGCCTTCGCGACCGGCTTCGCCTTCGCGACGGGCTTTGCCTTCGCGACGGGCTTCGCCTTCGCGACTGGCTTTGCCTTCGCGGCGGGCTTCGCCTTCGCGACCGGCGGGGTCGTCGCGGCCTTCGCCGGGGATCGGGCAGGGGTCCGTCGCGTCGTCATCGGGGCACCCATAGCGCGACGATGGCGACTCTGACAAGCCGTGCGCTTGCCAGCGCGGGCCGGCGTGGTCGAGCATGCGAGTGGACATGGCCAGTCGCACCGTCGTCGATTCGATCACCCGCGTCGATGGTCCGCCGCCGGAGCTCCCGCTGCTCGAGGCGCGGCTCGACGCGCTGCGGCAACGCTTCCCGCGCGCACTGCTCGAGCGCTACGTGGACCGCATCCCGCGGGTCGGCGACCGCGTCTACCTCGCAGCCGGTGCGGCGCTGGTCGGGGACGTGGAGCTCGGCGACGACGCCAGCGTGTGGTTCGGCTGCGTGCTGCGGGGTGACGTCAACCGCATCAGCATCGCCGAGCGCAGTAACCTGCAGGACGGGGTCGTCGTGCATGTCGGCGATGCCGACGCCACCCTCGTCGAGCCGGAGGTCGTGGTCGGCCACCGGGCAGTGCTGCACGGCTGCCGCATCGGCGGCGGCACGTTGGTCGGCATCGGCGCGGTGGTCCTCGACGGGGCGCGCGTCGGCGAGGGCTGCGTGATCGGGGCAGGCGCGGTCGTCACGGCCGGCGCCGAGATCCCCCCGCACAGCCTCGTGCTCGGGACCCCCGGCAAGGTCGTGCGCACGCTCGACGCCACCACCGAGGGCTTCCACCGCGCGCTGGCCATGAAGTACGTGCGCTTGGCCCACAACCACCGCGTCGGCTGAGCCGCCCGGCGTCACGCGCCAGTGGATGCGCTGCCCCCGGTGCCCGCCGTCGCGCCCGAGTCGCTGCTGCTGCCGCTGTCGCTGCCGCTGTCGCTGCCGCTGCCGCTGTCGCCGAGCGAGGTCGTGCCCCAGTCGGTCGCGGTGCCGTCGGTGCCGGCCGAAGCTCGGCACAGGCCGTCGACGGGATTGCACTGCAGGGATGCACAGCACGACGTGTCGTCGATGCACCAGCGATCGAGCGCGTCGACGGGGACGCACTCGGGCACGCACGACGCCGCGCCCATGCCGACACCGCCGCCGTCGTAGGGCGCCACGCAGAACCCCCCCGCACAGTCTTCGCTGCGCTCGCAGGGAACCGGCCCGTCGTAGGTGGTGCCCACCTCGCCGGTGCTGGACGTGCCCAGCGGGACCTGGGAGTCGTTGCCGGCGTCGCTGGCCTCGGTCGGCAGGGCGTCGACGCGCTGACAAGCGACCGCCGCGAGCAACGGCGCGAGGGCGAACCACGTCGCGCACCCGCGCGCATCCCGAGGCGATCGGACCATGACGCCGACGAGCCTACCAGAGCACACCTCGCACCGGCATTCGCGGCTGCGCCGCGCCATCGATCTGCCCACACCCCTCGGCCTGCGCTGGCGAGCGCGTCGCAGGTTTGCCACCATCGCCATGGTGGACTCCGAGCGTCCGGAACGTTGGGCTCGCCGGGTGACGGTGCCCGGGGTCGCGCCGATGGCCGGCCCTGCACCGGTGCGTGCCGTGACGCCGATGCCGGCGGTGGGCGAGCTGCACGCGGGCATGCAGCTGTCCCATCAGAAGCACTACGACGTGGTCGAGTGCGTGGCCGAGGGCGGCATGGGGCGCATCTATCGCGCCTACGACGCCTCGATGGATCGCTACGTCGCGCTCAAGCTCCTCAAGCCCGAGATGCCGGACTACGTGCGACGACGCTTCCGTCGCGAAGCCGTGCTCGCGGCCAATTTCTCCCATCCCAACCTGCCGCGCGTGCTCGACGTCGGTGTCGTGCCCGGCACCGCGCTCGAGTGGATGACCATGGAGTACCTGCGGGGCCGCGATCTCGGCCGCGTGATCGAGCGCGGCCGTCTGATGCCGCTGCCGCTGGTGGTGGACATGTTCTGCCAGACGTTGGAGGCGCTCGACTACATCCACACGCGGCAGATCGTCCACTGCGACATCAAGCCCGACAACATCTTCATCACCCGCGACAGCATCGATCGGCGCATCGTGATCGTGAAGCTGATCGACTTCGGGGTCTCGCGGAACCTCGAGACCGACGAGCCGACCGAGCAGATCGCCGGCGATCCGCTCTACATGGCGCCCGAGCAGACGGCCTACCGCGCGCGCTTCGACCACCGTGTCGACCTCTACGCGCTAGGCATGTCGTTCTACGAGTCGCTGACCGGACGGCATCCGTTCCAGGATCGACTCGACGAGCCGGTCGAGTCGCTGCTGCGCATGCAGATCGAGCGTGATCCGGAGCCACCCTCGTCGGTGCTGCCGCCGGGCCCGCCGCGCCAGGTCGATGCCATCGACGCGTTCTTCGCCAAGGCCTGTGCGAAGGATCCTGCACGGCGGTTCCAGGACGCCCGCGCGATGCGACACGCGATGCGTCGCCTGCTCGATCCGTGACGCGAGCCCACCGCAGCGGGGACGGCCGAGCTTGGCCGCTTCGCCACGGCCCTGCTAACCTGGCGTCTGTGCTGCGCTGGCTTGCCCTGAATCCGATCGTGCTCGCGACTGCTGTGCTGCTCGGCGGCTGTGGTGGGGGCGGCTCCGGCGACGGCAACGCGACCAGCGGCGACGGCTCGACCACCAGCACCGGTGGCAGCGGTGGCACGAGCACCTCGACCACCGCCGGCAGCGACGCGACCGCGGCGGACTCGAGCAGCACCACCGCCGATCCACCGGAGGGCGAGTGCGTGCTGTGGGCCGACGAGTGTGGGCCCGATCAGAAGTGCGCGCCGTGGTCGCTCGAGGACGACCAGATCCCCGACTCGATCCGCTGCTGCGCGGCCGCGGACGATCCCGATCTCGCCGGCGAGCCGTGCACGATGCAGGAGTACAACGGCAGCTGCCTCGACAGCTGTGAGCGCGGCGCGACCTGTGTGCTCGACGACCAGGAGGGCCTGACCGGTCAGTGCCGCCTGTACTGTCAGCCCGGCGGCAACGACTGTCCGCCGGACGAGACCTGCAAGACCTTCTTCGAGCTGCTCAACGACGTGCCGACCGTGCCGCTGTGCATGGAACAGTGTGATCCGTTGGTGCAGGACTGCAGCGTGCCGGGCTGGGTCTGCATCCCGGACTCGCCGACCCAGGCCGGTCAGAGCGGGTTCATCTGCGTGGCGCCCCCGCCCGACGAGCCCTACGCGTACGGCGATCCGTGCGCGCTCGCCAATCAGTGTGACGCAGGCCTGGTGTGCGTGGTGGCCGACCGGCTGCCGTCGTGCAGCTTCACGTCGTGCTGCACGTCGTACTGCAGCTTGTCGGAGGGCGACGCGGGCTGCATGGCGCTCGATCCCAACCTCCGCTGCATCGACTGGATGGCCCCCGATCCCGCCTGGGAGGACGTCGGCGTGTGCGCGCTCCCCGAGTGACGGCTCACTCGTAGCGTGCGACGAACAGCACCAGCACGTCCCACGCGAGGTGCATGGTGAACACGGCTGCGAGGCCACCGCGGCGCAGCGCGAGCGCACTCCACAGCGTGCCGCAGGCGAACGCGGCCAGCAGCAGCACCGCAGGCCCCGAGCCGAGGTGGGCGAGCGCGAACAACAGGCCCGCGGTGGGTGCGGCCGACCACCACGGCATGCGCTGTGCGAGCAGCCAGGTCGCGCCGCCGCGCCACACGATGTCCTCGGCGATGGTGATGAAGGGCAGCAGCACCACCACCGCCGGCATGGGGAGCTGCTCGGTCCACGCGTAGATCGACTGCGTCTGCGCCAACAGATCGGTGCCGCGCAGCATCACGGTCGCGGCCTTGCCGAGCACCCACAGCACGAGGGCGCCGAGCAATCCCAGCAGCAGCTCGCGCGGCGGTGGTCGCAGCAGCGCACGCCAGGGCAGCGGCAGCCAGCGCAGCGCGAGCACGGCGGCCACGCCCTCGATCGCCGCCATGCGCAGCCACACCGAGGGCACCCATGCGGGCAGGGCGATCATCGCGACCATCACGCCGGCGAGCCACAGCCACGCGCCGGTGGTCGCCCGCGGTGGGCCGGCCTCGGTCATGGCGGGCCGGCGCGGGCCTGCAGCACCAGGGCAGCAACCTCTTCGGCGCAACCCCACGACAGCGTGACACCGGCGCCACCGTGGCCGTAGTCGTGCACGATCGTCCGACCCTCGCGGCGCTCCGCCTCGAGCCGCACGCTCGCGCGCCCCGGCCGGAGTCCGACCACGTCGGCGAGTCGTGTCGCGCCCGCGAGGGCGGGCACCAGCGCCTGGCAGCGCGCAATGATCGCGTCGGCGAGCTCGGGTCGTGCGCGCAGGTCCTCGTCGCCCTCGTCGGCGCTGCCACCCAGCACGCAGTCGTCGCCGCGCGGGACCACGTAGCTCATGCCGCGGGGGTCGTCCTCGTCGATCACGATCGCGTCGACCCCGGGGTCGCGCACGTGCACGAGCTGCCCGCGGATCGGATAGAGCCCGGTATCGCCACACAGCTCCCGCGCGCCGAGCCCTGCGCAGTTGACCACGATGCCCGCTGGCGCGTCGTCGAGGCGGGTGAGCACGCGTTGCTCGACGCCGACGCCGGCGTGCTCGAGCCGCGCGAGCAGCCACGGCAGATACACGCGGGTGTCGATCACCGGAGCCTCGAAGGCCCAGCCGAAGGCGGCTCCGGGCGGTAGCTCGTGGGGGGCGGCGTCGCGCAACGCCGGCAACGCATCGGCCCACCACGGCCGCGCTCGACGTTCGCGCAGGATCTCGATCGCCGGCCGCACGCGGATGCCAGTGCCGTGCTCGCCCGCGAGCGCCACGAAGCGGCGGTGGCTGGTGGCGGCCCAGCCCAGCACGCGCGACGGCGGCTCGGCCTTGTAGGGGTACCAGAACGCCGCCGCGACGTTGGAGGTCGTGCGCGGCGGCAGCTCGCGGGCCCACAGCGCGACCGCCAGCCCGTGCTCGCGCAGCCGCAGGGCACAGGTGAGTCCCGACACGCCGCCACCGACGACCAGCACGTCCACGCCCGACAGACTAGCACCGCCGACGGGTCGCTCGGGTAGCGGCTGCGCGTGGCTTTTCGGTATCCTGCGCGCGCGTGATCAAACTGCTGCCGACCAAGCCGTTGCGCCTGCCGCGGCTGCGCACCTACGTCCCTGCGCCCTCGGACCCGAAGATCTTCTGGTTCAACAGCGAGCGCGACGACATCGTGAGCGAGGTCGTGCGCCGCATCATGGAGCGCTACCAGAGCGACGAAGACATCGAGCTGTGCCTCAACGACGCCGCGTACAACGAGATCCGCCGGCACGAGGCCCGCACCGACGAGGGCGCCAAGGGACGACTCGAGTACTGGCGAGGGATCGTGCGGCGGCTGAGCCGGATGTCGTCCGAGGGGCGCCACGAGACCCTGCGCGAGTGCGCCACGAAGATGGCCTACGACGTCGCCGGCAACTTCGACCCGCGGGTCTACAAGTTCGCCGCCAAGGCGGTGCCGTCGCTGCTGACCGGGGTGATGAACCCCTCGGCGATGATGAAGTCACTGTTCGACTCGGGCGCGCGCCTCGACGAGCTGGTCTCGGCCCAGGGGCCGCTCGACAAGCTGCGGGCGCTGCAACGCAAGGGCACGATGGTGCTGGTCCCGACCCACGCCTCCAACCTCGACTCGATCGCGGTGGCGTGGGTGCTGCTGCGCGAGAACCTCTCGCCGGTGGTGTACGGTGCCGGCAAGAACCTGTTCTCGAACCCGCTGGTGTCGTTCTTCATGCACAACCTCGGGGCCTACCGCGTCGACCGACGCATCAAGGCCGCGCTCTACAAGGACGTGCTGAAGAGCTACTCGAGCGTGATGATCGAGCGCGGCTACCACTCGCTGTTCTTCCCCGGCGGCACGCGATCGCGCTCGGGCGCGATCGAGCGCCGGCTCAAGCTGGGGCTCGCCGGTAGCGGCGTCGAGGCCTTCAGCCGCAACTATGCCCGCGGTATCAAGCGCCCGGTCTACTTCGTGCCCGCGACCATCAACTACGCCCTCGTGCTCGAGGCCGAGACGCTCATCGACGACCACCTCAAGGAGGCAGGTCGTCACCGCTACATCATCGAGGACGACGAGTTCTCGCGGGTCGAGCGCTGGATCTCCTTCTTCAGCCGCTTCCGCGCGCTCGAGAGCGCCTGCATCATCCGCTTCGGAGAGCCCATCGATCCGTTCGGCAACCATGTCGACGACGAAGGCCGCTCGCTGGCGCCCGACGGGCGAGTGGTGGACGCCGCCAGCTACGTGACCCGGCGGGGGCAGCCCGTGGTCGACCACGCCCGCGACGCCGCCTACACCCGCGAACTCGGCGAGTCGATCGCGCAGCAGTACGAGCGCGAGACCGTGGTCATGCCGACGCAGCTGCTGGCGCACGTCATCTTCCGCCGCATGGTGCGGGCCACGCCGGGGCTCGATCTGTTCTCGCGGCTGCGCCACCGCGGCGACATCGCGATCCCGATCGACGAGCTGGCCCACGAGGTCGGCACCGCGCGCGACGCCCTGCTCGGGCTCGAGCAGGCCGGTCGCGTGCATGTCGACGCGCTGCTGCGACGCGAGCACCCCGAGCGCATCATCGAGCGCTGTCTGGCGACCTGGGACGGCTACCACCTGCGGCCGGTTGCGCGGACCTCGAGCGGCTCGATCCTCGCCGAGGATCCGAACCTGCTGCTCTACTACTCCAATCGCGTGCGCAACTTCGCGATGGACCTCGCGGGTCCGAACGACGCCGACCGCAACGCGGCGCGCGACATCGCGGTGACGGAGGTGCGGGCATGACTCGCGTGGCGGTGCTCGGAGGCGGCGGCTTCGGCCGCGCGCTCGCGATCCAGGCGGCCCGCGCGGGCCGCAGTGTCATCCTGTGGAGTCGCAGCTCGCGTGAGGCGCTGCCCGACGGCGTACAGGCGACCACGCAGCTCGCCGACCTGGCCCAGGCCGAGCTGGTCTTCGTCGCGGCGCCCTCGATCCACGTCGAGGGCCTCGCGCGCGAGCTCGGCCATCACCTCGACGGCGCGCACCTGCTCGTGCACGTCAGCCGGGGGCTCTTGGGCGACGAGCTGATGCCGCTGACCCAGCTGCTGCGCGCGGTCACGCCGGTGCGCCGCGTCGGCGTGCTGGCGGGCCCGCTGGTGGCGCGCGCGCTGGCGCAGGGCGAGCCCGGCGGCGGGGTCGTGGGCTCGCTGTTCCCCGAGGTCGTCGAGGCGGTGCGCGATGCGATCGGTGGTCCGACCCTGCGCATCTACGGCACCCAGGACGTCGTCGGCGTCGAGGTCGCGTCGGCGATGGTCGGCCTGTTCGCGCTGGCGATCGGCTACGCGCAGGGCCGCGGCTTCGGGCCCGCGACCACGGCGATCCTCGCGACGCGCGGCATGGCCGAGGCCGCGCGGGTCGGCCTCGCCTGCGGCGCGGTCGAGCGTACGTTCTCCGGGCTGGCGGGATTCGGCGATCTGCTGGCCGCGGTGGCGGGCGATGGCCGGCCGGAGTCGGCGTTCGGGCGCGTGCTCGCCGAGGGCGTGCCGCTGGGCGAGGCGGCCGCGAAGGCCGGTGCCTTCGTCGAAGGCGCCACGATCGCGGCGCAGGTCACCGCGTTCGCGAAGCGACGTGATCTCGAGGCGCCGATCGCCGCTGGCATGGCCGCGCTGCTGTCGGGCGAGGCATCCGGGGCGACCGTGCTCTCGCAGCTGATGAGCCGCCCGACCCGGGGCGAGTGACGGTGGCCGAGGCGGACGGCGGCGGAGCCATCGAACGACCCGAGCCGCGGGCGGCCGTGCGTCGCTTCGGGCGTCGGGAGCGGCTCGCGAGCTGGGCGGGGCGCCACGTCGACGGCGTGGTTCGACGCGCGCTGCGGGCGTTGTTCGTGCGTCGCGGCATGCCGTTCATGACCGCGGACGAGCTCGATCGCAGCCTCGCGATGCTGCGCTGCTACACCGACCCCGCGGTGCTCGCCGATCCCGATCGCCTGCTGGCACCGCCAGCCGAGCTGCCGCCGCTGCACGAGCACTGGCGCCGTCGCGTCCGCGGCGGATCGCATGCCCACCTCTCGTTCGTCACGCCGTACCAGCCGGTGCACGCGCTCTACGCCGCCGAGTATCGCCGCTACGACCGACTCGACCAGGTCCACGTGTTCGCGTGGCAACACGACCGTCCGCCTGCGGCGTCGATCATCATCAACCACGGCTGGGGCCTGGGTACCAAGGCGGTGCACGAGCTCGAGTTCGGCATCCCGTGGCTGTTTCGGGAGCTGGGGCTCGATGTCTACTACTTCGTCGCGCCGTTCCACTGGCTGCGAAAGCCGTCGCGCGCGCGCTTCTCGGGCGAGCTGCACCCCTCCCCGAACCTCATGCGTACCAACGAGGCCTTCGTGCAGACCGCGATCGAGCTGCGCACCATCATCGGTCAGGTGCGTGCGCACGCGGCCGCGCCGGTGGGGATGATGGGCTCGAGCCTGGGTGGCTACACCACCGCGCTACTGGCCTCGATCGACGATCGACTCGACTTCGCGGCGCCGATCCTGCCGCCATCGTCGCTCGCCGATCTGTTCTGGGAGCACGGCGCCGACGATCCGGTGCGACGCCACGCCGAGGCGATGGGCATGACGCAGGAGCGCTTCCGCGACGCGTGGGCGCTGCATTCGCCGCTGCGGTATCGACCCAAGGTGCCGTGGCAGGGGCGCATGATCGTGTCGGCGGTGGGTGACGGCTTGGTCGGCGAGCATCACGTCGAGCCGCTGTGGCAGCACTGGGACCGACCCCATCGCGTGCGCTTCGCGGGCGGCCACATCCTGCAGGTCTACCGCGGGCAGTACCTGCGCGAGCTGGGGCGCATGCTCGCGCGGCTCGGCATCGTGCGGCGGCAGTGATCCGCGGTCGCGATCGGAACTCCAACGGAGGCGAAGCGGCGCCGACGAAGTGGCCCGCTCGCACCAAGGAGTCCGACCGTGAAGATCCTGCAAACCTCCATCGCCGCGCTCGCGGCCTGTCTCATCGCTTCGTCCGCGCAGACCGCCCACGCCGGCAGCTGCGACTCCGGCACCAAGATCATGGCCGACGTGTGGGCCGAGCACGACGAGGTCGTGAAGAAGCTCGGCTGTGCCATCGTGGCGGTCGCGAGCGAGGGCGTCGTGCCGCCGAACATGTGCCTCGATGCCGCCGACAAGACCGCGAAGGTCGCGACGCAGATGATCGCCTTCTGGAACAAGATGGCGGGCGACGGCTGGGCGAAGATCGGGCCCCGTGAATTCAAGCTCGGCGGGGTCAACAAGGGCACGCTGGTCTCGACCGGCGGTCGCATGTTCATCACCAGCGCGCCGCTCGAGAAGGATGGCCTCGACATCAAGATCAAGAAGACCGACGGCAAGGCCAAGACCCACGTGACGATCTGCAAGGACAACCACGGCAAGAAGACCAAGCTCGCCGAGTTCGACATCGAGAACGGCAAGGACAACGTCGGCAAGGTCTTCAGCCGCTCGCTGTCGGGCGTGCGCGGCCACCTCGTGTCGGTGCACCTCGACGCCGGCAGCGTCGCGAACACCTTCAGCTACGAGCTGACCGGCACCAAGCGCTGAGGTCCATGCGTGGATGTCGGTGTGCCGCGGCCGGCGACCGCCGTCGCGGCACGCCGGCGTCGCCCGGGCTGACGCGCCGTCGCGGCCCACACGTGGGCCACTGACAAAGCGTCACGCCACCGGTGACGCCGGCGCGGCGCAAGTGGGCCGAAGCGGCCGGGTTCGCCGGTGGCGGGGCGCTTGCTCCCTTCGTCGGGCATGCACGCGCTGCTGCACCGCCGCTTCTGGGTCATTCGTTTCCTGGGTGTCGCGATGGTCTCCGCGTTCGCCGGCAGCGCCGCCAGCAACGCGCTCGCGCTCGCGATCGTCGACGGCACCGCGGCGCTGTTGCCCGCCGCCGGCGACGAGGCCGGCAGCGAGGACGAGGAGATCGACGACGAGCCCGCCATCGCTGCCGCTGCGCAACCCAAGCCGCGCGCCGGTCTCACCCGTGATCGCTCGCGGCAGGCCGCCGCCAGCACGCTGGGTGGCTACAACCCGTTCTGCCCCACGTGCGTGCCGAGCACGCCCGCCGGTCCCGAGCTGCTCGCGCAGGGCGGCCCCGCATCCGGAGGGCTCGCGACCGTGCCGACCAAGCTGCCGCTGCGACTGTCGGCGACGATGGAGGCGGAGTCACCGTCGGCCTCGTTGGCGACGATCTACGACGTCGAGCGCGGCGTGGTCGGGGTCTACGGCGTCGGTGACGAGATTCGTGCGGGTGTCGTCGTGACCGCGGTCGAGGGCGGGCGCGTGCACATCCGTCGCGACGTCGGGCTCGAGCTGATCGAACTCGGTGTCGCGCCGGAGCCTGCGGCTGCGAAGCCGACCGAGCAGGCCGCGGCCAAGCCGGCGGACAAGCCCAAGGACGGCGGCGATCCATCGCTCGACGCGATCCAGTGCGCGAGCGATCGCGAGTGCGTGGTCGAGCGGGCGTTCGTCGAGGAGATCCTCGCCAACCCGGCGAAGTTCGCCGCACAGGCGCCGCGGCTGATGCCGGCACCCGAGGGTGGCTTCAAGGTCGCGGGCGTGCGCAAGAACAGCCTCGCGAGCAAGCTCGGCCTCAAGAACGGCGACGTGTTGCTGGCCGTCAACGGCGAGGCCTTGGGCGGCCTCGACGACGCGATCGGACTGGTCACGAAGCTGCGTCGCGCCTCGAACCTGTCGGTGACGATCGAGCGCAAGGGCGCCAGCCTCGAGAAGCACGTCGAGATCCGCTAGCGCAGCCCGGAGCCCCGACGCCCACGCCGCGCCGGGCCCGGCTCGTGCCGGCTCGTCCCTGCTGTGACAGAATGTCTGCGACCCCTGGACAGCCGGACAAATCGGCGGCAGGCCCCCCCGGCGGTCGAACTCAAGTTGCTGGAATCACAACGTCCCGGCGCTCGGCGTCGGGCTTGCTCAGCGGAGACCCACCATGCACCCTGTCACGCCCATGCAGCCCACCGCGACGGTCCTCGTGGTCGACGACGAAGCCAGCATCGTCGACGCCCTGCGGGCGGTGCTCGAGAAGGAGCAGCTCCACGTGGTCACCGCGGGCAACGGCCACGAGGCGCTCGAGGTGCTCCGCCGACAACGGGTCGACGTGATGGTCACCGACCTGCGGATGCCCGGCATGGGCGGCGATGATCTGCTGAAGGCGGCGAAGGCGATCGTACCCGAGGTCGAGGTCATCCTCATGACCGCGTACGGCACCGTCGAGGCGGCGGTCGATGCGATGAAGCGCGGCGCCTACGACTTCATCGCCAAGCCGCTCAAGCGCGCGCAGGTGGTGGCGGCGGTGCGCAAGGCGCTCGATAAGGTCGCGCTGGTGGCCGAGAACAGCAAGCTGCGCGCGCAGCTGGCCGCGGCGACGTACCGCGAAATCGTCGGCAACAGCCAGGTGATGCGCGCGACCCTCGAGGTCGCGCGGCAGGCCGCGAACTCGACCGCGACCGTGCTGCTGCTGGGCGAGAGCGGCACCGGCAAGGAGCTGCTGGCGCGCTACATCCACGCCCACAGCCCCCGGGCCTCGCGCGCGTTCATCCCCGTCAATTGCGCGGCACTGCCGGAGTCGATCCTCGAGTCGGAGCTGTTCGGCCACGAGAAGGGCGCGTTCACCGGGGCCGTGCGCAGCCGCGAGGGCCGCTTCGCGGAGGCCCACACCGGCACGCTGTTCCTCGACGAGATCGCCGAGATCACCGCGCCGGTGCAGGTCAAGCTGTTGCGCGCCCTGCAGGAGGGCGAGGTCGAGCCGGTCGGTGGTCGGACCCTCAAGGTCGACTTCCGCCTGGTCTGCGCGACCAACCGCGACCTGGTCGAGGAGGTCAAGACCGGCGGCTTCCGCGAGGATCTCTTCTACCGCATCAACGTGATCCCGATCCGCATCCCGCCGCTGCGCGACCGCATCGAGGACGTGCCGCTGTTGGCCGAGCACTTCCTGCGGGTGTACGCCGCCAAGCACGGCAAAGCCGTGGCACAGTTCGCCGACGAGGCGCTCCACACCATGGGGAACTACGGCTGGCCAGGCAACGTGCGCGAGCTCGAGAACGCGGTCGAGCGCGCGGTCGTGCTGTGCAAGGGCACCCGCATCGGCGTCGAGGACCTGCCGCCCGAGCTGCGCGACCCCGCGGCGCCCAACGGCCGCCAGATCACATTCTCGGTCGGCACGCGCATCGAGGAGATCGAGCGCCGCATGATCCTCGAGACGCTCAAGTTCACCCGCGGTGACAAGCGGCTGGCCGCCGACCTGCTCGGCATCGCGACCCGCACCATCTACCGCAAGCTCGAGTCGGGCTTCGTGTCGGTCGGCGCCGAGCCGCCCGCCGAGCGCCGCGCCGCGAGCCCAGCCGCCGCGGCGGTGGTCGACGAAGGCGACTCCGACGAGGTCCTGCACTGAGCTGGCCGCGGCCGCGGCAAACGAGGTCCTCCATGGAAGCGCTCTTCAAACGCCACTTCTGGATCGTGAAGCTGCTCGGCATCGGTGCCGCGGCCGGGCTGGCCGCCAGTGCGGTTGCCAACGGCATCGGCAGCTCGGTGTTGCTGGTGAACAAGGCCGACGAGGCCAAGGGCGAGGGTGACACCGACGGTGAGGACGGCGAGGACGAAGAACTCGCCGAGCTGGACGGCAAGCGTGCGCTGCCCGGCATGGCTCCGGCCGGCGGCGCTGCGAAGATCGGCTCGTCGAAGGCCAGCAAGGATCGCGCGGCCGAGCAGGTCCGCAAGTACAACGTCTTCTGCCCGACGTGCCTGCCGCCCGAGCCCGAGCCCGGCAGCCCAGCGGATCCCAACGCGGGTCCGCGCTTCGACGCCGACGGACGCCCCATCGGCCCGGTGGTGAAGCCCGGCGAGGTCAAGAGCAGCCTGCCGCTGCGTCTGCAGGCGACGATGGAGTCGACCGATCCCGAGCTGTCGCTGGCGACCGTGTACGACGCCGAGAAGGGCTCCGTGGGCTTGTTCGGCGTCGACGATGTGATCCGGCCCGGGGTCGTCGTCACCGCGGTCGAGCAGGGCATGCTGCACCTGCGCAACAACGCGGCGCTCGAGTACATCGAGCTCGGGGGTGTGATCCCCGAGCCGGCGGTGAAGCCCGCGACCGAGACCAAGGACGAGGCCAAGCCCGACGAGGAGAAGAAGGACGAGCGGTCCATCCCCGGCGCCGAGGACTCGATCAACTGTCCCAACGAGAACCTCTGCATCGTCGAGAAGGCGTTCGTCGAGCAGCTGCTGGCGAACCCCATGCAGCTCGCGAAGCAGGCCCGCATCGTCCCCGCCAAGGAGGGTGAGGTCGGGTTCAAGTTCTACGGCATCCGCAAGGGCAGCCTCCCCAAGCTGCTCGGGCTCAAGAACGGCGACAAGCTCGTCGCGGTCAACGGTGAGGACCTCACCGGCATCGACCAGGCGATGGGCCTCTACACCAAGCTGCGTCGCGCATCGAACCTCCAGGTCACGATCGAGCGCAAGGGCAAGACCATGAACAAGGAGATCCAGATCCAATGAGCGCTCGCTCGATCGTCGCGTTGGCGACCACGATGGGGCTGTGCCTGCCGCAGCTGGCATGGGCCGCACCCGCCGCTGCGCCGACGCGTGGCACCGGAGCCCCGCGGGCGCCGTCCTCGGCCAAGCCGGCGGCGGATCCCAAGGACACCGCCGGTGGCCGTGGTGGCGGCACCGCGCGCCCGGCCGCGGAAGACGACGGCGGCGGCGAGCTCTCGGGTGACGAGGGCGGCGGCGGCCCGGCGGGTCACAACATCTGCCGCAAGCAGCCGCGCGGGGCCAAGTTCCGCATCACGCTGCCCAAGGAGGCCGAGCTCGACGATCTCGTCAACTGGATGATGAGCGTCAGCTGCCAGAAGTTCATCTGGGACCCCAAGGTCCGTGGCGGCAAGGTCACGATCCTCTCGCCCGAGGCGGTCACCGTCGAGGAGGCCTACGCGGCCTTCTACGCGGCGTTGCAGACGATGGGGCTCACCGTCGAGCCCTCGGGGCAGTACTTCAAGATCGTCGAGACCGCCGACGCCAAGGGCAAGACCCTGCCGGTGTACGGGCCCGGCGGCCGGGCGCCCGACAACGATCGCTACGTGACGCAGCTGTACCGGGTGACCAGCGGCAACGCCGGCGACATCGTGACGCTGCTCGACAAGCTCAAGACCAAGCAGGGCAGCGTCGATCAGATCGGCGAGCTCGTCATCATCACCGACACCGGTGCCAGCGTCCGTCGTCTGCTGAAGATCGTGCAGCAGCTCGACGACCCCAAGGTCTCGGCCGAGAAGATCTTCTTCTTCCAGCTGCGCTACGCCGACCCGGAGGCGATCGCGGAGACCATCCGCGAGATCTTCGGCGAGAAGGGCGGCACCGCCAAGGGCAGCACCGCTGCCAAGCCGTCGAGCGCCAAGGGCCGCTCGAGCTCGAGCGCAGCGAGCACGACCTCGAGCACGGACCTCGGGTTCTCGCGCGTGATCGTCGACGAGCGCACCGGCACGCTCATCATTGTCTCGCAGGAGCAGGACTACCACGTCATCCGCAAGCTCATCGAGCAGCTCGACGTGCCGCTCTCGGGGGGCACCGGCCGCATCCACGTGGTCAAGCTGCGCAACGCCGACCCCGAGGAGGTCGCGAACGTGCTCACGCAGCTGGGCTCGGGTGCGCAGCAGCGCGGCCGCGGCGCGGGTGCGCAGGGCGGTCGACAGGGCCAGCAGAACCAGCAGAACCAACAGCCGCAGACGCCGGCGGGTGCTCAGCCCGGCGAGACCTTCTCGGGTGACATCCGCGTGACCGCGGATCCGGCGACGCGTTCGCTGGTGATCCTCGCCTCGCAGGCCGACTACGAAGCGCTGCGCGAGGTGATCGACGCACTCGATGCCGAACGCAAGCAGGTCTACCTCGAGGTCTACCTGCTCGAGCTCAACATCGACAAGGTCATCGAGGCCGGCGTGGGCGCGCACTTCGGTGCTGGCTTCAACGTCGACGCCGCGGGCACCTCCGGTCAGGGCGTCGGCTTCGTCGCCAACGCGCCGTCGGCCAAGGCCAACTCGCTGGTGTTGAACTCGGGCATCCTGCCGGGCCTCGCGGCCGGCGTGCTGGGCCCCCAGATCCCCGGCTCGGGCGCGCTCACCGGCCTCGGGCAGGACATCCCCGCGTTCGGCGTCATCATCCAGGCGCTGCAGACCGACAGCGACGTGAACTTCGTCGCCGAGCCGCACCTCTACACGGCCGACAACCAGGAGGCGAGCATCGAGGTCGGGCGCAACGTGCCGACCCCCGGTGCGGTCAGCTTCAACCCCGGTGGTGGTGGCCCCGGCGGCGGTCTGGTGCCGTTCCAGTCGATCCAGCGCCAGGACGTGTCGCTGTCGGTGAAGGTCACGCCGCACGTCAACGACGGCAAGACCGTCACGCTCGACATCGAGATGGAGAACAACGAGATCGCCGACGTCAGCCCGACGCTCGGCGTGACCACCACCAAGCGTCGACTCAAGCTCGAGAAGGTCGTCGCGCGCGACGACCAGCCGGTGGTGCTGGGTGGCTTGGTGCAGGAGGTCGAGCGCGAGAGCGTGTCGCAGGTGCCCGGTCTCGGTCAGGTGCCGCTGCTCGGCTGGCTGTTCAAGAGCAAGCGAAAGCAGCGCACGAAGGTCAACCTGTTGATGATCCTCGTGCCGCACATCCTCGAGACGCCGGACGACGCGCGGCGGATCCACAAGCGCCGCATGGACGAGCGCCTCGAGTTCCTCGAGCGCTACACCGCGTTCAAGCGCCGCGACCTCAGCACCAACATCAACTATCGCAAGAAGGCCGGTTTGCTGGCGTCGGTCAACGCCGAGGCCAACCGCATGCTCGACGAGGAGGCCGCGCGCGCGACCGCCGAGCTCGAGATGCAGCGCACCGAGATCACCGGCGAGATCGGGCTGTCGCCGGCGCGCTACGAGGAGGAGGCCGACGACGGTGGCGACACCAACGGCAGCCCGTCGTCCCCGCCGCCCACGCCGACCCGCCCGACCCCGGCGATGCCGACCACGCCGACGCAGCCGCCGCGCAAGCCCAACTGACGTCGCGGACGCAACGTCCCTCGCAAGACCCGCACGACCATGTCCACGCAGACCCAGCCCGCGATCACGCCGCCCTCGGGACCCGCACCCGAGATCGCCGAGCTCATCTCGAGCGCGCTCGCGCCCGCGCCGGCACCGCTCGGACCGCTGTTGCAGCCGGGCGTGCGACCGGACGCGCGCCCGATCGGCGAGCTGCTGATCGAGGCGGGCGTGTGCACGGTCGAGGCGTTGGCCGAGGCCCTCACCGCGCAGCACCTCGAGGACGAGCGCGTGGGTGAGACCCTGGTGCGGCTGCGCCACGTCAGCGAGTTCGACGTGTGTCGCGCGCTCGGCCGGCAGTTCGCGCTGCCGTGTGTGGAGCGCAGCGCCGTGGATGCCGTGCAGGACGAGCTGGTCGAGCGGCTGCCGATCGGCTACGCGCGGCACAACTCCGTGCTGCCGTATCGGCTCGATCGCGACGCCGGCACCCTGCAGGTGTTCGCGGGCGACCCCACGCGCCTGCTCGACCTCGACGACCTCGCACGGATCTACGACGCCGAGGTGCTGGTCACGTTGATGCCACCGTCGGCGCTGGCCGAGCTCATCAACGCGGTCTACGCCCGCCGCACCAAGGACGTCGACCTCGAGAAGAAGGAAGAGGCCTTCGACGAGGAGGACGAGGACATCCTCCACGCCTCGGCCGAGGACGCGCCGATCATCCGCTTCGTGAACGGCCTCATCTTCAACGCCAGCAAGGAGAAGGCCTCCGACATCCACATCGAGCCCGGCGACCGCGAGATCACGGTGCGCAACCGGGTCGACGGCGTGCTGCACGAGGTCAAGCGCGCACCCAAGGCCCACCACGCCAGCATCATCGCCCGCGTGAAGATCATGGCTGGCCTCAACATCGCCGAGAAGCGACTGCCGCAGGACGGCCGCATCCGCCGCAAGATCGCCGGCAAGGAGGTCGACATGCGCGTCGCGACCGTGCCGACCGCCCACGGCGAGCGCGTGACCATCCGTCTGCTCGACAAGAGCGCGATGGCGCTGTCGCTCGACGCCATCGGCGTCGCGCCCGATCACTTTCGCATCATCGACGAGGTCATCCACCGCCCGCACGGCATCTTCCTCGTCACCGGCCCCACCGGCTCCGGCAAGACGACCACGCTGTACTCGTGCCTGGCGCGCATCAATCGTCCCGACCTCAACATCCTGACGATCGAGGACCCCGTCGAGTACCAGCTGCAGGGCATCAGCCAGGTGCAGGTGCAGCCGAAGATCGATCTCACCTTCGCGGGCGGCCTGCGCTCGTTCCTGCGCCACGACCCCGACGTCATCATGGTCGGCGAGATCCGCGACCTCGAGACCGCCGAGATCGCGATCCAGGCCTCGCTCACCGGTCACTTGGTGCTCTCGACCATCCACACGAACGACGCCGCCACCGGCATCACACGCCTGGTCGACATGGGCGTGCAGCCGTTCCTCGTCGCGTCGTCGTTGGTGGCGTTGCAGGCCCAGCGACTGGTGCGGCGCGTGTGCACCGGCTGCGCGCGACCGGTGCGTCCGGCCGCGCAGGACCTGCTCGACGTCGGCATCGATCCCGAGCGCTTCTTCGCCGGCGAGCCGGCCTTGAGGGCGCCGCTGCTGGGCGAGGACGGCCTGCCGATCCCACTGGTCGCGCCCGCGGGGCGCAGCGTGCCGCCGCCGGGGCTGTTGTTCGAGAACAACCCCCAGGGCTGCGAGCGCTGCGGCAACACCGGCTACAGCGGTCGAACCGGCGTCTACGAGGTGCTGCAGATCACCGAGGAAATTCGCCGGCTCGCGATCCGCAACGCCGACAGCAGCCAGATCAAGCATGCCGCTGTCGAGGCCGGCATGCGCACGCTCCGGGACGACGGCGCGCACAAGATCCTGTGCGGCATGACGACCATCGAAGAGGTCATGCGTGTGACCGCGGAGGAGGTCTAGCGCTCCATGCCCGCGTACGCCTACCAGGGGATGACGAGCAAGGGGCGCGCCGTGAAGGGCGTCGCGACGGCCGAGAACGTCGGCGTGCTCAAGGCCTCGCTCAAGCGAGACGGCGTCTTCCTCACCCAGGTCACCGAGACCAACGCCCCCGGGGTCGCGCCGTCGCCCGGCGCCGCCGCCGATCGCAACGTCGACCTCTCGGGCCTGTTCGACCGCGTCACCCCGAAGATGGTCGCCGCGACCACGCGTCTGCTCGGGACCCTTCTGCACGCCGGCGTCACGCTGCCCGAGTCGCTGAAGGCCATGACCGATCAGGTCGAGAGCCAGCGCCTCAAGGGCATCCTCAGCGACGTCGCGGTGCGCGTGAACGAGGGCTCGTCGCTGGCCGACTCGCTCTCGCGCTACCCCAAGGTGTTCCCGCAGCTCTACATCAACATGGTCCGCGCCGGCGAGGCCTCGGGTGCGCTCGAGACGGTGTTGTTCCGGCTCGCGGAGTTCCTCGAGAAGCAGATCGAGATCCAGGGCCGCGTCAGCAAGGCGCTGATGTACCCGATCGTGCTCGCGATCCTCGGCGCCGGCATCGTCACGGTGCTGATGGTGAGCATCGTGCCGAAGATCACCGGCATGTTCGCCGACATGCAGGCCGAGCTGCCATGGAACACGAAGCTGCTCATCTGGCTGTCGGACTTCATCTCCGGATTCTGGTGGCTCATCCTCATCGGGATCGTCGGTGGCATCTGGCTGTTCCGGCGCTGGCGGGCCAGCCGCGCCGGCAAGTGGGTGGGCGACACCATCCTGCTGGGGCTGCCGGTGGTGGGCGAGTTGGTGCGCAAGATTGCGATCGCTCGATTCGCTCGTACGCTGTCGACGTTGCTCGCGTCGGGTGTGCAGCTGCTCGCGGCACTCGACATCGTCAAGTCACTGCTGGGCAACGTCGTGCTCGAGCGCGTCGTCGGTGAGGCCCGCGACAACATCCGCGAGGGCGAGGGCATCGCCAACGCCCTCAAGCGCAGCCGTCAGTTCCCACCGCTGGTGACGCACATGATCGCGGTCGGCGAGCGCTCCGGCCAGCTCGAGCAGATGTTGACCGATCTCGCCGACGCCTACGACCGCGAGACCAACCAAGCCATCGACAAGTTCACCACGCTGCTCGAACCCCTCACCATCGTCATCATGGGCGGCGCCGTCGGCTTCGTGATCTACTCGATCATGCGGCCCATCATGATGATCACCGAGATGGCGGGGAAGACCTGATCTTGGTCGCCCACCACCTCTCGCTCCGCCGCCGGAGCTCCATCGGACCGCGCCCGCGGTCACAACCGAGACCACCATGAACACCCAGGCCAACAACGACCCGACGCCCATCGCGACCCTCGCCCCGAACCCCGCTGCTCGCCGCCGTCGCCGGCGGAGCCGCCGTCGCAGCGGGCAGCGCAGCCAGCTGGGCATGACCCTCATCGAGATCATGGTCGTGCTCGCGATCATCAGCCTCATCCTCGGCGGTGTCGGCGTGATGGCGTTCAACCGCTACAAGGACGCCCAGCTCGAGGACGCGCGCAACAACGCGGTGCAGGTGCACCAGCTCAGCGAGCAGTACCAGCTGCAGAAGCGCAAGTGCCCCAAGAATGTCACCGAGCTCAAGGCCGCGGGCTTCGCCGCGCGAGAGGCCAAGGACCCGTGGGGCAACGAGTTCGAGATCCGCTGCGAGCAGGGCGGCGGCATCCTGGTGGTGTCGGCCGGTCCCGACGGCCAGGCCAACACCGAGGACGACATCAGCAGCGACGTCGCGGCCGGCGGCAACCAGGGCGACACCAAGGACGCCAAGGGCAAGTAGTCGACGATGCTCGGCCCCACGCCACTGCACCGCCGCCGCCAGGCCGGCATCACGCTCATCGAGATCCTCATCGTGCTCGCGGTGCTGGGTCTGATGGTCGGGATGCTCGTGGTCGGCTTCGGTGCGGGCAAGCAGGCCGAGGTCGGGCGCGCGACCAACCAGATCGCCAACACCATCCGCTACGGCTTCGACAAGGCGCGGGTCTCGGGCTCGTACTATCGCCTGCTGATCGACCTCGAGGACGGCAGCTTCACGCTGCAAGAGGGCGACGACGCGATGTACCTGCCGGCGACCAATCGCGACGGCGAGATCGTCCAGGTCGACGAGCGCAAGCTCGAGGAGCGGGCCGATCGCGACAAGCGGGCGGAGGAGTCGTTCAACCGCTCGGTGCAGTCGGCGGCCTACCGCGACGACCCCGACGCCGCCGGTGGCAGTGGCGGTGACGCGGAGGTCTACCAGGCCCAGCCGCGCAAGGTGCCGCGCCGCAAGCCGCCGCTGTTCGGCGCCTTCGAAGAGGAGAACACGCTCACCGGCCTCACCAAGCCGGTCGCGTTGCCCGAGGGCGTGCACGTCTCCTACGTGCGCACCGCCGATGATCTCGAGCCCATCACCAAGGGCCAGGCCAGCCTCTACTTCTTCCCGCGCGGGCGCACGCAGAAGGCCCACATCCAGATCACGTCCGACGACGACACCGTGGCGTACACGATCGTGGTCGAGCCGCTGACGGGGCGCGTCAAGGTCGTCGACGGCCTCGAAGACCTGCAGCTACCCGACGACATCCACGACGAGAAGGACGCCTTGGGCCGGGAGACCCAGCGACGGAGCCTATGATGCCCCCCTCCAGCGACACGGGCGAAGCGGTGCGCGTGCAGGCGCGGCGGCGACGCGTGCGCAAGTTCGCGGGCTTCACCCTGCTCGAGGTGTTGGTCGCGGTCGCAATCCTCTCGATGTCGCTGACCTCGATGTTGTCGTCGCAGATGGCGGCGATGCGGGCGACTCGCTACGCGCGCGACGTGTCGGTGGCGGCGTTCCTGGCCGAGTCGAAGCTGCTCGACCTCGAGTCACAGCTGCAGATCGACGGCTGGGGCAGCGACGACAAGACCTTCGACGGCGACTTCAGCGAGGAGGGCTGGCCCGACATCCGCTACGAGTGCCTCATCGACTTCATCGAGGTGCCGGATTTCAACGTCCTGCAGCAGGCCGCGCAAGCCGGCGAGACCGACGGCGACGGCGGCGGTGGACCCTCGGCCTACGTGGCGACCGCCGACGATCAGGCCTTCGCCGGCATGGGCATGGTGTGGCCGATCGTGAAGGGCGCGATCGAGCAGTCGATCCGCAAGTCGTCGTGCCGCGTCATCTGGATCGACGGCAAGATCGAGCAGGACTTCACGGTCGAGACCTTCTGGACCGATCCGAAGCAGCTCATGCAGCTGCCCCAGGCCGGCGGCGAGGTCGACGAGACCGACGACTCCCGCGAGGACGGCACCCAGGATCCGACCAAGCCCGGTGGTGCGGGCGGCACGACCCCGGGCTCGACCCCCACCGGCAAGCCCGGCATGTCGCCGACCAGCGGCACGCTGCCCGGAGGTCGCAAGTGAGCCGGCGTCGCCACCAGCGTGGCATCACGCTGATCGAGGTCATGATCGCGCTGGCGGTGCTGTCGATGATCGTGGTCTCGGTGTGGAGCGGCTTCCGCGGCACCATGAGCGGCATGCAGGCGACTGAGGAGATCCAGAACCGCTACGCCATCGTGCGCAACGGCCTCACGCGCATGCAGTCCGAGCTGATGATGACGTACCTCTCGCACAACCGTCCGCTCGACGACGTGCGCCAGTACACCCTGCTCGACGGCGTCGACAACAGCAGCCGCGACGACCTCACGTTCTCCACCTTCGCGCACCTGCGCATGCGCAAGGACGCCAACGAGAGCGACCAGTGCGTGCTGCAGTACTTCATCGAGAAGGACCCGCAGGACCCGCAGCGCACCCACCTGTTCCGCCGCGAGAGCCGACGGCTCACCGGTGACAAGGCCGACCAGCTCGACGAGTACTTCCCGGCCTACGTCATGATCGAGGACGTCGAGGAGTTCGACGTGAAGTACTGGGACGACCGCCAGCGCGAGTGGCTCGACGAGTGGCGCACGACTCGCAACGACATGCAGCCCGATCGCTTGCCCACGCGCATCAAGATGAAGCTCGTGGTCAAGGACGGCAGCGACCGCGTCACCTTCACCGCGCAGGCGGCCCTGCCGATGCAAGAGAAGATCGACCTGGGGAAGGACTGATGAGCGTGCCCCGCGACACCACGCCCGATCCTCTTCGTCGCAGCGCGGCGCGCCGTCGCAGCGCGGCGCGCGGGGGCCGTGGTGCCCGTGCCGGTGGCGATCGCCAGCAGGGCGTGGCGGTGCTGCTGGTGTTGGCGTGCCTGGCCGTGCTCGCGCCCTTCACCGCCACCTTCAACTACCAGGCGCGGGTCGACTGGCAGTCGGCCGTCAACGTGCGCGACGAGGTCGCGGCCCGCAACATCGAGCGCGGTGCGATGCAGCTCTCGCTGCTGCTGTTCGAGATCCAGCGCATGGTCTTCAACCAGCGCCAGTTCCGCGACTTCATGGGCACGATGGACATCACCCAGGTCGCGCCCTACCTGATGGCCGCGTTCGGCACCGCCGATGGTGCGCAGGGCCTGGGCGATCTGGTCGGCATCGACACCACCGCGCTCTCGGGTCTGGCGCTCACGACCGGCAGCTTCGAGTACCGGGTCACGGCCGAGAGCGGCAAGATCAACGTCAACTGTCTCGCCAAGCAGGCCAAGGCCGGCGAGAAGGACAACCCCGCCGGCTTCGCGACCGAGACCCTCGAGGCCCTGATGTCGCCGACCCTGTACGACCCGCTCTTCGAGGAGGAGAAGAGCGACGGTCAGTACTACGCGCGCACCGACATCGTGCGCGCGATGGCCGACTACGTCGACGATGATCGCAGCCGCTTCGACATCATCAAGCTGCGCTCGGGATCTGCGGCCGAGAACGACCGCTACGGCGAGCTCTTCGACCCCTACCTCCCCCGCAACGCCCGGCTCGACAGCCTCGAGGAGCTCCACCTGGTCGCCGGCGTCGACGACGACTGGATGTCGGCGTTCTCGCCCGAGCTCACCGTCTACGGCGCGTGCAAGGTCAACCTCAACTTCGCGAGCGCCGAGCAGATCGCCCTGGTCATCCGTCACTCGGTGTCGGCCAGCGATCGCTGGAAGACCGAGGGTGAGAACTTCATGCTCAAGACCATGCCGCTGGCGAACTACGTGGTCGACATGCGTGAGTTCAACCTGTTCGAGAAGCTCGACGACTTCAAGGACCTGGTCGCCAAGCCCGACCAGTACATGAACCCGATGCTCGCGCTCGGCGGCAGCCAGTCGAGCCAGCAGCAGCAGCAGCTGCCGCGGGTGCCCGAGGGCATCGAGGTGCGGGTCAACCCGCCCAAGACAGAAGAGGACAACTACGGTGCGCTGAAGGAGGTCGCGACCGTCGCGGCCGAACGGATCTACCGCATCGAGGTCATCACCACCGTCAACGCCGTCAACAAGCGCCTGACCGCGGTCTACGACATGCAGTACGCACGGTCGCAGAGCCAGGGCAAGGGTGCGTGGTTGCACGTGCGCGAGGACTGATCGGGAGCTTCCATGGCGCACAAGTTCGTCGGCATCGATCTCGGATCCCACCGCGTGAAGCTGGCGGTGGTCACGTCGGGGCTGCGCGGGGTCCAGCTGGTCGACACCTTCGAGGAGCCGGTGCTGGCCGCGGCGCCCGAGGCGGGCAAGGGCGACGACGTCGACCCGTACCTGCCTGCGCTACAGGCTGCGCTGCAGGGGCTGCGGGCCAAGGGTCTGCTGTCCGAGTCGGTTGCGGTCGCGCTGCCGCCCGGCACGCTGTCGTACCGCGTGCTGACGTTCCCGTTCGCGGAGGAGCGGCGCATCGCGCAGACCATCGCGTTCGAGGCCGATGGTCAGTTCCCCGAGCCGCTCGACCAGCTCGCATACAGCCACGTGGTGGTGCCGAGCGGGCAGGGCAGCGGCCGCGCGCTGATGGTCGCGACCAAGCGCGAGCGGGTCGATCAGCTCGCGACCATCTTCAAGCGCGCCGGCTCGGACCTGCGCGCGGTGACCTCCGGTGCGACCGCGCTGACGCAGGTGCTCGAGGCCGAGCCCGGACCGTTGCCCGCGGGCGCGGCCGAGCCCGGCCTCACCGCCGTCACGCTGGTACTCGACCTCGGGCACAACAGCACCGAGTTGTTGGTGGTCGGCGCCAAGGGCCCGATCGCGGTGCGATCGGTGCGCCGCGCGGGCCGGCACGTCACCGCGGCGATCGCCAAGGGCTACGGCCTCGACCTCGCGGCAGCCGAGGCGGCCAAGCGGGCCGACGCCTTCGTACCCCATCGCGGCCACGATCACCTGAGCGACGAGCAGCTGCGCGCGGGCACGCTCATCGCCACCGCGATCGAGCCGCTGGTGCGAGAGATCGAGCAGACCCGCATCTGGCTGCGCACGACCTTCCGCTGCGAGGTGACGCGGCTGGTGACCACCGGCGGCGGTGCGCACCTGGGCGGGCTGGCGGCGTACCTCACCGAGCACACCGGCCTGCCGTGCGGCGAGGGGCGGGTGAAGCCGCAGGCCAATCTCCGCGGCGTCGAGGGCCGCGATCTCACCAGCTATGCGGTCGCGATCGGAGCCGCGTGGGGGGCCGCGAGGCGGCCGCTCATCCAGCTGCACGATCCCCACGCCGGGCAGGCCGACGCCGGCTGGATGCAGGAGCGCATCGCGTCGCTGGCCGCGATCGGCGTCGCCGTCATGGCCTTCGGTGCGCTCGACACCATCGTGCGCGTGAAGGCGCTCGACGCCGAGCGCGAGGCCTACGTCGAGGAGCTGCGCGAGACCACCACCAAGGTGCTCGGCGCCGACGTGCCGGCCGCCGAGGTGAAGAAGAAGCTCGACGAGGCCGATGGCCAGGACGTCACCTCCGTCATCGCGCAGCGTGGCGCGCTCGAGGTGCTCGCGTTGCTCGCACAGGCGGCGACGCCGAGTGACCACGGCCGCGTGCCGATGCCACCGCCACCGGGTCAGACCGACGACGGCGCCACTGCGGGTGACACCGAGGGGGGCGGCGCCGATGGTGGCGAGGCCGCCGCGACGGCGACCCCGACCCCGGCGGCGCCCGAAGCCGCCGCCGAGACCATCGACGCCAAGGCGGGCGTGGTCACTTCGGATGAGCTGGTGTTCCTCAACGTCGACATCCGCGAGCGCAAGATCGAGCTGCGGCTGCAGGCCAAGCGCGCGTCGGCGCAGACTCGACTCGCCTACAAGCTGCGCGACATCGCGTGCCTCTCGAACATCGAGAAGGGCAAGGTCAAGGGTGAAGACCTCAAGACCTTCGACATGAGCATGGACAACAACTGCTACTACGCCAGCTCGCTCGGCAGCGGAGACTCCGCGGCCGCCGGCGACGACGACGAAGGGGGGACCTGACCCATGGCAGTCGCAACCGGTGGCGGTGCATGGTCGCGGATGACCCCGCGCGAGCGCACCTACGTGATGGTGCTGGTGCTGACCTTCTTCGCGATGGCGACGGTGGTGCTGCTGTACTTCCGCGGCACTGCGCTCGACGAGACCGAGAAGGAGATCGACGGCTATCGCCGCGCACTCGACGACCTGCACACCCGTGGTGCGGTCTACAAGTCGAAGATCGAGCAGAAGCAGGCCCGCGAGAAGGCCATCTCGGTCGAGTGTGCGCAGTTCGCCACGCTGCTCGACGAGGCCAAGGCGGCGGTCGAGAACGTCAGCTTCTCCAACGAGGAGGAGCAGCCCTCGGTCGACGTCGGTGCGGGGCTCACCAAGTGCAGCTACAAGTTCGACGCCAAGAGCATCACGCTCGAGGATCTCACCAAGCTGCTGACGTTCCTCGAGAGCCGCCCGGGGCAGCTGATCTCGACCGAGAACCTGGTCATCCGCTCGCTCGGCGCCGCCGAGGATCGGCTGAACGCCGACATCACGCTCATCAGCTTCCGTCGCGAGGGTGAGGCCCCCGAGGATGGCGCGGAGCTGCCCGAGGAGGGCCCATGAAGATCGGACTCAAGCTCCCAGGCCTGACGCTCACCAAGGGCGACGTGCCCACCGACGGCAAGGGCGGCATGCGGGCGTTCGCCCGCCGGCTGCGCTCGATCGCCGGCTGGGGTGCCATCTCGCTGGCGTTCTTCCTGTTGTTCACGTGGCTGTGCCTGCCGACGCGGGCGATCGCGTGGCGCATCGGCCACGAGGCCCGCAAGGCCGGCTACATCATCGACGTGCGCGACGTGTCGGTGTCGCTGCTGGGCAACATCACGCTCGAGGATGTGACCTGGACCTTCGAGCCGTCGCGACCCGACGCGGTGCCGGGCAAGTTCCTGCTGACCACCGTCGACGTCGACGTGTCGTTCCTGTCGCTGCTGGTCGGCAACATGGACATCGACGTCGAGGCCCATGCCGTCGACGGCGTCATCACGGCCCACTACGAGCGCGACGCCGAGCAGTCGTCGATCCAGATCGAGGTCGCCGATCTCCCGCTGTACGACGTGCCCAAGGCGCGCCAGGCCCTCAACGCCCCGCTGTCGGGGCTGTTCGCGCTCAAGGTCGCGCTCGAGATGCCGGGCAACAAGTTCTCCAAGGCCGCGGGCACGATCGAGCTCACCTGCGCGGCGTGCTCGATCGGTGACGGCGAGGCCAAGCTCTACATCCCCGGCAGCAAGGGCTTGAAGGACGGCACCGTCATCCCGCAGATCGACCTCGGCACCTTCACCGGCAAGATGGTGGTCGAGAAGGGCAAGGCCACCACCGAGGGCCTGATGGAGACCAAGAGCGAGGACATCGAGCTCTCGGTCGAGGGCGACATCGAGTTCAAGGACCCGGTGCAGAAGTCGCGCATCGACATGACCTTGAAGCTCAACCTGACCGAGAAGCTGCAGCAGCGCAGCGAGAAGCTGCGCCTGGTGTTCCAGGGCGCCGACGCCAAGTCGCGGCTCGATCCACCCGAGCAGGGCCTCGGCTACGTGCTGAGCGGCGCCATCTCGAACCCCAAGTTCCGCGGCATCAAGGCCAAGACCGCCCGCGACTCGCGGGCCGAGAAGCGTGCACGGCAGGCCAAGCGCGACGCCGCCAAGCGCAAGAAGGACGAGGCCAAGGGCAAGCCCAAGCCGGGCGAGACCGACGCCAAGGACGACGCGAAGGCGGAGATCGACGCCCGCCCGTCGCTGCCCGGCGGGCCGACCCCGCCGATGCCGCCCACCGGCGGCGATGCGATGCCGACGCCGACCAAGCCCGGCGCCAACCCACTCGACGTCGAGAACGATCCGCCGCCCGGTGGTGCCACCACCGCGCCGCCCTCGGAGCCGCCACCGTCGGAGCCGCCGCCGTCGGAGCCGCCCCCGCCCGATCCCAACGTCGAGCCCCCGCCGCCGGACTCCGGCGAGCAGAACGTCGAGGAGGTCCCGACCATCCTGCCGCCCGATGGCAGCTTCGGTGGCTCGGGCGGGCCGATCGGCGAGCCGGTGCAGTGATCGCTTCCTGATACTCTTGCGACTGCAAGGGTGCCGGAGCTGCCGGACATCACGGTCTACGTCGAGCGCCTCGCCGACAAGCTGAAGGGCGCGACCCTCGAGGTCCTGCGCCTGTGCAATCCCTTCTTCCTACGCACCGTCACGCCGCCTTGGCAGTCGGTGCAGGGCTGCCGTGTGCAGGGGGTGTCGCGGCTGGGCAAGCGCATCGCCATCTCGCTCGAGGGCGAGCTGCACCTCGTGATGCACCTGATGAAGCTCGGTCGGCTCAAGTGGGACGCGCGCGGCAAGGCCCCCGGCCTCAAGCTCTTGCACGCGAGTCTGACCTTCGACCGCGGCAGCCTGCACGTGATCGAGATTGGTCCCAAGAAGCGCGCTTCGCTGCACGTCGTGAAGGGCGACGGCGCGCTGGCCGAGTTCCGCCCGCTGGGCATCGAGCCGCTGGCGTGCACGCTGGCCGAGTTCACCGCGGCGGTGCGCCGCGAGAACCACACCCTCAAGCGCACGCTCACCGATCAGCGCCTCATCGCGGGCATCGGCAACGCCTACTCGGACGAGATCCTCCACGCCGCGAGGCTGTCGCCGGTGCAGCTGAGCACGAAGCTCGACGACGACGCGATCGCGCGGCTGTGGCAGGCCACCCGCGCGACCCTCGACCGCTGGACCGACCAGCTGCGTGCCGAGGTCGGCGACGGCTTCCCCGAGAAGGTCACCGCGTTCCGCGAGGGCATGGCGGTGCACGGCCGCTTCCGCGAGCCGTGCCCGGTGTGCCAGACCGCCGTCGAGCGCATCGTCTACGCCGACCGCGAGACCAACTACTGCGCGCGCTGCCAGACCGACGGCAAGCGCCTGGCGGATCGCGCGCTGTCGCGGCTGCTCGGTCAGGACTGGCCACGCACGCTCGAAGAGCTCGAGGAGCGGCGCGGATGATCGCGCGGTGGCTCGCGCCGGTGCTGCTCGTGCTCGGCGGCTGCGGTGGGTCGGCCGAGGTCACGCCTGCGGCCCGGCAGCGCGCCGCAACCATCTGGTCCGAGCGCTGTGCCAACTGCCACGGGCCCACCGGCCGCGGCGATGGCCCCGGCGCCAAGCTGTTGCCCAAGGCGCCGCGCAACTTCGCCGACGCGACCTGGCAGGGCAGCGTCGACGATGCCCGCATCGCGCAGGTGATCGTCGACGGCGGCCTGCGCTACGGGCTCGACTCGAACATGGCGGCGAACCCCGACCTGCAGCGTGAGCCGGCGGTCGTGTCGGCGTTGGTGGAGCTCATCCGTGGCCTCTGATGCCGACCACGCGACCGTGCGCGACGTGCCGCTGGCCCGCGACGCGTGGGTGCTCGCGATCGCGTCGACCGGCAGCCTGGCGCTGGCGCTGGGGGCTCCGCCGGGCGGCAGCGTGTGGAGCATCTGGCTCGGCTTCGCACCGCTCGCATGGGCGGCGATGCGGCTGCGCACGCGCGGCGTGGGGCGGCGCTTTTTCGCGGGGTGGCTCGGTGGGCTGTGCGTCGGGCTGGTCGGCTTCCCATGGTTCGGCGAGATGCTCGAGCGCTTCGCCGGCCTACCGAGTGCGGTGGCGTGGTGTGGCCAGCTCGCGTTCTCGGCCTGGACTGCGGTGCCGTTCGGGCTTTGGGTGGTCGCGTTCGGCGACGCGCCGGTGCGCGGTCGCTGGGCATGGGTGTGGCCGTGCGTGCTGTGGGTCGCGCTCGCGACCGTGTGGCCGGCGGTGTTCCCGTACACGCCGGTCATCGGCTTCGCCGAGGTGCCGCAGTGGATGCAGGCCGCCGAGCTCTTCGGCGTCGCGGCGTGCGAGGCCCAGGTGGTCGCGTCCGGGGTGCTGCTTGCGCGCACGGTGATGCCCGGCGATCGACGGGCGCGTGTGCAGCAGGGCATCGTCGCACTGGCGCTGCCGCTGGCGTCGCTCGGGCTGGGACAGCTGCGGATGGACGCCGTCGATCGCGAGCTCGCGGGCGCGCCGAAGCTCGACGTCGGCATCGTGCAACCCAACGCGCCGCTGCTGGCCCACGACCCTTTCGACAAGATGGCGCGCCTTTGGAGCATGTCGCTCGAGCTGCAGAACCAAGGCGCCGAGCTCATCGTGTGGCCCGAGGCCGGCACCTTCCCGTACCGCACCTACCGCCCGTTCGTCCGCGATTTCGTCGAGCCCAGCCGTCGCGTGATGCGGGTCCACGAGACACCGACCATCTTCGGCGCCGCCAGCATCACCCGCGGCGAGCGCTACGAGTACAACACGGTGTACGCGATGGACGGCGAGGGCAACGTCGTGGGCGCGTTCGACAAGAACATCCTGGTGCCGTTCGGCGAGTACGTGCCGCTCATCGATCCCGACTGGGCCATCGATCAGATCCCGAGTATCTCGCACAACCACGCCGGCGAGGGCCCGGCGCGCTTCGAGATGGCCCTGGGCACGCCGCCGCGCACGGTCGCGCTGGGGCCGGTGGTCTGCTACGAGGACATCTTCATCGAGTTCTCGCGGCAGGTCGCGGCGCAGCCGGGCGGCATCGATGCGTTCGTGAACGTCACCATCGACACGTGGTTCGGCTTCACCGCCGAGCCGTGGGAGCACCTCGCGCTGGCGCAGTTCCGGTCGGTCGAGCACCGGGTGCCGATGGTTCGCTCGGTGGCGGCGGGGCCGGCCAGCGCGATCGATGCAACGGGGCGGCTGGCGGCCTCGCTGCCGCTGCGCGACCCGAGGATCGGCGACCCGATCCCGCCGGAGTCGTTGCTCGTCGAGGTCGCGCTGGCGCGCAACACCGCGAGCGCACCGACCGTGTTCGCGCGGGGCGGCTGGCTGGCGCGGTGGTTGTGCCTGGCGTGGGTCCTGGGCCGCGCCGCCGCTGCGCTGTGGCGGCGACGTCGCGCCCGACGGAGCGCGGCGTGAACCTGCTGCTGCTGCCGCGTGGCAGCGTCGACGCCGACGGTGGCGCGCACGTCGTCGGCGATGCGGTGGCGCACGTGCGACGCGTGCTGGGCAAGGGCGTCGGCGACATCCTCAAGGTCGGCGAGCGCGAGGGTCGAATCGGCAGGGCGGTGATCGAGTCGCTCGACGATGACGGCCTGCGGCTGCGATGCACGCTCGACGCCGACCCGCCGCCCAAGCTGCCCGTGACGCTGGTGTTGGCGCTGCCGCGGCCGCCGGTGCTGCGCCGCGTGCTGCAGCACGCGACGACCATGGGCGTCGGTCGCATCGTGTTGTGCAACGCCGCGCGCGTGGAGAAGAGCTACTGGGGCAGCCCCGCGCTGCTGCCGGACGAGATCGATGCGCAGCTGCGCCTGGGGCTCGAGCAGGGCCGCGACACCGTCGCGCCCAGCATCGAGCAGCGCCCGCGCCTGCGACCGTTCGTGGAGGACGAGCTCGCCCACGCTGCGATCCCGCGACGCTGGCTCGCCGATGGCGACGGCCGCACGCCGGTGCCGTGCGACGTGCGCGAGCCGAGCATCGTCGCGATCGGACCCGAGGGTGGCTGGGTGGACTTCGAGCGCGAGCTGTTCACGGCGGCGGGCTTCACCGCGGTGACGCTCGGGGTTCGGCCGCTGCGGGTCGAGACCGCGGTGGTCGCCATGCTCGCGCGACTGGCGGTCTGACGCGCTCGCCGCGAGCCCACCTTGGGCGCGGGCTCGGTGCTACCTTTGCGGCCGGTGACGACCTCGCGCACCCGCCTCGCCGCGGCCCTGGGCCTGCTCGGCGCCTGCTTCCAGGGCGAGGGCACCATCGGTGCGGTGTGCAGCGAGGCCGCCGATTGCGGTCCGCGGCAGGCGTGTCGTCACGAGCTGTGTGGGCGCTGCGGCAACGGCAGCCACGAGGCCGGCGAGGTCTGCTACGCCGACGCGATCGCGATCGACGACACGCCGGTGTTGTCGTCGCTCCGGGTGGTCGACCTCGACGACGACGATCGCGACGAGCTGCTGGGCCTCGATGATCAAGGCGCGCTGCAGTGGATCCGGCCCGCCGGCACGGCCTTCACCGCGCAGGCGCTGCCGCTCGCAGAGGTCACGGCGTTCGTGGTGACGGACCTCGACGACGACGGCGACACCGACGTGCTCGCCGCCGTCGGCGACGGCGTGATCGCGCTGCTGCGGGACGGCGAGTCGTTCACCGCCGCGGCGCCGCGCAGCCTCGGTCACACCACCATGGAGCTGGCGTTGGTGCCCACGGACGCAGGCCTGCTGCTGGTGTCCGTCGACGACGAGGGCGGCGCCTTCGCGGCGCCGCTCGTCGGCGACGCGGCACCGGTCGCGATGCCCTCGCTCGGGACCGCCGTGCACCTGGGGCCCTCGATCTACGTGGACGGGGACGACCACGCCGATCTGGTGATCGTCGATCACCGCGGCAACCGGCTGCAGGTGCTGATCGGCGACGGCGCCACGCTGGTGCCGGGCGACACCATCGGGGTCGGCCGCGGGCCGCGGGCGGTGCTCGCCTGGGATCGCACCGGCGACGGGCATCGCGACTTCCTCACCCTCGATCACGAGGGCCGCACGGTCACGTTGGTCGACGTCGACGACGACGGCTCGTTGTCGGTGTTCGGTGCGCTGGCGATCGCGGCGGCGCCCACCGGCGTCACCGCGATCGACGTCGACTTCGACGACAGCACCGATCTCGTGGTCTCGAGCGAGCGCGGGCTGTGGCTGTGGCGCGGGCCGCAGGGGCAAGCGATCGACGCGGTGCCGCTGTTCGAGACGCCCGCCGACGGGGTCTGGGCGGTGCGCTTCGGCGTGCTGCCGGTGTTCGACCTGCTGGCGCTGCGCGAGGGTGTGCCGCAGCGGTTCGAGGTCGACCCATGAGGCCTGCCCGTGTGCTCGCGACGTGGCTCGCGTGCGTCTTGCTGGCCGCCGACGTGCGCGCGGCGGATCCCCGCGGCTACGGTGGCCCGACCGCGGTGGCGGGGCCCGAGCGCGACGATGTCGACACCAGCGCGCCTGGCTCGCCGCCGGCCGAGGACGTCGCGGGTGCGACCGTGCCCCCGCCGCGCCTGCAGCCCGCCGCCACGCCGGTCGCGGACGCAGCACCGAGCTTCGTCACGGCGCCGCGCAGCAAGGCCTCGGTCGTGGGCGCGGTGTTCATCGCCGTGACCGCCGCCGGCTGGGTCGCCACCGTGATCGGTCTGTCGATGGGCGAAGGGGTCGACGACGCGCTGCAGCCCCTGCGCGGCCGCGACGATCTCGAGCGTCGCCGCGACCTGCTGCGCCGGGGTGCGCTCGCAAACCGGCTCGCGATCGGGGCTGGCATCGCAGCCTCGGTGTCGCTGGTCACCGGCATCGTGTTGATGTCGATCGGCCGCCGACGGGAGCGCCGCCGGGCGGCGCAACAGGACTGACCCCCGCTCGCGCGACGCCGTGGCATGCTGGCTCCGACGTGGAGCGCAGCGTGACCTCGGCCGAGCCCGCGCCGGTGGCCGTGCGGCCCTGGCTGCGCGGCGGATTCTGGGACACCACGGTGCTGGCGTACGGCTGGGTGCCGTTCTACCTGTGGTGCGTCTTCGGGCTCGGGCTCGGCCGCGAGGGTTGGGGCCTGCCGGCGCTGCCACGGGGAGCGCACCGCTCGGCGTTTGCGACCGCGGTGGTGATCGCGTTGGCGATCACCTACGTGCATCGCCACTACACGTTCATCCTCGTCTACGGCGACCGTCGCAGCTTCGCCGCGCGCGCGCGTGCCTACGTCGGGGCGCCGGTGGTGGTGTTCGGCCTCGTCGCGCTGGCGCGCGCCTCGATCGATACCCGCGTGTTCGGGGTCTCGCCGTGGCTCGTAGTCGCGGTCATCACGGGCGCGTGGAACGTGTGGCACACGCTGCAGCAGCGCTACGGCATCGGGCGCATCTACGCCGCCAAGCTCGATGCGATCCGCGGCCCACGGCCCACGGTCGCGTCGGGGCGCCTCGATCGTCTGCTGCTGTGGTCACTCGCGCTCCTGACCGCGTGCGTGCTGCTGGTGCTGCGCACGTCGAGCTTTGGCGGCCATCGCAGCGCGCGCGACCTGCTGCGGGTACTGGCGCCGGTGCTGCGTCCACCGTTGGGATCGCTGTGGCTGGGGCTCGTCGCGGTGCTCACGGTGATCGTCGCCGTGCGGTGGGTGCGGGCCGACGTCGCCGGGGTCGCGCGACCGTCGTTGCTGCTGCCGCGGTGGAGCTTCGTCGGCTCGACGGTGGCGCTGCTGGCGGTGTTCGTCGTCCACGGTCCGATCGTCGGGTACCTGTGCTTCGGCACCGCGCACGCGATCGAGTACGTCGGCTTCGTGCACCACTTCGCGGCCCGCAAGTACGAGCGTGAGCGCGGCAGCGTGGCCGCGGCGGTGTTCGCCTCGCTGTGGCGCGCGCCCCTGCCGGTCGCGGTGCTGCTGCTGGCGTTCTGGCTGGCCCGCGACGTCCGCGACGAGGCGATCTACGTCGTCTACTACATCTCGACCTCGCTGCTGCACTTCCTCTTCGATGGCTGGATCTGGAAGGTCCGCGCGCCGGAGGTGCGTCAGCCACTGCTACGGGCCCGGGGATCCTGACGGTGTCTTCGCCTCCACCCGCCGCCTCCGCGCCGCGCCGCACGTCGATGCCGTGGCTCATCGCGCTCGCGCTGCTGCTGGCGCTGGCGTCCTACTTCGGCCGGCGGGCCCTGATCGCGGGCTTCTTCCGCGACGGCGTGCCCGCGGCCGCGCCGTGGCAACGCGAGGTCACCGGGCCCTCGCTGCCCGCGGCGCCCCACGTGCGGGTGGTGCTGCTCGATGGGTTGTCGCGGGCCCACGCGCAGACCCTGCCGAACTTGAACCGGGCGTGCGAAGGCGGGCTCACGCTGGCGGTCGATGTCGGCTTCCCGACGGTGTCGCTCCCGGTGCAGCACGTGCTGTGGACCGGCCGCACGCAGCAGCAATCGGGGGTGCTGTACAGGATCCCGCGGCTCGATCCGCCGCCGGTCGATGCCCTGCCGCAGCGCGTCGACGATGCGATCGCGGTGGGCGAGTCGCACCGCGACATCGTGCACAGCTTCGGCTTTGCGACCACGCTGCCACCGCTCGGTCGCGACGACATCGAGCCGGTCGGATCGCGCTGGCGCACCGAAGAGTTCGTGCCCGCTGCGACCGCGGCGGTCGCCAGCGATGCACGCCTGGCGTTCGTGCACGTGCTGCGCATCGACGAGGCCGGTCACCGTGAGGGCGCCGGTTCGCAGGCCTACGACGACGCCGCGCGTGAGGCCGACGCGATGCTGGCCGAGTGGCTCGCAGCCGCGCCCGCCGACGCGCGGTGGATCGTGCTGGCCGATCACGGCCATCGCGAGGGCGGCGGTCACGGCGGCGCCGAGCCGGAGATCCGCGTGGTGCGGGCGTGCATCTTCGGCGGCGCGCCGCTGCAGGTGCCATCGCCGACCGCACCGATTCACCTGGTCGATCTGCACCGCGCGTTGGCCGACATGCTCGGGCTCGAGCCCGACGCCGACGCGCCCGGTCGCGCACTCGCGACCGCGATCGACGAGCCCCGCGTGGCGCAGACGCTGCCACGGCCGAGCCCGGTGGCGTGGGTGACCGCGCTTGCGGTGCTGCTCGCGGGCGTCATGATCGGCGTGGCGCAGGGCTCGGCCCGGCCCGCGCTCCCGTGGCTGCCGCTCGCGGCGGTCTCGGTGTGGCTCGTCGACGGTGCGATCACGCTCTCGAACCCCGTCGTCTACCCACCGCTCGGCCGCGACGTCCTGCTCGCTGCGACCCCGGGCCTGCTGTGGCTGCTCACTTGGAGCGCACGCCCTCGCGACGCGCGGAGCCTCGCATCCGCGGCCGCGCCGGCCTGCGCGGCACTGCTCGCGACGGCGATCCTCGCCGGCGTACCGGCGGCGCTCGTCGGCGGTCCACCGCCGCTCGTGCCGACCTGGACCGCGTGGTGCTCGGTGCTGTTCACGATCACGGCCGGCGGCGCGCTCGCGGTCGCGATCGGGCAGGGGATCGCGTGGGGGCGGCGGCCGCGGTCGGCGACCGCCCGCTAGTACCTCGACACAGGGATTGTGATGGGTCAGAACGCCGTCATGGCCGCGACTCCGCAAGGCGCCGTGCCGCCGGAATACCGGGCGTATTTCAAGGTGCGGCAACGCAGCGAGGCGCGGTCAGGGCGGTGTTATGGCCCGTCACAATCGCTGTGTCGAGGTACTAGCTCGGCGGTCGCGCGATCACTCGTCGTCGGCGCCGGCCTGGGCGAGCTTGTCCCGCGCCCGGCGGCCCTTGCTGCTGCGATCGATGTTCACGCTCGAGAGGGTGCCGTAGGCGGCGTGCAGCGCCTGCAGCAGCGTCGGGTCGCCGCCCGAGAGGTCGTGGGTCTCACCGAAGTCGGCGGCGAGGTCGTAGATCTCGGCGACGTTGTCGTCGCGGCGGACCATGAGCTTGTGGGGCCACATGATGACGCCGTACTGGTCGGTCTCGTTCAGCGGCAGCGGGCGCGTGCGGTGGGTGAGCTCGGGCGGTGCGCCGTCGATGAGGTACGGCACCAGGCTCTCGCCGTCGACGGCGGGCTCGGGCTGCCCCATGAGCTCGAAGAGCGTGGGGTGGACGTCGATGAGCGAGACCGGGCGATCGATCGTCGCGGGCGCGAAGCCGGGCACGCGGATCGACATGGGCACGTGCACGAGCGCGTTGTAGACGAAGCGGCCGTGGTTGTCGGGCAGGCGCGGATCCTCGCCGAGGCCTTCGCCGTGGTCGCTGACCAGCACGATGATGGTGTTGTCCCACAGACCACGCTCGCGCAACGCGGCCATCACGGCGCCGATCTGATCGTCGACCACGCGGACCAGCAGGCGGTAGCGCGAGGGCTTGTCGGTCGCCGCTTCGGCGTCGGGGCCGACCGCCTCGCGCAGGCGGTTGGTCTTGATCTCGTGGTGCTCGTGGACGTCGAAGTAGTGCAGCCACAGGAAGAACGGCTGCGAGGGCTCGAGTCCGTCGAGGAATCGCAGGCCGAGCTCGGTGGTGCGGGCGCCGGTGGTGTAGCTGCCGACGTCGCGCTCGTACATGTCGTTGACGATGCGGTCGTAGCCGTCGAGGCCGCGCGTGAGCATGGCCTTGCCGACGTAGCGGATGACCTCGCTGGGGATCACCGCGTGGGTGCGGCGGCCAGCGGCGTGCATCGCCTCCGCGAGGGTCGGCGCGGCGGTGGCGAAGGGGTCGATCTGCCCGGTCAGCACGCCCGACATCGACAGATCGGTGCCGGCCGCCGGCGCGAAGGTGCGCTCGAAGCGGCGCGAGGCGTCGAACAGCGCGAAGAAGTTCGGCAGCGCCGCACGGTTCTCGGGCGTGTCGGCGAGTACGTCGGCACGCAGGGTGTCGACCGCGATGAGGACCACGTTGAAGCCCCGCGCGGCCTTCAGCTGCGCGATGACCTCGGGCCGCTCGCGCCACGCCACCAGCTGCTCGTGGTGCTCGGTGTTGGCCTGCACGATGGCCTGGGCCTCGGGCGGCAGCCCGCTGACACCGTCGCAGTTGTCGTCGATGCCGTTGTCGGGCAGCTCGGCGACGCCGGGATTCACCGCGGCGTCGAGGTCGTTGCAGTCGCCGCCGCCGAGCACCGCGGAGTACTCGTCGCGATCGAGGTCGAACACCGAGCGACATAGGCGCACCAGCATGCGGCCATGCATGCCGGTGGTCGCGACCGTCACGCGCTGCTCCTGCGTGGCGAGCCCACGGGTGAGGCACGCGACCAAGCCGACGTCGATCACCACCAGCCACACGCGGCCGCCGTGGATCCACAGCGGTCGACGGCTCGGCCACGCGCCCACGCGGCGCAGCGCGATCGCGGCGCCGAGGCCTGCGACCACGCACTCGACCACCAGCAGGAACGTGTGCACGTCGGGGTACTCGCTGCGCTTGACCCGGCGCGTGACGACGTCGATCGCCACTGCGGTGAGCAGCAACCCCACGGCCAGCAGCCAGGCGCCGCCGCGCTTGGCGTGCAGCCACGTGCCGAGCCCGATCGCGACCGCCAGCGCGGCCCACAGCACCACTGGCAGCAGCACCGGCGCCCACGCGGCGCCCGGCAGGGTCTGCGCGAACGCACCCTCGAAGAGGTGGCGCGAGGTCGGGACCGTCGCCAGCAGGCTCGGCAGCGCTCGCAGGCCGGCGCGTGCCCACGCCGGCATCGCGCGTGCGCGCAGCAACGACTCGACCAGTGCGATCACGATGCCGCACAGCGTGCCGCCGGCCAGCAGCAGCGCGGCGATCGTCGCGACCGTGCCGAGCCCACCGTCGCGCAGCAACCACAGTTCGAACGGCGCCACGAGACAAGCACCCACCACACCGATGGCGACGTCGCCCGGTGCCAGCAGGTGCGGTGTCTGTGGCGTCGCGCTCAATCGGTGGCTTCGGCGGGCGCTGGGTCGTGGCCGGCGACGGCCGGCAGGTACAGCTCACCCCCGTGGGCGCGGAACTCCGCGGCCTTCTCCGCGAGGCCCTGTGCGACCGCGGCCTCGTCGGCCAGCGCACGCACGTCGGCGGTGAGCTTCATCGAGCAGAAGTGCGGGCCGCACATCGAGCAGAAGTGGGCGGTCTTGGCCGGCTCCGCGGGCAGCGTCTCGTCGTGGAACTCGCGCGCCCGCACCGGGTCGAGCGCGAGGTTGAACTGGTCGTGCCAGCGGAACTCGAAGCGTGCCTTGGACAGCGCGTTGTCGCGGTCCTGCGCGCCGGGGTGGCCCTTGGCCAGGTCGGCGGCGTGGGCGGCGATCTTGTACGTGATCACGCCCTCGCGCACGTCGTGCTTGTCGGGCAGCCCGAGGTGCTCCTTGGGCGTCACGTAGCAGAGCATCGAGCAGCCGAACGAGCCGATCATCGCGGCACCGATCGCCGAGGTGATGTGATCGTAGCCGGGCGCGATGTCGGTCGTGAGGGGCCCGAGCGTGTAGAACGGTGCCTCGTGGCACAGCTCGTCCTCGAGGTCCATGTTCTCCTTGATCTTGTGCATCGGCACGTGGCCGGGGCCCTCGATCATCACCTGCACGTCGTGGCGCCACGCGACCTCGGTGAGCTGACCGAGCGTGCGCAGCTCGGCGAACTGGGCCTCGTCGTTGGCGTCGGCGATCGATCCCGGTCGCAGGCCGTCGCCCAGCGAGAACGAGATGTCGTACTTCTTCATGAGCTCGCAGATGCGCTCGAACTCGGTGAACAAGAAGTTCTCGCGGTGGTGGTGCAGGCACCACTTGGCCATGATCGAGCCGCCGCGTGAGACGATGCCGGTGACGCGCCTGGCGGTCAGCGGCACGTATCGCAGCAGCACGCCGGCGTGGATGGTGAAGTAGTCCACGCCCTGCTCGGCCTGTTCGGCCAGCGTGTCCATGAACACGTCGATCGAGAGGTCCTCGACCTTGCCCTTGACCTTCTCGAGCGCCTGGTAGATCGGCACCGTGCCGATCGGCACCGGCGCGTTGCGCAGGATCCACTCGCGGGTCTGGTGGATGTCCTTGCCGGTCGACAGGTCCATGACCGTGTCGGCGCCCCAGCGGATCGCCCACTGCAGCTTCTCGACCTCTTCTTCGATCGACGAGCCGACCGCGGAGTTGCCGATGTTGGCGTTGACCTTCACCAGGAACTTCTTGCCGATGATCATCGGCTCGAGCTCGCGGTGTCGCACGTTGGCGGGGATGATCGCGCGACCGGCCGCGACCTCGTCGCGCACGAACTCCGGCGTCACGCGCTCGCGGATCGCACAGAAGCGCATCTCCTCGGTGATGACACCCGCGCGCGCGTAGTGCATCTGCGAGACGTTGCCGTCGGACGCCGCCAGGCGCGGCTCGAGCCACGCCGCGCGGCGCGGTGGCAGGCCCTTGCGCGGATCGGGGTTCTCGGGGCCAGTGGTGTCGTAGACCCGCAGCGGCGGCTCGCCACCGGCGAGGCTGATCTCGCGGAACGGAACCCCGAGCTCGCCCTCGCTCACGCGGGTCGAGTTCGGGAAGGTCTCGCTGACCGGCGGTAGCGGTTGCACGTCGCGCACGTTCGGGTCGGCGATGCGCAGCCGTCCGGGTCTCGAGTCGCTGGTCATGTCGGATCCTCTCCCCATCGGTCATCGCTCGCGGTGCGGCCCCGCGTGACTGCGGGCCCTTCTCGTGGCGTGGCCTGGCACCTCGGGCGGCGTCGCGCCCGGGGTGGGGGACGATACCCGAACTCGGTCAGCGCCGCATGCGTCGGCGCCGAGCGCCCACGAGCAGCACCAGCCCCGCGAGCGCGGCGTGCGGGGGCGCATCGCGGTGGGTGCAGCCGCAGCCACCACCGTCGCCGTCGTCGGAGCCGCCGGCCGAGCCATCGCCCGATCCGCTCTCGCTGCCATCGGCGGATCCGCCGGCCGTGGCAGATCCGCCCGAGGCGCTCGCACTGCCACCGGTGCCTGCGGTGTCGCCGGTGCCATCGGTGGGATCACCGGTGCCGGAGTCCGCACCGCCCTCGCTGCCGCTCTCGCCGACCGGCGGGCCCATGCCGAACTCGTAGGCGCCGATGTCGATCGCGTCGACCGCGGGCCGCGGCTCGGTCGCCGCGGGATGGAGGTAGTGCAGCGACGCCGTGAGATCGAAGCCGTCGGCGCTGCCGGGCGCGACACCGGCGTCGATCGCCGGCGATCCGTCGGCGAGGTGATAGTCGAAGCCGGCTTGGTCGACGAGCCCGGGCATGTCGGTCTGCAGGTTGCCCTCGTCGGTCACCACCGGGCTGGTGCCGCCGTCGATCTGCAGCGTGGTGCCCGCGCCGACGAAGAGGTTGTTGCGCAGCACCACCTCGTCGGCCACGTGGACGACGACGAAGCCCGGCGCCGCGGCGTTGTCGTTGACGATGGTGTTGTTCACCATGAAGAGCCGCAGGTCGTCGTTGGTGCCGCCTTCACCCTTGTAGTTGACGATGGTGCCGTGGTTCTCGGCCATCGGGCCCTGCTCGATCAGGTTGCCGACCAGGATCGACAGGCCGCCCTGGGGCAGATCGACGAGGTACGAGCTGGTGCCGTCCTGCTCGTCCATGAGCCGGTTGTAGAGGATGTGGTTCACCTGCGCGCGCGACTTGAGGGTGTGCCCCGAGTAAGCGTGGTGGCTGTAGTTGCCCTGGAACACCAGCGAGGTCGCGGTGCCGATGTACACGTTGTGTTCCTGGCCGGAGCCGGGGTTGCCGTTGTGGTCGAACTCCGAGTCGTAGATCTCGACGGTCGCGTCCTCGCCACCGAGGATGCCGTTTTGGTTGTCGTGGAAGTGGCAGTCGCGGACCACCAGGGCGGTGCCCTGCATGCGAATGCCCGCGCCGTTGTTGTCGGCGACCGTGGCCCCGGAGAACTCGAGGTGCTCGATCGTGACCGCCTGCGCGCCGGCGTTGATGAGGATGATGCCCTTGCCGTTGCCGATGTTGCTGGTCGACGACACGTGCGCACGGGCGTCTCCGACCCCGCGCAGGGTGATGTCGCCGGCGTCGATCACGACGATGTCGTCGACATAGTCCCCGGGATCGATCTCGATCACGTCGCCGGGCGCGGCCGCCTGCACTGCGGCGGCGATGGTCGTGTAGGGCTTGTCGCTGCCGACCTGCAGGGTGTCGGCGTGGGCGAGCATCGGAACGAGCGCCAGCTGGGCGATCGCGGGCGGCACGAGGCGGCGCAGCATGGTCAGGGCCTTTCGCGAGGGGGACGGAGGCCAACACTTTAGGCCAGCGCCGCCGCCGGGGGCCATCGGAAGTTCTGCCGATGCGTCAGCGGCTGCGCATGGCCTCGCCGAGCAGCCGCGCGAGCAGCAGACGTGAGCGCACGTCGAGGCGCTCGTAGATGTGCTCGAGGTGGGTGTTCACGGTGCGCAGGCTGATGTGCAGCCGCGTCGCGATCTCCTGCGAACGCAACCCGTCGGCCACCAGTGCCGCGACCTCGCGCTCGCGGGGGCTGAGCTGGGCGATCGCGGCCCGCGCCCGGGCGATCGACTCGAGCTGCTGCAGTTCGGCGGCGGTCGCCCGCACGAACTCGAACTCGGCCGCGCCGAGCTGGATCAGCTCGCCCCCGCGCAGTGTCGTCGACTCGACCGGCACGCCGTCCACCAGCGTGCCGTTGGTGGAGCCGAGATCGCGCACGACCACCTCGCCGCGGGCGTCGACCTCGAACACCGCGTGGCGCCGCGAAACCCCCTCGATCGGCAGGTGCAGCCCCAGCTCGGCCTCGCGGCCGGCCTCGAGCTGCCCGGCGAGCGTCACCACCAGCGCCGCGACCGGCTCGCTGCGACCGACCAGCGCCGGGCGTCGCGGTGGCGCGGCCTGGCGGTTGGGCGCGACGGGTGTGGTCGAGTCGTCCACGGCGGCGGCAGCTGCAGGGTATCAAAAGCGCGGCGGCGATCTGCGGGCGACGGCCCCGGCTGTGCCACACTTGGACGCTCGGTCGTCTGCGATGTCGAGTGGTCCGCAATCGTCATCACCCTCGGATGCCACGCCGGTGTTCGCACGGGCGCCCGCGACTCCGGTGGTGGCCACGGCCGATCCCGAACAGTCGCCAACCGTCGCGCTGCGGGCCGGAGCCGACGAGGACGCGCCGACGCTCGGCGTGCGTGCGCGCGCGGCCAGCTCCGGTCGCCTGGCCCGTGGTGCGATGCTGGGTCGCTACGTGCTGCTCGGGCCGGTCGGTTCGGGCGGCCTGGGCGACGTGTTCGCGGCCTACGATCCCGAGCTCGATCGGCGGGTCGCGATCAAGGTCTTGCGTGCGGCCGGCGAGCTCGAGCTCGCGGCCGGCGACGCCGCGACGCGGATGCTGCGCGAGGGCCAGGCGATGGCGCGGCTGCGCCACCCCAACGTCGTGGTCGTGCACGACGTCGGCTGCGAGGACGATCGCGTCTTCATCGCGATGGAGTTCGTCGAGGGCGGCACGCTGCGGCGCTGGCTCGGCGACGCGCCGCGCAGCTGGACGGAGATCCGCGAGGTCTTCCTGCAGGCCGGGCAGGGGCTCATCGCGGCCCACGACGCCGGGCTCGTGCACCGCGACTTCAAGCCCGCCAACGTGATGATCGAGCCGGGTGGTCGGGTGGTCGTGCTCGACTTCGGGTTGTCGCGGCGTGTCGACGGCGAGCTCGCGGACGCGACCGACGGCACCGACGTGGGGACCGCGTCGAGCTCGCTGCTCGGTCGCGCGGTGACCGAGCATGGCACGCTGATGGGCACGCCGCCGTACATGGCCCCGGAGCTGTTCGACGGCGGCGTGGCGAGCCCGCGCTCCGACCAGTTCGCGTTCTGCGTGTCGCTGTACGAGGCGCTCTACGGCCGTCGTCCGTTCGTCGCCGACACCCTCGAGCGTCACGTCGAGCTGGTCCGCGCGGGCCTGCGCAGCCGCGACCGCCCGCGCCGCGAGGTCCCGCCGTGGCTGCACCGCGTGGTGTTGCAGGGGCTCGCGCCGGACCCCGAGCAGCGGCTGCCCGAGATGCGCGCGATGCTGACGGCGCTGCAGCACGATCGGCGACGGCGACGGCGCTGGCTGACCGGACTGGCGATCGCGCTGCCGTTGTCGTCGGCCGCGGTCGCGGCCGCAGCGATCCTGCTGCGGCCCGAGCCGACCGCGATCGAGCGCGACGCCGTGGCGCAGCTCGCCGACGAGGCCCGCGCCGCGGCGGCGCTGGGCCACTACGTCTACCCGCCCGCCGACGATCCCGACGCGGCCACCGCGTTCGCCAAGGTGCTCGAGCTCGAGGCCATGACCGGGCCCGTGGCCGAGGACGCGCGCGCGCGTGCGGGTGAGCTGCGCACCGAGCTCGCCGACGCGCTCGCGCGGCTCGGCGACACCTACGCGGCGCGGCCCGGCGGGCGCCCGTTCGCGTCGGACTTCTACGGTGCGGCGCTGGTGTTCGACCCCGGCCGCGAGGCGCTGCGCGAGGCGGTCGAGCTCACCCCCGGTGAGCTCGCGTCGCTGCGCGATCGGGCGGCGACGCGCGACTTCAGCCCGTCGGAGCTGATCGCTGCCGAGGCCTTGAGCGCGCTGGCGACCGACGACGAGACCGCGCGCGCCAAGCGAGTCGCGCGCGTGCTCGATCGTCGTCGGGGTGCGGCGAGCACGGCCGCGCGGCTCGAGGCGGTCGCACCGGCGGCGGCACCCACCGCGCCACCGCGGGCGGCCGCTGCGGCGTCGTCGGCCGCGGTCGTGTCGCCGCCGACACCCGCGGTGCTTGCGGGGGCGCCACCGTCGGCCGCAGCACCGACGCCAACGCCGGCGGCCGTGCCGAGTGCGGCGCCCCGCGACCCCGCGGTCGCCCGCGCCGCGGTCGATGCCGGCGACGCGGCGCTGCGTCGCGGTGAGCTCGCGGAGGCCGAGCGAAGCTTCCGGCGCGCGCTCAAGCAGGATCCCGGCAGTGTGGGCGCACTGCTGGGGCTCGCGCGGGTGCACTTCAACCGTCGCGAGTTCAAGGACATGGCCGCGCTGGCGAAGCGTGCGATCGAGCTGTCGCCGCGCTCGGCCAGCGCGCACGCGTTGCTGGGCGACGCGCACTTCAAGATGTTCCGCTACGACGAGGCCCGCAGCGCCTACGAGCGCGCGGTCGAGCTGGGCTCGAGCGCGGCCAAGCAGGGGTTGGTGCGCGTGCGAGCGGCGCTCGGCGAGGCGACGCCGCCGTGAGCCCGCGGCCGCTCCTTCATCCGCAACTCAGAACCACAGCGCAGCGCCGCGCAGCTGCGCCCGCGAGCGGCGCGGCGCGGCGCGGCGATCGTTGCGACCGAGCACGCACAACGTCACGCCCACCGCGATCGCGGCCGCGCCGATCGCGACCGCCACCGCGCCGCCGGTGCGCGTGCCGTAGAGGAAGCGGCACTCGCCGTTGGCGTCGGCCTGGCAGTCGCTGCGGTAAGGGCGGCCGTCGAGCACGAGCAACGCCGCGCCCGCGGCGACGCCGGCGATCCCGATCGCGATGGTGCTCGCTCCCGCGACGGTCCGTCGTCGCCGCTGCGCCTGTGCCCGTCGCTCCGTCGGTGACGGGGCCGCGCGCACGAGCTCATAGGTGACCGCCCGTGAGGTCCCGGCGGGGGCGTCGAGCTCGAGCTCGCGTGGGACGAAGCCCGGGCTGCGGATCACCAGCACATGGGCACCGGGCGCGACCGTGAGGGTCTGCGGGCCGACCCCGCGGGGCTGACCGTCGAGCTCGAGCATCGCGGCGCGCGGGGTGCCGTCGATGATCAGCTGAGGTGCCGCCTGGGCGCTGTTCTCGAGGGTCTGGCCCAGCGACGCGGCCTTGGCCGCGGTGAACTCGACCAGCTCCTCGAAGCCGCACAGGCCGCAGCGTCCGCCCGCGGTCGCGACCGGCGTGTCGCCGTCGCCGGCCCACGCCCGCAGCTGCACGGTGTGGTCGCCGTCGGGCAGCACCTGCACGTCGAGATCGATGACGAAGGTGGCGCCGCGCGAGTCGACAAGGGCTGCGCGGCAGCGACCGTCGTCGCATCGCTTCGCCTCGCTGCGCTGCGGCTCGAAGCCGGCGCGGGCCAGGCCGTCGAGCAGCGCCGCGTCGATCGCCTCACGCAGTCGCTCGGGCAGCTCGCCCGTCACCGCGGTCGGCTGCAGCACCACGCGTGCATCCGCCGGCGTCGGCGATGCGGGCACGCCGGCATCGACCAGCACGACCGCGAGCAGGCACGGGGCGAGACTCGGCACCTTCGCGATCGAAGGTAACACGGCGGCTGCGTGGGGCCGCTGTGCTAGCATCGGCGCCACGCACGTGAGCGCCGACGCGGATCCCCGACCGCTGCAGGTCGTCGCGCGAGCCCCCGGGGCGACGCCGGCGAGCCCGCGCGGTCGCAGCCCGGCGTCGTGGCTGGCGCTGCTGCCCGCGTCGGCGTTGGCGGGGTGCCTGATCGACAACCCCCGCTGGCAGGCGCCCGCGGCCGGCAGCAGCGGCGCCAGCGAGGACGGCGGATCCGACAGCGGCGGCCTCGAGCCGTCGCCGGGCTGCGATGCGCTGCCGCCAGCACCTGCCGACGCGGTCGCGCTGACGCCCGACGACGCGGCCACGCTGCCCGATCGCATCGAGTCCGCCGCGCCCGACACCACCTTCGTGCTCGCGCCGGGGGTCTACGTGCTGCCGCGTGGGCTGACGATCACGGCCGCAGGCGTGACGCTGCGCGGCGTCGGCGACGATCCGACCGCGGTCTGGCTCGACGGCGCCGGCGGCAGCTTCGATCTCGTGCGCATCGCCGCCGACGACGTGACCATTGCCGAGCTGGGCCTGCGCGCCACCGCGGGCTCGCTGGTGGTCGTCGAGCCGTCGACGTCGTCGATCACGGGCACGCGCCTGCATCGGTTGGTGCTGCGTGACGCCGCGGCCGCGCAGCTCCGCGTCGATGCCGACGCGAGCGCGGGGTTCTTCGCCGACGACGGCGAGGTGGCATGCAGCGACTTCGGGCTCGGCGATGCCTTCCGCGCCGAGCAGGTCGCCGCCTGCAACGTCGGCGCGATCTCGATGACCGCGACCGCCGACTGGGTCGTGCGCGACAACCTCGTGCAGGGCTTCTGGTGCGCCGAGCACAACGCGCTGCCCGCGGTGCGCGTGGGCTTCGGTGCCCGCGGCACGCAGATCGAGCGCAACCTGTTCGTCGACGACTGGCGCCCGCTGGTGGTCGGCGACTCCGGGCCGCCGGACGGCAGCGCCGACGGCTGCCTCGATGCGACGCCGCCGCTGCGCCCGTTCGACGACGCCCAGTGTGGCGCACAGTACTGGGGGCACATCGGCGGCGGCGTCCGCAACAACCGCGTGTGGACCGGCGGGCCCGGCATCGCGACGCTCGCCAACGTCGACAGCGGCATCTCGATGTGGTGCGTCTGCGGTGGCGACGTCGTGCACAACACGGTGGTCGCCACGCTCGCGGTGCTGTCGTCGATCGAGTATCGCTACGCGCGCTCGCGGCTGCGGCTGGCCAACAACCTCGTGACCCACGCGATCTGGGCCCGCGACCCCGCGGCCGTGCAGCTGGGGCAGTCCAACGCGACCGACGTCTCGCTCAACCTCTTCGTCGCGGCCCTCGAGCCGCCGCCGCAGCTCGATCTACACCTGCGCGTCGACGCGACCGCGGCGCGGGACGTCGGCGTGGTGCTGCCGGCGCCGGCGGTGCTCGACGACTTCGAGCTGCAGCCCCGCGATGCGCGGCCCGACTACGGCGCCGACGAGTACGTCCCTTGATTCCTCCACGGTGACGACGCGCGTGTTCCGACTCCACGACGCCCTCGTGTTCCCCGACCCCGCGCTCGCCGACGACGACGGCCTGCTCGCGGTCGGCGGCGATCTCCGCCCCGAGCGACTGCTGTTGGCCTACGGCAACGGCATCTTCCCGTGGTACAGCGAGGGTCGCCCGATCCTCTGGTGGTCGCCGGCGCCGCGCTTCGTGCTGTTGCCGGGCGAGCTGCACGTCGGCCGGAGCCTGCGCAAGGCGGCGGCGCGTCGGCCCTACCGCATCACCCTCGACACCGCGTTCGACGACGTGATGGCCCACTGCGCCCGCGCGCCGCGACCGGGCCAGTTCGGCACCTGGATCACCGCCGACATGCGCCGCGCCTACGGCGAGCTGCATCGCCTGGGCTACGCGCACAGCGTCGAGGCGTGGTCCGGCGACCAGCTCGTGGGCGGACTGTACGGTGTCGCGTTGGGCCGCGCGTACTTCGGCGAGAGCATGTTCGCCCACGCGCCCGACGCCTCCAAGCTCGGCTTCGTCACGCTGGTCGAGCAGCTGCAGCGCTGGCAGTTCGAGCTCGTCGACTGCCAGGTCCACACCGAACATCTCGAGCGCTTCGGCGCGCGGATGTTCGAGCGCGTGGACTTCCAGACCCGGCTCGCGGCCGCGCTCGCGCACCCGCATCGACCGGGACCGTGGCGCTTCGACGGGCCCGAGGGCTGACCGGCGCCCGCACGTGGTCGAGCGCAAGGGAGGAACGACCTGCGGGCCCCCGACGCGTCGCGTCGACGTTCAGCGTATCGCCGGGCATGCACGCCGCCGGTGGTTCTCGCCGCGCTATGCTCTCGATCGCTCGAGATGGCCTGCTCTCCCGAAGCTCCATGGATCCCGCTCACCGGTGCCGGCCTCGATCGCGCGGCCCATCGTCGTCGCGATGCGGCGTGGATCGCCACCGCACGAGCGTCGGCGCGGGCGCGGGTCCTCGTCATGCGTGGCGGTGCGTTGTTCGTCGACGCGGTCGAGCGGAGCCTTCGACGGCGGCGCTGCGGCCACCGCTCGGGCGATGTTCGAGTGGCACCGTCACCACCGCCACTGCAGTCGCTGCGGCGCGCCGTCGCACGCGGTCGATGCCGGCTGGAAGCGGTGCTGCGACGCGTGCCGAGCCGAGCACTTCCCGCGGACCGACCCCGTCGTGATCATGCTGGCGGTGCGCGACGCACGGTGCTTGCTGGGCCGCCAACGCACCTGAGCACCGGGGCTGTGGTCGTGCCTCGCCGGCTTCGTCGAGCCCGGCGAGACGCTCGAGCAGGCCGCAGCGCGCGAGGTGCTCGAGGAGACCGGCATCCGCTGCGGACGCGCCGAGTACCTGTTCGGCCAGCCATGGCCGTTCCCGTCGTCGCTGATGCTCGGCCTGCTGCTCGAAGCGCACAGCGATCGCATCACCGTCGACGACGAGCTCGAGGACGCGCGATGGTTCAGCCGCGACGAGGCGATCGCCATGCTCGAGCGGACGCACCCCACCGCGTTCGCGCCCCCACGGTTCGCGGTGGCGCACCATGTGCTCCGGGCCTGGATCGAGCGCACCGCCGCAGCGCCGCCAAGGTCGCCGGCCTGACGTCGATCGCGATCTGCACGTAACCGTGCTCGCGCACGCGGCCCGAACCCACCCCCCGCGTTGACACGTCGCGCATGTGGCCGCTACAAAGAGACGATGGGCCCGACACGTACGCCTTCGCTCGTGATCGCGTCGCTCGTCTGCAGCTGTTACGCCGGTGTCTCGGGCACGGGCGCGGACGGGTCCACCGGCGCGGCGACCAGCGGCGTCGACACGACCGGCGTCGACACGGCCGGCGACAGCACCGGCGAGCCCGCGGACTGCAGCTCGACGCAGAGCCCGGGCGCACCGGTGCCGATGCGTCGGCTCACTGCGCTGCAGGTGCAGCGCAGCGTCGCCGACATCCTCGGCGTGACCATGCCGCTCGAGGTCGACGACGAGAAGCTCTTCACCTTCAAGAGCAACGTCTCGAGCGCGGTCGACTTCGCGGGCGCGCGCGGCTATCTCGATTTCGCCGAGGCCACGGTGCTCGCGGCCGATCGCTCGATGTGCGCCGAGCCCAGCGTCGCGTGCACGACGTGGCTCTTCGACGATGTCGGCCGCCGGCTGTTCCGCCGCCCGCTCAGCTCGGGCGAGCGCGCCGGCTACGAGGAGCTGTTCGCCGCGGGCGCAGCCGAGGACGGCGGCGGTCCCGAGGGCGCGCGGTGGGTGCTCGAAGCGATGCTGCAGAGCCCCAGCTTCCTCTACATGGACGAGGTCGCCCGCGCCGACGGCTACCTCGACGATCACAGCATCGCCTCGCGCCTCGCGCTCACCCTGTGGGGCGCGAACCCGGACGCGGCGCTGCTCGATCGCGCGGCGGCCGGCGAGCTGTCGACGCCGGAGCAGGTCCAGGCCGAGGCCGCGCGCTTGCTCGCCGATCCCCGCAGCGTGGGCGGCCTGACCGACTTCGTCGATCAATGGCTGCGACTCGAGCGACTGAACGACCCCGATGCGCGGCCGGACCTCGAGGCCCTCGGTGCCGAGACGCTGGCGGCGATGCGGGCGGAGCCGGTGCAGCTGCTCTCGCTGGTGCTCGCGCAGCAGGGCGACATCACCACGTTGTTCACCAGCAGCGAGACCGCCACGTCGCCATTGCTGGCGCCGCTGTACGGCGCCGACCTCGTCGAGGCCGGCGAGACCACCATGCTCGATCCGAGCCACCGTGCCGGGCTGCTCACGCTGCCTGGCGTCATGGCGGCGCTGTCCCACGCCGAGGGCACGTCGCCGACGCTGCGCGGCTTCAACGTGCTCGCGAACGTGCTGTGCACGCCGCCACCGCCACCTCCGCCCGGGGTCAGCGTGACGCTGCCGGAGATCGGCCCCGACGCGACCACGCGCGAGCGGCTCGAGGCGCACTTCAGCGATCCATCCTGCGCGGGCTGCCACGCGCCGATGGATGGCATGGGCTTCACCTTCGAGAGCCTCGACTGGCTGGGTCGGTACCGCGAGGCCGAGCACGGCAAGCCGATCGACGACGCCAGCACCTTCCCGCTCGACGGTGTCGACGTCTCCGTCGAAGGTCCGGTCGAGCTGGCCGCCGTGCTGGCCGACAGCGGCACGGCTCCGACCTGCATCGCGCGGCAGTGGACCAGCTACGCCGCGGGCACGCCCGACAAGGAAGCGACCGCGTGCCTCATCGAGCAGCTCGCCGCGGACGCGCGCGAGCCCGACGGCCTGCGCGCGTTGATCCTCGGGTTGGTCGCGTCCGACTGGTACCGCATGGCCCCGGAGATCGCACCATGAAGACGCCTCGGCTCCCGTCACGTCGCGCCTTCCTGGGCGGTTCGATTGCTGCTGGCAGCGCGCTGTCGCTGTTCCCGTGGCTGCGGGCTGCGGCGGCCCCGGCCTCACCGCGGCTGCTGCTGTTCTTCACCCCCCACGGCACCGTGTGGGACCAATGGCGCCCGACGGGCGGCGAGACCGACTTCGCGTTGTCGCCGATCCTCGAGCCGTTGGCCGCCCATCGCGAGCGCATGGTGATCGTCGACGGCGTCGCGCTCGACGTCGGCACCGAGTACTACATCCCGCACACGTACACGATGCCGCTGCTGTGGACCGGCTCGCCGATCGACACCAGCACGGCGGAGTTCTGCCGCGAAGACCACGGCCAGTGCTTCGGCTGGAACACCGGCGTGTCGGTCGATCAGTTCATCGCGTCGCAGCTCGCGGGCCCGCCGACGCCCTATGGCTCGATCGAGCTCGGGCTGGGCTGCGGCGGTCTGCACCCGGCCACGCGCATGATCTACACCGCGCCCGCGATGCCGCGCAGCCCGCTCGACTCGCCCGAGCTCGCGTTCTCGACGCTGTTCGGGGCCATCAACCCCGACCAGCTCCAGGCCGAGAAGGACGCCCGCCGCCGCGCCAGCGTGCTCGATCGTGTGGTCGCCGACTTCGGTGAGCGCAGGGCGACGCTGTCGGCCGCCGACCAGGCGCGGCTCGACGCGCACGGCGACAGCATCCGCGAGCTCGAGCTCACGCTCACCGCCGTCTGCGAGGCTCCCGAAGCGCCGGTGGGCGTCGACAGCCAGACCGCGATCGATCGCCAGTCCGACCTGATGGCGGCCGCCCTCGGCTGTGGCCTCTCGCGGGTCGGGAGCATGCAGGTCCGCATCGCCGACAACGACAACACGCTGTACCCGTGGCTCGGTCTGACCGAGGGCGGCCACCACACGACGTCGCACGACTCGAGCGCGGGCGCGCAGGCGACCCTCGCGGGCCTCTACCGCTGGTACGCCGAGCGCTTCGCGTACCTGCTCGATCGACTCGCCGCCACGCCCGACGCCGACGGCCGCTCGGTGCTGGACAACACCCTCGTCATCTGGGGCTCCGAGCTCGGTCGCGCGTGGGATCACGACATCGGCAACGTGCCGTTCGTGTTCGCCGGCGCGACCGATGTCCTGCGGGGCGGTCGCTACCTCTCGGGCTCGCCGATCGTGCACGGTCGCGTGCTGGTCTCGGCCTGCCACGCGATGGGGCTGACCGGGGTCGAGCAGTACGGCACGCTCGACACCGGCAGCGGCCCGCTTCCGGGGCTGTTCGTGTGAGTCGTGGGTGAACGCGACGCGTTCACCCACGGCCGTTCTCAGCAGGTGACGCACTCGCAGTGGATCGTCCGCTGCGGCGGGTCCGGCAGATCGACGCACGCCGTGAACGGGTCCACGCAGTACTCGGCCGCGCACGCGCAGTCGAACTCGGCATCGCAGTCCGCCGGCCACGGCACGCAGAAGTACTCGACGCCGAAGGCGACCTCGCCGACGCAGCCCTGGTCGGGGCCACACTCGCTGCAGTCGGCGACCGCAGTGCCGGTGGTGCCGCTGTCGCCGTCGCCGCTCGACGACGCGCTCGAGCTGGCTTCGGAGCCGCTCTCGCTGGCTTGCGTGGCGCTGCTCGAGGACGCGGGATCGGAATCGGTGCCGGGGTCGCCACTGGCGTCGCTCGACGTGCCCCCGTCGGTCTGGGTGCCGGCGGCGCTCGAGGTGGCCGTGCCCATCGACGAGCCGCCCCCGTCGGTGCCGGTGGTGGCGTTGGAGCTGGAGCCGACGTCCCCAGGATCGGTGGCACAGGCGAGCAGCACGGCGAACGACAACACGGTGGTCTTGGTCGAAGTCATGCAGCGAGTTCCCGGGTGGCGCCCGGCTCCGTCACTGCGATTTCGCAGCGGGCCACATCGACGCGCACGCGCGGCGCACCGCGGCGGCGTAGGGCGAGCGCGGGTGGGCACGCACGAACGAAGCTGCGCTGGCGGCGGCCGTCGCTGCGCCGCCACGACAGCCGACGATCGCGAGCAACGCCTCGCGGTCCTCGAGCATCGCCCCGCGCGGGAACTCGCGCGCGTGCTGCCGCAGCAGCGCCAAGGCTTCGGGGTCGTCGCCGGCGTCGACCGCAGCGCGGATGCGGGACAGCAGCGCGGTCTCGAGGAACAGCTGCTCGGCGAGCGGCGGCGTGGGCGTGGACGCGGCGGGGGGTGGCCGTGGGCTCGACCGGGTGGGCGACCGCGAGCCCACGCTCGACGGGCTCGCGATCATCGGTGCAGCGGGCGCGCGAGGGTGCGGATCGGTGGCCGCGGGCGCCGGCAAGACCGCTGGCCGCCGCTCGCGGGCCGGCAGCGGCGGCGTGGCGACCGGAGCGGCCGCTGCCTGCGTGGGCGTGGCGGCGTCGTCGCGCCGCGCGACGGAAACGTGCAGCAGCGATGCGGTCGCGATGGCGATCGCGACTGCGGCCGCGAATGCCAGCATCCAGCGCGTCCGTGGGTGCACGACGACCGGCTCCGCCACGGGCGCTTCGTCGAGGCGGGCGAGCGTCGCCTCGAGGTTGCGGCGCCGACGGCCGGGATCGGGCGAGCGTGACGCGCGGAAACCGTCGAGGGCCGCGCGGGCCTCGGGACTAAGCCTCGCCATGGTCGGCCTCCCGTCGCCATCGCGCCTGGTGGCGGGCCAGCGCGCGCTCGAAGGCCCGCCTCGCCAGGCGCAGTCGCGAGTAGATCGTGTTGAGCTTGCCGTCGAGCGCGACGGCGATCTCGGGCGCGCTCAACCCCTCGAGCTCCGCGAGCACGAAGACGTCGCGCTGATCTGCGGGCAGTGTCGCGAGAAAGTCCTCGACGAGGTCCGCGGCCTCTCGGTGCGCGATGAGATCATCGGGCAGCGGCACATCGGGGCCGGGCAGGATCCGCAGCGGTGCGGCGCGGGCGGCCCGGGCCCGGTACTTGTCGGCGACCCGCCGCGCGATGCCGAAGAGCCATGCGCGCAGGGGCACGGCGGGGTCGTAGCTGCGCCAGCGTCGGTGCACCACGATGAACACGTCCTGGGTCGCGTCGTCCTGCGCGGGACGGCCGACGCCGAGGTACCCGAGCGTGCGCCACACGAAGTCGTGCTGCGCCGCGAACACCTCCGTGAACGCACCGACCTCTTCCACGGGAGCGGACACCTCGTCGGGATCGGTGGAGACCACACGCACCGCTGCGCAATCCCGGGGATGGCGAGCTTCCGTCACGGAATCGTCCTTCGGCGGATGCCCAGCCGCACCTCGAGTGTCGCGGCGAGTGCCCCGGCCACCGGCGCGACCGTGTACTGGCGGCCGCCGTCGCGCAGCTCGAAGCGGGGGCGCACGGCGATGGCGTCGAAGGCCCCGCGCACGCCCAACGCCACCCGCGGATGCAGCGGCCACAGCAGCGCCAGCTGCACGCCCGCCGCCACGAAGGGGCGTCGCGACGTTCGTGGCAGCGGCACCTCTCGTCCGACGCCCACCGCGACCCCGACGTGGAGGCCAGCCATGGCGACGAGCTCCACCGGCCCGAGTCGCCACGAGGGGCCCAGGTTGGCGCCGACCGTGCCGGCCCCGACGGCGACCCGGGCGCTGCCCGGCGAGGGGCCGATCGCGGCCTCGCGCGGGGCCCAGTAGCGGCCGATCAGCTCGGCGCGCCAGCGCGGCCGCAGCACCGCAACCCCACCGCCGACGCCGACCCCGACGCGTGGCAAGCCGCCCAGGCGCAGCGACACCTCGGCGAGGATCGCCGCTTGCGTCCGTGGCGATGCGGGGATGCGTGCCGCCACCGGCTGCGGCGTCGGCGGGCGAGGCTGCGTGGGCGCGTCGGCAGCGGGCGCCGGCGCCGGGGGCTCGTCGGGCGCCGGCGTTGCCTCGGGAAGCGCTGCGGTCGTGCGCTCGGCGTGCACCATCGCGACGATCAGCACCGCTGCCTCGGCCACCGTGTCGCAGCGGTCGGCCTCGAGCCGCCGGGTCGTGCTGCCCGCGTCGGTCGTGACCACCAGCATCGCGACGTAGCCGGTGCCTTCGCGGGCCACGAGCGCCTCGCCGCGCGTGACCTCGCTGCCGCCCTCGCCGTCGACGCCCACGCGCGCCGCCAGGCGGTTGCCGACGTCTTGCGCGCTGGGACATGACGGCGGCGCCTCCCAGCCCAACGTCGCGGTGCCCGGCGCAGCGCCGGTGAGCCACGCCGCGAGTGCTACCGCTGCCGCCACACCGAAGCTCTACCGCTGCGGCGACACCGACGTCCACCGTCGATCGTGCGCCCGCGCAGCTGCCGACGCTCGGTCGTGGGCATCGTGTGCGCGCCGCCACGCTCGCGTGCGGCCCCTGGGCGAACGACGTCCCAACGCCCGTGCTGAGCCTCGGGTCGTGCGGCTTGCCGGCGCATCGTTGCAGCCGATAGAACCGTGCGCGCGTCTCGGCCAACCCCGAGGCCGAAGGAGTGTTTCGACATGAACGACATCGTGCATCGCCCCGGTCAGTTCGTATGGCGCGAGATCCTGACGCCCAACCCCGATGACAGTGTGCGCTTCTACGGCGAGGTGCTGGGGTGGAAGACCGAGCGCGCCCCCATGGCCGACGGCAAGACGTACACGATGTTCAAGCTCGGCGAGCAACCCGTCGGCGGTTGCTTCGAGCTGCCCGCACCCGGAGTGCCGCCACACTGGGCGCTCTACGTCTCGACCACCGACGTCGAGGCCAGCGTGGCGAAGGCGACCGCCGCCGGCGGCAAGGTCATCATGGGTGCGACCGACATCGAAGGCTTCGGTCGCTTCGCGACCTTCAGCGATCCGCAGGGCGCGGTGATCAACGTGTGGTCGTCGCCGCGTGGTGATGGCGAGCGCGCCGCGGATGCGCAGCCGCAGACCGGCGAGTTCTGCTGGGAGCAGCTCAACAGCAGCGACCCGAAGGCCGCGCACGCCTTCTACGGCCAGCTGTTCGGCTGGACCGAGTCGAGCTCCGGCGCCGGCATGGAGGTCTGGTCGGCCGGCAACGTGCAGGTCGCTTCGCGCATGCAGACCCCGCCGGGTGTGCCGTCGCACTGGCTGACCTACGTCGTCGTCGATGCCCTCTCCGCCGCGAACGCGCGGGTGGAGAAGCAGGGCGGCAAGGTGTTGATGCCGAAGATCGACATCCCGACCGTGGGCTCGATCAGCGTGATCCAGGACAACGTCGGGGCCATGCTGGGCTTGTTCGAGATCCCCGCGCGCTGAGGCGCGTCTGGGCGAGCGGCGCGGATCCAAGGGTTCGCGCCGCCGTCGGGCGCCGGCGTTGCGATCTGCCCCGCAGCGGCCGTGGCGCTCGGCGTCACGCGGCCTTGCGCGCGCTGCGACCCGCGATTGTGCGCGGCGCCGGCCCGCGGCTTTGCGGTAAGCTGGCGGCCTCGGAGTCAGCGATACGCCATGTCCATGAAGCGAAGAACCCTTGGAATCAGTGTCGGAGTACTCGGTTCGCTGGCGGCGGCATCGTGTGCCGATCCCTGCCTCGACGACGGCCTCGGCCAGGACCCGGGCAGCGGCAACTGCCCGGTCGTGACCGGCACGCAGACCGACAGTGCCACCGGCGACAGCGACGGCATGACCGACAGCGAGACCGCCGGCGGCGCGTGCATGGACGGCGAGCGCAACGGCGACGAGACCGACATCGATTGTGGCGGCAGCTGCCCGGCCGGCTGTGGCGACGGCGAGGGCTGCACGGTCGACGCCGACTGTGCCTCGGGCGTTTGCGAGGACGGCACCTGCCAGCCGCCCCCGACCTGCAGCGACGGCGCGCGCAACGGCGACGAGACCGACGTCGACTGCGGCGGCACCTGCCCGGACGGCTGCGATGACGGCGAGGGCTGCATGGGCGACGGCGACTGCGTCTCGGGCCACTGCGACCCCGCGACGATGACGTGCGGGCCCGGTGGCGCGTGCGACAACGGCGTGCAGGACGGCGACGAGACCGATGTCGATTGCGGCGGCTCGTGCCCCAACGATTGCAAGGACGGCGACGGCTGCAACGAGGACGCCGACTGCATGTCGATGCAGTGTGATCCCACGACGATGACCTGCACCTCGTGCGGCGACGGGGTCCAAAACGGCGACGAGACCGACGTCGACTGCGGCGGCAGCTGTCCGCTCGGCTGCGGTGACGGCGACGGCTGCATGACCGACGCCGACTGCCTCTCGGGCGAGTGCGATCCGAAGACCATGACGTGCCTGCCGCCCGCGACCTGCCGCGACGGCGTCCGCAACGGCAACGAGACCGACATCGACTGCGGCGGCGACACCTGCCCGGGCTGCGACGACGGCGAGGACTGCATGGTCGGTAGCGACTGCGTCTCGCAGGTCTGCGATCCCGACGCCGACACCTGCACGCCGGCCTCGTGCACCGACGGCGTCCGCAACGGCAACGAGACCGACGTCGATTGCGGCGGCGACACCTGCCCGGGCTGCGACGACGGCGAGATGTGCTCGATCGACGGCGACTGCGCCTCGGGCTCGTGCGACGAGCTGGGCATGGTCTGTCTGCCGCCGGCGTGCGACGACGGGGTCGAGAACGGCGACGAGACCGACATCGACTGCGGCGGCAGCTGTGCCGCCGACTGCGAGGACGGCGAGGGGTGCCTCGTCGGCGACGACTGCGTCTCGCAGGTCTGCGATCCGCTGACGCTCACCTGCTTGCCGCCGGCGTGCGACGACGGGGTTCAGAACGGCAACGAGACCGATCTCGACTGCGGCGGCAGCTGCGGTGCCACCTGCGACACCGGCGAGGACTGCCTGACCGGCCTCGACTGCATCAACGGCGTCTGCGATCAGGACACCAACACCTGCGCGCCGCCGCTGACGGTCTCGGCCGCGCCGTCGTGCTCCGACTTCGCGGGCTCGCCGGTGCAGCTCAACGCGGTTGCGGCCGGCGGCACCGGCAACTACACCTTCTCGTGGTCGCCGGCCGCCGGGCTCGACGATCCCGACATCGCCGACCCGCTCGCGAGCCCGACCGGGTTCCAGACCTACACCGTCACGGTCGACGACGGCGTGAGCCTGGCCCAGGACACCGTCACCGTGGTCGACGCCAACTCGTTCGACCTGCAGAACAACTGCACCCTCTTCCAGGGCGACATCGATGCCGGCTCCGCGCCGGCGTCGATCACCTACGACATGGGCGGCACGCGGGCCTGCGAGAACGGCAACAACGACTTCGGTCTGCACCTGTGCGATGGCGTGGTGTTCGAGGACGTCTCGCTCGAGGGCGTCATCGGCGTCAGCAACCACGGCGGCGACGACGACATCATCGGCCTGGTGTGGGGCGCCCAGGACAGCTCGCACTTCTACTCGATGTCGTGGAAGCGCCAGTCGCAGAACTTCTTCGGTTGCTCGGTGCCCGCCGGCATCACCGTCAAGCGGGTCGACGCCGCCGACTTCGCATCGGTCGGTGGCGCCGACATCTACTGCCCGGCCGACACCGCCGACTCGACCTTGCTGCTGGCCCCCGCGGCGACCACCACGGCTGGCTGGGCGCAGGGCCAGACCTATACCGTGACGATCGACTACCTCACCACCGGGAGCACCGTGACGGTGGTGCGCGACAGCGACAGCGTCCAGATCGCACAGTTCGCCGTGGCCGACACGACGTACCCCAGTGGCGCGTTCGGCTCGACGACCTTCTCGCAGATCAACGCCTGCGTCGGGCCGCTGCACGCGTCCTGCCTGTAGGCCCGCGCCCGAACGACCGACGGCGTGCGACCCCGGTCGGGGTGGCACGCCGTCGTCACATCGGCGTTGCGATGCGGCGCGCGCCCCCGGTCAGGGGCGTGCGACGATCGGCCGGTGTCAGTCCATCGGGTGGGCGGACGCCTGCAGCGTCTGCTCGATGACCGACGGGTCGACGCCCAGCCGCCAGGCGATGCGGCCCATCTCACCCAGCTCCCACTGGTCGACGCTGCCGTCCGCGGCCGCGACGATCGTGAGGTGCTGGACCAGCTGGGCGCGCCTTGCGAACGGCACTTGGTTGGCGGCGTCGAACTTCTGCTCGAGCTCGGCGCGGGCGGCCTCGGCGTTGACCGGACCCCAGGTGTCGTCGGTACCCAGCAGCGTGCGCAGGGCCTTGAGCTCGCTGTCCTCGATGGTGCCGTTGGCCGCGGCCACCGACACGCCGGCGCAGTAGAGCATCCGGCGCATGAGCGTGGACTCCTCGTTCTTCTCCTCGAGGTAGCCGGGCTCCATCAGCGACAGGTCGCGCTCGACGATCGCTTCGACCTCGTCGTCCGAGTAGCCGTCGTCGCCCTGGCCGGTGAGGCTGCGGTACGTGCGGCTCTTGCTGAACGCGACCACCGCGCGCACGCGCAGGGGGCTGTACGGGTGGGTGCTGAAGCAGTCGAGCGTGTCGTCGTCGTGGCGGGGCTTGCTGCGGGCCTCGGGCGCCGACGCGAGCGACTCGACCTGCGTCGCGTAGGCCTCGAGATCGGTCTGGACCCGCGGCGACGACAGCCCCGAGGCGAGCTTGAAGAAGCCGCTGGCGGCGGCGACCGGGTCACCGGCGCAGACCAGGCCGACGCGGTCGGCGGTGATCTCGGCGCTGCGGCACCACAGGTACAGGCGCAGCGCGTTGTAGCGGGAGACCATCTGGCCGGCCATGTCCTCGACCGCGGCGGTCGCGGGCATCGGGATGCCGAAGTGGTCGAACGCCATGTGGCCCATCTCGTGGCCGATCACGAAGCGGAGCTCCTCGGGCGTGAACACCTCGAGCAGTCGCGACGAGATCACGATGATGTGCGGGCCACCACCCGGGTTGCGGATGGCGCCCGCATTGAACACCGGCTCCGGCCGGACGTAGACCTCGACGGGTGCGCTGAAGCCGAGCAGCTCGCGGCAGTGCGCGAGCGAGTCGGCCACCTCGGGGGCCATGCCCCGCGTGAGGCGCAGTGCGCCGGTGAGGAGCTGACGGCGCGACACGAAGCCGTAGCCGCTGGAGAGCTCCTCGATCTTCTTGAGCGCGTACTGGATGTCGCGCTCCTCCATCAGCTCTGCCCGCAACGTGCGGTCGCGGCGAGCCTGCAGGATGGTCCGGTCGGGCAGTGTCTTGGTTCCCATGGTCGGTTACTTCGCGTACTTGAGCGAGAGCACCCAGATCACGGTCTGCGCGGTCTGGTCGTCGACGCTGAGCAGACGCTGCATGGTGGTGAGGAGCTGGTCCTCGTTCTCGTCGACGTCGCCCGAGGCGAGCGCGATGTCGGCGGCGAGCACGAAGGCCTTGGTCTTGAGCGCCTGGCTCGAGAACTCGGTCAGCGCGTTGACCGACTCCTTGAGGCTCGGGTACTTGCGCACCATCTTCTGCGCGTCGGCGATGACGTCACCGAAGTCGCGCTCCTTGAACTCGGGCAACGTCATGGCGAAGCCCTCGACGGTGGCGATCTCCTCGTCGTCGATGTAGCCATCGGCGCCCGCCATCAGCAGCATGGCGTGGACGAGCAATACGTCGTCCGTGGGCTTCTTGGTGGACGTCATGCCGGTGAGGCGGGACAGCAGACCCATGGTGGAACTCCTTTGCTCGGTGTACGAGCTTCGCACGGGACCGTAGCGCATTCGGGGCCGCGGCTTCAACCGCGTTCGCCGTCGTCGTCGTGCGCCGTGGAGGCCGGGTCTGCGGTGCCGGGCAGGGGGGCGCCGGTGGGCGTGGCCGCGGCGGTCGAGCACGCCGCGGCCGCGTCGGCGGGGCTGTGCACGGCGTGCACCGCCGGCCCGTCGTCACCGCGGCGCAGCCGAGCCCCGAGCGTGCTGCGGGGGATGCCGAGCGCGAGCGCGGCACGACGGATGCTGCCGTGGTGCTCGACCAGCTGCGCCAGGGTCGCGCGATCGAGCCGACGTCGCGGACGGGCCGGCGCCAGCGTGGCCAGCAGGCGCGGCGCGTCGTGGGCGATGCTGGTGAGCGACGGCAGCTCCGGCGGTGGCAGCAGTGCCTCGGCGGTGATCGGCCCGTCGTCCATCGCGGCCGCGCGCACCACCGCATTGCGCAGCGCACGGATGTTGCCCGGCCACGGGTGGCGTGCCGCCAGCTGGCGCACACCGGCAGCGAACTCGACCGCGCGACCGAGCTCGCGGGCGGCGTCGCGGGCGAAGTACGTCAGCAGGCCGTCGATGTCCTCTCGACGCTCCCGCAGCGGTGGCACGCGGACCATGAGCACGCCGAGGCGATGGTAGAGATCCTCGCGGAAGCGACCCGCGGCGACCATGCTCGGCAGGTCGCGGTGGGTCGCACAGATCACGCGCACGTCGATCGACTGCTCGAGCTCGCTGCCGATCGGCTGTACCCGCGAGGTCTCGAGCACGCGCAGCAGCTTGGCCTGCTGCAGCAGCGGCAGCTCGCCGATCTCGTCGAGGAACAGCGTGCCGCCGTCGGCCCGCACGAACGCGCCGGCGTGGGCGCGCAGGGCCCCGGTGAAGGCACCCCGCGCGTGGCCGAACAGCTGGCTCTCGGCGAGGCTGTCGACGATCGTGGCGCACGACAGCGCCACCAGCGGTCGCGTTGCGCGGGGCGAGTGGCGGTGCAGGTACTCGGCCGCGAGCTCCTTGCCCGCGCCGGTCTCGCCCAGCAACAGGACCGGCCGCTTGGTCGCCGCCACCCGGCGCAGGGCCGCGGTCATCGCGGTGAAGGCCGGGCCGCTGCCGACCATCGCGGCCGCGTTGCGCTCGCTCGCCGATCCCAGTGCGCGCGCCGGATCGCCGGTGGCCGCCGATGCGCCGGCGTCGACACCCGCGGCGTCGACGAGCTCGAGCAGCGTCCGACCCACGCGGACGCGCACGCCCGGTACCCAGGGGCACGCGTCGATGCGGACCTCGTCGAGCCAGGTGCCGTTCTTCGAGCCGAGATCGACCAGCATCGCGTGGCCGTCCTGCAGGTGGACCTCGGCATGGTGGGCACTGACATAGGGATCGTCGACGACCAGCGTGCAGCCGCGATCACTGCCGATGCGGAGCAGACCCCGCAGCGGCACGCGGGGGCCGCCGCGCAGGCCGATCCACAGCGGCTGCGCGCGGCCAGGGGAGGGGGCCAAGGTCACGGTCGGAGTCGACGGGCACGGCGGTCGCTTGGCCACGTCGATGAGGTTCGACCAGCGCGACATCACCGTTGCGATCCCGCGGGCGGCCCGCCCCCCGGGGTCGTGTGCGGCCGTTCAGGGTGTGATCGAGCGCGACGCGTTCACGGCCCGAGGCCGATCCACACCGCACCGTCTTCGGCGATCTCGCGCTTCCAGATCGGCACCTCGCGCTTGAGTGCCTCGATGGCGAGTCGACAGGCCGCGAACGCGGGTGCGCGATGGGGCGCGGCCGCAGCGATGACCACGGCGCACTCGCCCAGCTCGAGCCGCCCCAGGCGGTGGTGGATCGCCAGCCGCGTGCTCGCGACCTCGTCGGTCACGCGTGCGGCGATGCTCCGCATGCTCGCGAGCGCCATGGCCTCGTAGGCCTCGTACTCGAGGTACTGCACCACGCGTCCGCGGCTGTGCCGGCGCACGTAGCCGCAGAAGCTGGACACCGCGCCCATCTCGGGCCCCGCGACCGCGTCGATCACGTCGCCGGTGCGCAACGGTGCGTGGGTCAGCAGCAGCGGCGGGACCCCGTCGTGCCCGCCCGACACCGGCGGGATGAAGGCGATCTCGCCGTCGTGGGGGACGATCGCGTCCGCGGCGACGAACTCCTGTGCCGCCGCCACGCGGCAGGCCGGCAGCACCGTCGCGATGCGCGGATGCTGTGCGGCCGCGGCCGCGAGCAGCTCCGCGACGGTGCAGGTCGCGGGCGCACGCACCGCGATCGACGACGCGCCCATGCGTTCGCGCAGCGCGGCGAAGATCAAGATTTCGTAGACGATCTCGGTCATGGGGGCTCCGGCAGCAGGGAGATCGCCGGGGCGATCGCAACTTTCGCCGACCTCGCCGCGATCGTGTGCACGCGATCGCCTGGGCTTGCGGGGAAATTGGGGCGTCGGCGCGCGCGATCATAAGCTATCGCCGTTGACCTCTGCGATGCCGCCTCGAAACGGGCGAGCCCTCTGGCTCGCGCCCAACGACGTCGCCAGTGCCGGTGATTTGGTTCAGACTGAGCCGGCCCGCGCACTCGCCTCCGCGCGCCCGCCGGTGTGGGCGGCCCCGCCGCGCGCGTCGGGCCCGACGTTGGTCCCCGCCGCACCCTACGAACCACCGACGATGTCGAGCTCGTCCCGCGATCCTGGTCGACGTCCGCGCTCCGTGCCGCGCATGGTGCCGCCGCGTCGCCGCGAGCCGGCGGTGGTGGACGACCCGCTCGCGATCGACGAGCTCGGCGTCGGCACCGACGACGAGCCGCTGCCGGTCGCGTCGCCCGACGACGACCTCGCCCGTCGCACTCTGCAGGACCGCCTCGCGGCCTACCTCGGCAAGGGCCGACCACGCGTGGTGCTGACCGACAACACCCACACGATGGTGTCGATCAAGCGCGGCGACGGCGTGGTCACGTTCCGCGTCCACCACATGTTCGTGGCCGCACCGCCGCCGGTGCTGCGGGCATTGGTGCGCTACGCCGAGACCCGCGACGCCGCCGCGGCGCGGCTGCTGCGGGCCTTCATCGATCACCACGAGACCCACATCCGTCGTCGCGAGGGCCCCAGCCCGCAGGTCTGCGACGTGCAGGGCAAGCACCACGACCTCAAGGACATCTTCGACGAGCTCAACGCCCACTACTTCGGCGGTCGCATCCGGGCCCGCATCACCTGGGGCCCCCGCAGTGCCCGCAAGCGCACGCGCGACACCATCAAGCTCGGCAGCTACACCTTCGAGGACGAGCTGATCCGCATCCACCCCGTGCTCGACGCCAGCGACGTGCCGCGCTTCTTCGTGGCGTGGATCGTCTACCACGAGATGCTGCACGAGGTGCACGACATGCCGGTCGTCGACGGGCGCCGCGTCTATCACACGCCGGAGTTCCGCCGCGCCGAGGCGCAGTTCGAGCGCTACGCCGAGGCCGTGCTGTGGGAGCGCACGCACCTCGCCAAGCTGCTCGAGCGCTGACGGCGGCGTTGCACCGTCGCTGCCCGCGTCGGGATCGCTCGACGCGAGCCCCGACACGCGCACCCGAGCGGGCTCTCGCGCGCACCCGCGGTCGAAAGCGCGAAAGCGGCGACGTGGGGCGTCGGGAGCGGATCCGACGTGATCTGACCGATCGGTTGACACGCGGGGTCGCGGTCGGCTACGGCAGTAGCGCGCCGGTCTCGTAGCGCGCCCCTTTGGTGATTGCCCGTGAAGAACATCAAGATCATCGGCACCGGCCGCTACCTCCCGCCGAAGGTCGTCACCAACGACGACCTGTCGCGCACGATGGATACCTCGGACGAGTGGATTCGCGAGCGCACCGGGATCCGGGCCCGGCGCGTGGTCGAGGGTGACACCGCGACCTCGCACCTCGCGGCGCGCGCGATCGAGAACGCGTGCCACGATGCCGGCATCGAGCCCTCGCAGCTCGACGGCATCATCGTGGGCACCTGCTCGCAGGACACGCTGTTCCCGTCGACTGCGTGTTGGGTGCAGGACCACCTGCAGATCCGCGGCATGCCGGCGTTCGACGTGATGGCGGGCTGCTCGAGCTTCCTCTACGGCCTCGAGATCGCGTCGAACTGGGTCGCCGGCAACCCCGACAAGCGCGTGGCGGTGTGTGGCGCCGAGGTCTTCTCGAAGATCCTCAACTGGGACGATCGCCGCACCTCGGTGCTGTTCGGCGACGGTGCCGGTGCGGCCATCGTCTCGGGAGGCCACGGCGACAGCGGCATCATGGCGTCCAACTGGGGCAGCGACGGCACGCTCGCATCCATCCTGCAGGTGCCCGGCGGTGGCACGCGGATGCCGGCCTCCCACGCGAGCGTCGACGAGCGCGCCCACACCGTGCACATGGAGGGCAGCAAGGTGTTCCGCCACGCCGTCACGGCGATGAGCCAGGGCCTGCTCGAGGCGCTCGCGACCGCTGGCGTGACCGCCGACGACGTCGACGTCTTCATCCCGCACCAGGCCAACCTCCGCATCATGGAGGCCGCGCGCGAGCGGGCCAAGATCCCGCTCGAGCGGGTGTTCAGCGTGCTCGACGACTACGGCAACATCTCGGCCGCGTCGATTCCCGTCGCGATCTCCGAGGCCCGCGAGGCCGGTGTGCTCAAGGACGGCCAGGTGCTCGCGATGACCGCGTTCGGCACCGGGCTGACCTGGGCCGCCAGCGTCATGCGCTGGTAGGCGCATTGTTGGCGGCCAGCCGTCGCGCTGGGCTAGCGTGGTCGCGACCATGGCGAACCGCGGCAGCCCACCAGCGATGCGAGCCGTGTGGGGCACCGAGCACTACGAGCTCGTCGTGCGCCGCGTGCTCGCGGCCCGCACCAGCGTGTGGATCGCGACCGCCAACGTGAAGGAGCTGATGGTCGAGCCCCACGGGCGGCCGCGGGCGCGCTACCACTCGGTGCTGGCCGAGTTCGATCGGCTGGCTCGCGACGGTGTCGAGCTGCGGCTGCTGCACGCGGGGCTGCCGTCGGGCCCGTTCCGTGCGCAGTTCGACGCGCTGCCGCGGCTGGTCGCCGGTGGACTCGCGCTGCGACAGTGCGCGCGCGTGCACATGAAGACGGTGGTGGTCGACGGCAGCTGGGCCTACGTCGGCTCGGCCAACTGGACCGGCGCCGGCCTCGGCGCCAAGGCCGACGGTCGGCGCAACTTCGAGCTCGGGTTCGTGACGACGCAGGAGGGCACGCTCGATGCCGTGCAGGCCCACTTCGATCGCATCTGGCGCGGCGGTGAGTGCAGCGACTGCCGCCTGCGCAGCTCGTGTGAGGCGCCGCTCGACCTGCCGCCGCCGCGGGCGAGCGGCGCGACCACGGTGGTCGCGATCGGACGTCCGCGCGGCTTGAAACCCGCGGCGCGCCGGGCATAGACTCCGCCGATGGCCACGCACCGTCGGCAGTACGTCATTCGCGTGCAGACCGAGTTCGCCGCCGCACACCTGTTGCGCGGCTACGCCGGCGCGTGCGAGCGCATCCACGGCCACACCTGGAAGGTCGAGGCCGAGGTCGCGACGCGCGAGCTCGACGAGCTCGGCATGGGCCTCGACGTCCACGAGCTGCGCCGCGGACTCGAGGCCATCACTGGCGAGCTCGATCATCGGCTGCTGAACGAGGTGTCGCCGTTCGACGAGGTCAACCCGACCGCCGAGAACGTCGCGTGCTTCGTCTATGCCCGGCTCGCGCGCACGCTGCAGGCTCGCAGCGGTGACCGGGTGCGGCTGCGGGCGATCACCGTCCGCGAGGACGACCGCAGCAGCGTGACGTACTCCGAGGAGTAGCGTTCGCGTCGCCGCCTGCGCGTCCGGGGGCGTGCACGATCCCCCGACGATCTGCGCCGATCCCGGTCGCTGGTCTCGCAGGCATCGGCGCCGCCGATTGCCTCGCGGACGGCTCGGGTGGGCCGTCGGGCACCTCCGCGGGTCCCCACGCGCCGCCACGCGCCGCCATGCGGCGCCGCCCTCGGCCAGGCTTGACAAGCCAGGGGGCCCAAGCGACGCTCCGCGCCCCGGCACCCACCCTGGCCACCGCACCACGCGGTGCCACGCGGACTTCGGCGCTCGGGATCAAGCAGGCACGTCATGTCCAAGGAATGCATCGTCACCGGCAAGAGGCCCGCCCCGGGCATGAACGTCAGCCACTCGCACGTGCGCACCAAGAAGCGGCTGCTGCCGAACCTGCACACCAAGCGGTACTGGGTCGCGAGTGAGAACCGCTGGGTGAAGCTCAAGCTGTCCACCTCGGGCATGCGCAACATCGACAAGCGCGGCATCGACACCGTGCTCGCCGAGCTCCGCGCGCGCGGCGAGAAGATCTAGCTCGCGTCGATCGCCTTCGCCCCTTGGCGCCGACAGGGTCGCGTTCTTGGGGGCGCTGGTTCGAGGAGCACGCGCATGACCGCGTCGCCGGCCGAGGGCACGTTGCGACGCACCGCCGGTGCCGTGACGCTGTGGTCGCTCGGCGTCGGCTACGTCATCTCGGGCGACTACTTCGGGTGGAACTTCGGGCTGCGCGAGGGGCTGCCGGCGATGCTCGCGGCCACCGCGATCATGGCCGCGATGTACCTCGCGCTGTGCTTCTGCATCGCCGAGCTGGCCTGCGCGACGCCGGTGGCCGGTGGTCCGTTCGCGTTCGCGCGGCGGGCGTTCGGACCCGCGGGCGGCTTCTTCACCGGCTTGGTGGTCGCGCTCGAGTACACCATCGCGCCGGCCGTGATCGCGGCGGGCCTGGCGGGCTACGCCCAGGGTTGGCTGACGGCGATCGTGCCCGAGCACGCGGCCGCGCTGGCGTCGTGGACCCCGGTCGTCGCCTATGCGTCGTGCATCGCGATCAACCTCGCCGGCGCCGCGGTGTCGCTGCGGGCATTGTTCGTCGTCACCGCGCTGGCGGCTGCGACCCTGCTCGCGTGGGCACTCGCGGTCGCGCTCGCGCTGCCCGACGACGCGTGGTCGCGGCTGCTCGCACAGCCCGGTGCCCCGTTGTCGCCGCGTCGCATCGCGGCCGCACTGCCGGCCGCGGGCTGGTTCTTCCTCGCCATCGAGGGCGTGCCGATGGCCGCCGAGGAGAGCCGTGACCCCGTACGCGACCTGCCGCGGGGGATGCTCGCCGCGATGGCGACGCTGGCGGTGTTCGCCGCGATGGTCGCGCTGCTGGGCCCGCTGGCCACCGGGGTCGCGCCGCTGGCCGAGTCGGGCAACCCGCTGCCGGCCGCGATCGAGGTCGGCTACGGCCGCGGCGTGTGGTTCACGATCGTCACCGCGGTCGGCAGCCTGGGGCTGTTCGCGAGCATGCTCTCGATCGTCTACGCCTACTCGCGGCAGATCTTCGCACTCGCGCGGGCGGGACACCTGCCGCCGTGGCTCGCCCGCACCAATGCGCGCCAGGTGCCGGCCGCGGCGCTGGTGGTGCCGGGGGTGGTGGGCCTGCTCGCGCTCGCGATCACCGGCTGGCTCGCACCCGACGGGGTCGCGCCGGCGGACCTCTTGATGCAGGTGGCGGTGTTCGCTGCGCTGGCGTCGTACGTCGCGATCGCGGCCAGCTTCTGGCGGCTGCGCGGACAGGCACCGACGCTGCCGCGACCGTACCGCACGCCCGGCGGCCGCGTGACCGCATCGGCGGTGATCGTGCTGGCGGCGGTCGCGTTGCTCGGCGCGGGGCTGTTCGGCGTCGCGGCCGGCCATGCGTTGCTCACGTTGCTCGCCGTGCTCGCGGCCGGCGGCGTGTACTTCGTGGTCGTGGTGCGGCCGCGGATTGCCGGGCACACGCTGGCGCAGGAGCTCGCGATCATCGCGGCGGCCGAGCACGGTGCGGCCGCCGCGGACGACGACGCTACTTCGTGAGCGCGGCGTCGATGACGGCGGTGAAGCGATCGATCGGCTGCGCGCCCTTGATGGTGGTGCCGGCGACGGCGTAGGACGGCAGTGCCGCGAGGCCCAGCGACGCGCACGCGGCGGTGTCCTCCTGGATGCGCGCGCGCAGGGCCTCGTCGGTGCGCGCGAGGTTCCATGCCTCGAGCTCGATGTCCGCCTGTGCCGCGAGCTTGGCCAGCGCGGCCTCGCTGCGCGCGCTCTTGTTGGCGTACAGCAGGTCGTGGAGCTGCCAGAACTTGTCCTGGCGCGCGGCCGCGATTGCGGCCAGGTGCGCGGCGTCGGCGGTGTGCCGGCCGCCGGGCGCGTTGTGGCGGAACTGGATCGCGAGCGCATCGCCGTAGCGCTCGCGAAGGGTCTGCAACACCTTGGCTCCGCGTGCGCACGCAGGGCAATCGAAGTCGGTGCACGCGACGATGGTGACCTTCGCCTTGGCGGGGTCGCCGAGCACCGGCGTGTCCGCGATCGCGCCCTCGGCCGCGGCCGCCGCGGCGTTGCCGGCCGTGGGCGCGCCGGCGGCCATGCGCGGCGCCTTGGCCACGCCCTCGATGATGCGATAGCCCCGCCAAGACTTGCGCATGGCCTCGTAAAGCTCCGCCGCGGCGACGCCCTCGGCCTTGGCGAAGGCGGCCGCCTTGGTGGCCTCCTCGGCGATGAGGGCGTCGATCTGCTCGACCGTGGTGTCGTGGCCGACGAAGCGGCCGTTGATGAGGAAGAACGGCGGCGGCGCGGTGCCACGGACGGTCTCGATCACCGCGCGGTCCTCCTCGAGCATCGCTGCGACCGCGGGGTCTTCGACATCGCGATCGAAGCGCTCGAGGTCGAGCTCGACCTCGCGGGCGTGGCGACGCAGCGGTGCGCCGGCGATGCCCTTGCCGGCCGCGACGAAGCGCTCGTGCAGCGCCCAGGTCTTGTCCTTGTCCTGGCGACCGGCCGCGATCAGCGACTTTGCGGCCGCGATGGTCTCGCGGGTGCCGGGCAGGAAGCGGAACGCGATGCGGATCTCGGGGTGCTTCTGCTTCACCGCGCGCAGCGTCGGGAAGGCGGCGTCGCCGGGCTCGGTGCCGTAGTCGATGTACGCGATGAGGGTGACGGCGGCGTCGTCGGGACCCACGCTCGGGCGATCGGCGCCCACCGGCACCGCGTAGTTGGCCTGGGCGCTGGCCTCGCCCCGCTTGTGCTCGGGGTCGAGCTTCGGCGGCGTGCCGGCGCCGGGGGTCGCGGCGCGCATGAAGTGGGCGTAGAGATCCTCGCGCTTGGCCCCCGCGGCCATCAGCGCGCGCGCGACGACGATCTCCTCGTCGACGATCTGCGCGATGGTTTCTGCATCCTTCGCGCCGCTGAACTTGCGGCCGTTGACGAAGAACGTCGGGGTCGACGACAGCTCGAGTACGCTGCCCTCCTGCATCTGCTCGCGCACGCGTGCGCCGGTGGCGGGGGCCGCCAGTGCGGTCGCGAACGCGGTGCGATCGAGGCCGATGGCCTCGGCGTGGGCGAGCAGGTCGTCGTCGCCGAGCTTGCTGCGGTCGGCGAAGAGGCGATCGTGCATCTCCCAGAACTTGCCCTGGGCCCCGGCGGCCACCGCCGCACGCGCGGCCGGCTCGGCGTGGGCGTGCATCGCCAGCGGGAACTGCTTGAAGACCAGCCGCACGTCGTCGGGGTAGCGGGCCAGCACGCCGGACAGCTGCTCCGCCAGGCGCCCGCAGAAGGGGCACTCGAAGTCGCTGAACTCGACGATGGTCACCAGCGGGGTCGTCGCGCCGGTCATCGCGTCGTCGGCGTCGTAGTCGACGCGCATGCGCTCGCCGGTGACGATGCGATCGAGGCTGCCGTCGACCGCGTTCGGATCGGTGCGGACGACCGGCGCGGCGGCGGCTTTCTCGGCGCGCTGGCGACCGCGATGCGGGCGGCTCTCGATGCAGCCAGCGGGGACCACCAGCGCCAGGAGCACGGCGGCGCACAGGGAGGATCGGAGCGTTGCGTTCATGGTCGTCTCGCTTTGGGGCTGCCGGTGCGCGTCGATCGTCACGGCCGCGCCGGCGCGCCGGGATGGTAGCCCACCGCCCGCGGCACGGGCGGCCCGCCACCCACGTCGTCAGGTCGCCGGGCCGTCGAAGGCCACCACCGGCACCAGCTTGGCCGCCTGCGCCCGCGCCTGCGCGTCGAGACCGGCGACCGTCCACGCCCAGCCCGGCTCGCCCTTGCGGGGCTCGAGCCAGCTGCGGGTCCACGTCTCGAGCGCTGCGGGCGTCGCCGCGAGCATGGCCGCGGCGTCCTTCGCCATCGCGCCCGCGATCTGCGGGTCGGACTCCGCCAGATCGATCGACTGCGCGAACAACCGCGTCCAGTCCTCGCCGCCCAGGCTGGCCTCGACCACGCGCGCACCCAGGTAGAGCTGCGCGGCCTGGAACAGGCGCTGCCGCGGCTGGCGGGTGCCCGCGAGCGCAGCGAGCCCGGCGACCTCGCGGCCGAGGTCGCGCTCCACGGCGCTGCGCGAGATCACGGCCGCGACGATCCACACCGCACGATCGCCGGCGACCACCAGGCTGGCGTCGATCTCCTCTTGAGCCACGCGCTGCGCGAGGCGTGCGAGCGCGCGGGTGCTGGCGTCGGCCAACGGCAGCGTCCGGCCCAGCACGAGGATGGCCTCGCCGCCGCCGGCGCGGCCTTCGACGTACGACAGCGGCGTCGGTGGTGCGGCGAGCAGGCGCGTGCCGGTGCTCGCCGGCGCCTCGTCGCGCGCGCGCAGACGTGCGATCGCAGGGGCAACGGTGTCGCTGCGCTCGCTGCTGCGCCACAGCTCCGACAGTCGACGCAGCTCGGGCTTCGCCGCGTCCGCGGTGCCACCGGCGTGCACGATCAGCACGCCGCGGAGCGGATCGGCCAGGCGCTGCCACGGCTCGAGCAACGCCTGGCGCCCCAGCGCACGCAGTCGATCGAGCTGCACGAGATCGTGGTGGCCGAGCAGCTGGGCGACCGTCGCCGCGGTCGCGAGCTCGAGGTTGGTGGGCCGTGCATCGCCCGACGAGAGCCGCACGCGGGCCGATTCCAGCGGGTTGGCGCTGCGCAGCGCGAGCGTGCTGCCGAGCTGCGCGAGCACGTTCGGCAGGCGATCGCCGGGGCCACTGGCACAGACCTCGAGGCGATCGGGCCCGGGCTGCAGCTGCACGGTGATGCCCTGCTTCTGCAGCCGACGCTGCCACTCGAAGCGCAGGTATTCGCCGGCGATCGCGATGCTCTCGGGCGACGGCGCCGGTGCGAGGCCGCCGGTCGGGAGCAGCAGCCGCACGTGGGCCATCACGGCGCCGGGCTCGTGCAGCCAGAACGTGACCAAGCCGTCGTCGAGGGTGCCGCGGGTGGGCGCCGGCCACGGTGGCGCGAGGGCGGCGAGCGCCTCGGACTGCTCGGGCACCGGCTCCTCGTCCCAGACCTCGGCGACCTTGCTCTGCTGCCTGCGCTTGCACGACGCCAGCGCGGCGGCGAGCCCCAGCACGGCATGGCGACGGGTGATCATCGCGGCACCTCGGTCGCTGCAGGGGTCGTGGCCGGCGCGGGCCCGCGGGTGGGGTCGACGGCGTGCACCGCCGCGGCGACATCGAGCAGCGGGGCCAGCGGCTCGGGCACCGGCGACAGTGGCATCGCCAGCGCGCTGGCCCCCAGCAGCTGCGACAGCGGTCGCATCGGCGAGGCCTCGGCGGCGACCGCCGTGGTGCGGGTGCGCGCGAGGTGGCGCGCCAGCGGCAGCGGCGTGCGCAGCTCCTGGGCCAGCTCCGCGACGATGCGGTCGCGCTCACGCTCGAAGATCGCGAGGTCGTCGGCGAGCAGTCGCGCCTGGCGTCCGCGGGTCAGCGCGAGCGGGTCGTCGACGCCGGTCGCACGCACGAGCATGACCGCGCGTCGCGGCTCGTCCTCGATCGCGCAGCGCAGGCGCGCGCGGGTGGGCTCGCTGGTGTCGCGCTTGAGATGGTTGAGCGCGCTGCACACGACCTGGGCCCACGCCGCGCTCGCCACGTCGGCCGCGATCGGCCACACGAAGGTGCCGCTGGTGCCCTTGGCCTCGATCACGCGCGGAGCGCTGCCCTGGCGCGTGGGCGCGGTGCGGTCGCGGGCGCGTCGCGGCGTGGCCGGCAGATCGGCGAAGGCCGCCAGCGCCAGCGCGTAGACCTGGTCGGGTGCAATCGGCGAGACCAGCACCAGGGTCGCGCGGTCGTAGGTGAAGCGCTCGGCGAGCTGGGCCTCGATCGCGCGGGGCTTGAGCGCCTCGAGCTCGGGGGTGACGACGCGGCCGTCGTGCGCGATGCCGGGGGCATCGTGGGCGGCGGCGCGCACGGCCGGCGCTACGGTGCTGCCGCGGCCGCGATCGCGTCGGGCCCAGCGCAGCGCGTCGCGCCACAGCGGTTCGCTGACCGTGGGTGCGCGCAGTCGCGACGCCTCTGCGCCGAGCACGTCTTGCAGCAGCGACGCGGGCACCAACGCCTCGAAGCGTACCTGTGCCGCACCGACCGCCAGCGAGGTCACGCCGCCACCGTCGTGGATCATCCGCGCGATGCCGCCGGGGGCCCAGTCGCGGTTGCCCTCGAGCAGCTGGAACGTGAGCGCGTGGACCAGCCCGGGCAGCTCCTTGGGGTCGTCCTCGGTGCCGGTCTCGATCGCCAGCACGCTCGCGGCGACCGGCAGCGTCAGATCCTGCGCGACCACCAGGCGGAGTCCGCAGGGCAGCACGGTGTCGATTGCCAACGACTGCGTGCCGTCGTCGCTACGTGGACTCGACTCGACGTCCTCGCCGGTGGCCGGCGGGGTCGCGGTGGCCGGCGGGGTCGCGGTGGCCGGCGGGGTCGCGGTGGCCGGTGGTGTCGCGGTGGCCGGTGGTGTCGCGGTGGCCGGCGGGGTCGCGGTGGCCGGTGGTGTCGCGGTGGCCGGTGGTGTCGCGGTGGCCGGTGGCGCCGCGACAGCCGCGGGCGTCGGGGCCAGCGCGGGCACGGCCAGGCACGCGGCCAGCAGCCACGGGGCCACCGTCGCGCGCGCAGGCCGGGGCGCTGCCACGGGTGCACTCATGCGCGTCGCAGCGACTCGCGGCCGGCGAAGCGCGCGGAGGCCCCGAGCAGCTCGTGGATCCGCAGCAGCTGGTTGTACTTCTCGACGCGGTCCGAGCGCGACGCGCTGCCGGTCTTGATCTGACCGGCCTCGCACGAGACCGCGAGGTCGGCGATGAAGTCGTCGCCGGTCTCGCCGCTGCGGTGCGACACGATGCAGCGGTAGCGCGCCCGGTGGGCGGTGCGGATCGCGACCTGGGTCTCGGTGAGCGTGCCGATCTGGTTGACCTTGACGAGCAACGCGTTGGCGACGCCCATCTCGATGCCGCGACGCAGCCGCACGGGGTTGGTCACGAACAGATCGTCGCCGACCAGCTGCACCCGCGCACCGAGGCGATCGGTGAGGGTCTTCCAGCCGTCCCAGTCCTCCTCGGCCATGCCGTCCTCGATCGACACCAGCGGGAAGCGATCGGCGAGATCGGCGTAGAGCTCGGTGAGCTCGCCGGCATCGAGCTGGCGGCCGCCCTCGCCGGCGAGGGTGTAGACCTGCTTGTCGCGGTCGTAGAACTCCGAGGCCGCGACGTCGAGCGCGAGGCTGATCTGCTCGCCGGGGCGGTAGCCGGCCGCCTCGATCGCGCGGGTCAGCAGCGCGAGCGCCTCGCCGTTGGTCGCGAGGTCGGGCGCGAAGCCACCCTCGTCACCGACCGCGGTGGTCTTGCCGGCGTCGTGCAGCAGCTTCTTGAGCGCGTGGAAGGTCTCGACCCCGGCACGCAGTGCATCCGGGAAGCTGTCGAAGCCGTGCGGCACCAGCATCGACTCCTGGAAGTCGAGGTTGTTGTCGGCATGGGCGCCGCCGTTGATGACGTTCATCAGCGGCACCGGCAGCGTGCACGCGAGCGTGCCGCCGAGGTAGCGGAACAGCGGCAGGCCCACGTCCTGCGCGGCGGCGCGGGCGTTGGCGAGCGAGACCCCGAGCAGTGCGTTGGCGCCGAGCGAGCGCTTGTTGGGCGTGCCGTCGGCCGAGCACAGCGCGGCGTCGACCGCCGCCTGATCGATCGCGTCGAGGCCGATCACGACCTCGGCGAGTCGATCGGTCACGTTGGCGACCGCATGCAGCACGCCCTTGCCGCCGAAGCGCGACTTGTCGCCGTCGCGCATCTCGTGGGCCTCGAACTCGCCGGTGCTGGCACCCGAGGGCACTGCAGCACGTCCGACGTTGCCGGCTTCGGTGGTGATTTCGACCTCGAGGGTCGGGTTGCCGCGCGAGTCGAGGATCTCGCGGGCGTGCACGTCGACGATGCTGCTCATGCGGGTGGGCTCTCGCTTTCGCGGTGGCGCGGCGGAGCGTAGCACGGCCGCCACGGCGCGACGCGAGCGGGCGATCGGGCCCGCCTCGCGCGCGACGAGGGCCGGCGCAGCGGGCGATCGTCACCCGCGTTCGCCTTGCGCGGCGCCTCAGCTGCGTCGCCGTCGCACGCGACGCAACAGGCCCAGGCCCACCACCGAGGCCCACGGCAGACCGTGCGCTGGATCCCTCGACGGGTCGGTGGTGCAGGCGCAGCCGAGCGGCTCTTCGCCCGTGATGCCCGCGGTGTCGCCGGTGGCCTCGGTGTCGCCCGCGCTCGCGGTGTCGCTCGCGGACGCGGTGGCACCCGATGCCGACGCCGATGCCGACGCCGACGCACCGTCGGTGGTGTCGGCGACGGTGTCGCTCGCCGAGGCGCTCGCGTCGGTGGTCGCGGTGGTCGTGGGGCCACCGCTCGCGCCGGTGCCACTGGACTCGCCGCCGCCGGTCGAGCCACCGCCGCTGGTCTCGGCACCACCGGTCGAGCCGGCGCCGGTCGAGCCGGCGCTGGTGGTCTCGGCGCCGCTGGTGGTTTCCGCACCGCTGCTGGTCTCACCGCCACCGGTCGAGCCCGCGGAAGGATCGACGCCGGTCGAGCCTGCGGAGGGATCGATGCCGGTGGAGCCCGCCGAAGGATCGATGCCGGTGGAGCCCGCGGAAGGATCGATGCCGGTGGAGCCCGCCGAGGGATCGATGCCGGTCGAGCCCACGGACGGATCGATGGCCGTGTCGCCGCCGGAGGGATCGATGCCGGTGGAGCCCACCGACGGATCGACGCCGGTCGAGCCACCGCCCGAGGGATCGATGATGCCGGTCGAGCCACCACCCGTGGGATCGATGATGCCGGTCGAGCCACCACCGGACGGATCGATGGTGCCGGTCGAGCCACCGACCTCGGCGAGCGTGGTCAGCACGACCTCCTCCATGTCCCACTGGCCATCGGCATCCACCGCGCGCACCTCGAAGGTGTAGACCGAGAACGGCAGCAGGTCGGTCAGCGCGAGCGTGCCGGAGTCGGCGCCATCGAGGGTCGCGGCGGGGCCCGAGGTCTGCGTCCACTCCCACGTGATCGCGTCGTCATCGATCACGCTCGCGACCAACTCGACGGGGTCGCCGTCGATCGTCGCCGCGAGGTCGTCCGGTGGGGTGACGTCGGGGCGGTCGAGCGAGAGGAACCACGAGTACACCCCGTCGGCGTCGTTGGCCGCGGCGTACGGGTAGAAGTCGGCCGCGATGCCGCAGCCCTGATCGCTGGGCCACTCGGCGTTGGGGAAGCCCGAGTTGACGGGGTCGATGGCCTGGACCCACGCGAAGTGACCGACGTTGTCGAACATCGAGATGCGGCCCGGCGGGTGCGGGTCGCCCACGCGGTTGGTGCACGCGGCATAGCCGGGGTAGTTGCCCGGGTGCTGGTACATGTCCTCGACCTGCACCATCCAGCAGGGGCTGAAGGTGCCGACGCCGAGGTTGGCGTTGTTGTCGTTCTCGCCGTGGAAGATCCACAGGCCGGTGTCCTCGAAGTTGCAACCGACCTCGGTCGGGAAGATCACGCCGCCGGGCATCGGTGCGACCGCGGTGAAGCGGCGCGCGTGCACGTTGACGTACTGCAGCACGCCGCGGCCACCCTGGCTCATGCCGGTGAGGTAGAGCCGCCGCGGATCGACCGGGTAGTTGTCGATGATGTACTCGAAGAAGGCGTCGAGCTCGGCGATGTTCCACTCGGTGGTCGAGAACGGCGGCACGTCGTTCTGCGGCGACACGAAGATGAACGGTCGATCGCCGTCGTCCCACGCGCCCACGCGCATGTGCTGCTGCGGGCCCCAGGTGAGGTTGCGGCACAGGCCGTCGCCGCCACACGCGGCCGCGTCGCAGACGTCGGTGTTGCCGGGGCACACCGAGACGTCGTCGTACTCGCCGATGCCCGGCAGGAACACCAGCAGCGGCAGGGTCTCGCCGGGCGCGAGGTCGTCGTAGTTGCTCGGCAGGTACTCCCAGTAGCCGAGGCCCCACGGATCGCCGGGGTTCATCGAGATGCCGCGCAGCTCACCCGGCGTGATGTCGTCGGGGTAGGGCGGTGCGGCCTGGGCCTCGCGATCGAGGCCGAGGCCGATCGTCAAGCAGCCCACCATCGCGAGCGCCAGCCGGGTCCGCCTGGTCGCGCGGCGTCGTGCAGGGTTCGATCGCTCCTCGATCCACATCGATGTCAGGGTCACGTGGACATGATAGCGGGCTGCGCCGTGCGAGTGTGCGCGCGCGGGGTCCAGGCGGCCCGCCGGGGACTCGTTGTCACCGGCCTGACATTCGCCGGCTCGGCACGGCCGCATTGACGCGGGAAAACCCGGCCGGCTACCTTCGCCCCCACCCACATGCGCAGCATCGCGATCGGCCTGCTGGGCGCGGGCAACGTCGGATGCGGCGTCCTGCAGCTCCTTCGTGACAACCACGACGCGATCGCCCAGCGCATCGGCGCCAAGGTCGTGGTCAAGCGCGTGCTCCTGCGTGCACCGGGGCAGCGGCGCGCATTCGAGCTGCCCGCGGCGGCGAAGACCTGCGACGCGGCCGAGGTGCTCGACGATCCCGACATCCGCGTGGTCGTCGAGGTGATGGGCGGACTGGAGCCGGCGCGCAGCTACGTGCTGCGGGCGCTCGCGCACGGCAAGCACGTGGTGTCGGCCAACAAGGCGCTGCTGGGTACCCATGGCAAGGAGCTGTTCGCCGAGGCCGCCCGTCGCGGGGTCTCGATCCACTTCGAGGCCGCGGTCGCGGGTGGCATCCCGATCCTCCGAACCCTGCGGGAGGGGCTCGCCAGCGATCGCATCCTGGCGATCACGGGCATCGTCAACGGCACTTCGAACTTCGTGCTCGATGCGATGACGCGGGCGCGCCGCGACTACGCCGACGCGCTGCTGCAGGCCCAGGAGGCCGGCTTCGCCGAGGCCGATCCCACCATGGACGTCGACGGCACCGACGCCGCGCAGAAGCTGGCACTGCTCGCCCTGGTGGCGTTCGGCATGCGGGTGGATCCGGGGGCGATTCCCACCGAGGGGATCCGACGGATCCAGCCGATCGACGTCGAGGCCGCCGCGACCCTCGGCTGCGTCATCCGCAGCATCGCGCACGCCGAGGTCAGCAACGGGCGGCTGCGCGCGCGCGTGCATCCGACCCTGGTGCCCAACGCCCACGTGCTCGCGGGCGTGCACGGCAGCTACAACGCGGTGCTGGTGCAGTCGGCCGCGCTCGGTCGCAGCCTCTACTACGGCCGCGGCGCCGGCATGATGCCGACCGGCACCGCGGTGGTCAGCGATCTGGTCGAGGTCTGCCGCGCGGTGGTGGCCTTCGCCGATCGCATGCCGCCGCCGGAGTCGCTGCCCAACATCGTCGACGTCACGCCCGCGCCCTTGGACGACGAGCGGCACGAGAACTATGTGCGCGTCACCGTGCCCAACGTGCCCGGCGTGCTCGCCAGCGTCGCGAGCTGCCTCGGCCGCTGCGGCGTCAGCATCAAGCGACTGAACCAAGACCCGCTGGGGCCGGGCCTGCCGGTCGACATGGTGCTGGTCACCGAGGCGGTCGCCGATGTCGACCTGCGCGCGGCGTTGCGGGAGATCGATGCGCTGGAGACCACGCTCGCGCCGGCGTTGCGGTTGCGGATCCTGCCGCCGGATCCGTTGGATTGATCGCGGTGGGCGGGGGCGGTGGTCGATCCGCCGGGCGCAGCCGCGGGGACGTCATGGACAGGCTCCGTTGGGGCGGTTGTCGGCGACCAACGGATGGACCTCGGTCGTTGTCGCAGCGAGCGTGTCTGCAAATGCCCGGGCTTCGCACTCGTCCAAGGACGCGTTCCCGCTGATCTCGAGATCCGCGGCCATGTCGATGCTCGCCAGCTTTCCGCTGCGATGCGGATCGAGCGCTGCCAGAGATGCGATTCGCAGATTGTCGATGATTCTGAGCTGATTCGAAACTGCGGCGAGGTTCTCGAGGCCGGAGAGATCGGCAAGTAGTGGATTCGCATGAATGACGATAGAGCCGCCAGTCACATGCTCCAATCCGCGGAGCGACGAACGCGAGCTGGCTCGCTCGCCGCGATGCCGTGCGGCTGCTGGGGGGCAGGGGGCGTCACTCGCAGGTGACCGACTTTGTCGCGCTGCGCGTCGCTCCGCGGGCGTCGCGGGCGACGGCCCGCAGCACGTGGTCGGTGGTGACGTCGATGCTGGTGGTGCCGGCGTCGAGCAGGACGTCGTCGACGTACCAGCGCAACGACTCGAGATCGTACTCGGCATCGAAGGTGTCGGCAGTGAGCGCGACGGTGTCGGGACAGTCGACGGTATCGGCGACGGTGATGGCAACCTCGGGCGGCGAGCCGAGCCAGCTGGTGGCGACGAGATCGAACGTGGCGGTGACCTCGGCGACCTCGCCGTTGCAGGGCACATCGATGTGGACCTCGAACTTGCCGTACGCAGGGATGACCGCCCAGCCTTCATCGAGCATGAGGCCGACGCCATCTTCGATGGGAAGGAACGTGTCGAAGGTCATCGAGTCGACGCTCGTGTGCGCGTCGAAGACCAGGCCGCCCGGTGGCACCGCGGTCCAGTCGGGCAGCGCGTGGGAGCGGATCGCAAACGCCGGCTGCGCGAGCGTGAGCGCGAGGCTGTCGAGGGTGTGACTGACGGTCTCGCCGCCGCACGTGAGCTCGAGCGTGACGGGATCGCCCAGCGCGACGTCGGCGGAGCCGATGTACGTGGGGCACGGGGCGGTGCCGCTGCCTTCGACGCAGGACGAGAACCCGAGGCTGCCCGAGAGCAAGCCCTGCACGGGCTCGGTGGCGTTGGGGGAATCGAGGGTGATGATGCCGTCCATCCCGTAGGACCACTCCTCGCCGCGGCCGAGGCCTTGGCGGGCCTCGGTGGGCCGGAGCAATCGGTTTGCGCAGATGTCCTCGTCGAAGTGCTCGCAACAATCGGTGCGCAGGTTGCAGTCGAGCGACTCATCCTCGAAGAGGCCACTGCCATCGGTCTGCGCGGGTGGGATCTCGAAGTAGGCAGCGTGGCTGTCGGTGGTGATGAGCGACGGGGTGATGAAGCCGCTCGCCGCGGAGCACTCGGCTGCGACGTCGGGATTGGCGGCGTACTCGAGCTCGCAGGCCTGCTGACAGCGCGCGAGCACGAAGTCGAGGTCCTCGGTGGTGGGCTCGTCGAGGTTGCGGATCATGCCGGGGCGGGTGTGCACGGCCCAGCCGGAGTAGCTGCCGCCCGGGAGCACGACCAGGGGTGGGTCGACGGCGGTAGTCTCGATGTCGCCGGGGTCGCACGCGCGTGGGCTCCCGACCGGCTCGGCGGAGCAGGACACCTCGGTGACGGTCAATTCGTCGATCTCGCAGCGCCACATGCCGCTGCCATCACCACCGCCGGTGAAGCCGCACGGCGGGAGGTCCTCGACCATGTCGAGCGGCGAGTCGGTGAACTCGATCGTGTCGAGGATGACGCGCGCGGGGTCGACGGGCTCGTCGAAGGTCAGGATAATCTCGTCGATCTCGTCTGTACCGAACTCGCACCAATCGCCGAGGTTGAACCGCACTGTCTGCATCGCCTGAACCGACGGGCATGACGAGCCCTCAGAGGAGTTGTGGTATTGCTGCGGGAGGCGCCCCGTCGAAAGCGCGACGCTGCGGTCGATGCCGCCGCCGCGCGCGAGGCTGACGTCGAAGCGGACGGGCTCGTCCGACACCGCGTGGCAGACATCGCCGAGTTCGAGGACGTTTCCCGCGCGCAGCGATAGATGCGTCATCTCGCCCAGTTCGAGGTTCGCGGGCACCGGGATCCGCAGCTCCCCGACCTGGTCGGGAGCGCCGTACTCGACACCGAGGATCCGCGAGTCCACCGCCCTCGATATTCCGAGGCCGGATGTGATCTCCTCCGCCGCATCGACATCGAGCGTCATGTCGTCGGGGGTGTCGTCGATCTCGGCGCCGTCGATTTGCTCGAAGAACTCGACCGGGTGACGATACTGCGACGGCGGCGCGAGCATGTTCTTGATCCGCGGTTCGTCGATGCAAACGCCGCCGGGTGTCGAGGCGCAGCCGGGTGTATCATCGCAGCCGGCCCCGACGATGCTGCAGTCGACATCGGCATGCAGGCTGTACGGCTCGAGCGGGGCCCACAACGTGTCGTCGAGCACCTCGGCCGGCCAGGCCTCCGTCGTCGCGTACGACCACCACAGATCGTCATTCCCATTGAAGACCTGCGAGCGGATGAACTCGGGGATGTAGCCCTGGAGGGCTGCAAGCGCGCGGCCCGTCCCGCCGAGGTCGCTGAAGCCGTCATGAGTCGTCCCGTCGACCCACACCACGGCGCGAGGTGCCGAATAGCCGGCCGCGTCCGCCTCCGGCGCCAGTTGGTCGAAGTGTTCGCCTGGCCTCCCACCGACTTGCCCATCGGTCGTCGAGCCGAAGAACAGCGCGGCGGCGGGTGGCGCCGCTGTGAGGTCGAGGGTCGCGATGCCGCTGGGGTTGCCCGCCGCGAGCATGACATATCCCCGCACGGCGAACGGACGCAGGATCGACGCCTCCGGCTCTTGCCCGGACCGGTCGGCCAAGTCCAGCAGGTCGCCGGCACCCGAGCTGTGGCCGACCAGGATGACTTCGCAGCGCAAGGAATCGCCGAACGCCGCCCACACGGCCTCGAGCGCGCACGTCGCATCCTCGTCCCTGTCGAGCTGTTCCAAAAGGTCCACATTGAGGACCACGAAGCCCATGGACACCAACAACTCGATCAGGTTCGAGTAGAGCCCGGCGTTGAAGCCGTTGCCGTGTGCGAGCACGGCGAGCGGTGCGGTCGTCGGCGACGTGGGCCAGCCTCCCGGCGCGAAGATCTCGAAGTCCGGTGGAGTGTCCCGCAGATAGCACGGGCACGCATTCGCGAGATCAAAGGTCTCGGGCAAGCTGACCTGCGTCACCTCGAACGGGCCCTCCGGTGCCGCGCCCGGCTCGCCGCAGCCCGGGTCCCGTGTGATCGCGGCGCAGACCTCGGGGTCGCCGCCCGTCGGGTCGGCGGAAGTCCCCGACTCGTCGGCCGTGCCGGTCGACGCGGTCGTGGTCGTCGAGATGTCGCCACCGTCCGAACCGCTCCACGTCGACGTACCCGTGAACCCAAGGGTGCCGCCGGTCGTCATCATCGTAGCGACGGCGTCGCCGTCGACATGACACGCCGTCTTGGTCAGGACGAACAGCACGCACGGGCCGAGCGCTCGAGCGGGAATGCGAGATGCGGACATGGTTCTGGCCTCCTTGGCGATCGGTGGTGGTCGGTACTGGTTTGCGCGGCACACGAACGCGCGCGACGATCGGCGCGTCGAGGACCGTGCAGCCAATCACAAACTCTTCGAGGGCCCATCGGGCAGCGCGTCGTGGGTCAGGGTGGACCCGAGATCAACACCTCGGTACTCTGGTCGGCGGTCGCCACCATCAGGTCGTCGATGCCGTCGCCAGAGATGTCGCCGACCGCGGAGAACTTCACGATCATCGGGAGCGCTCCGCTCGGCAGGTAGTCAACGAAGCTCGGCTCGCCCGTTGGATCGACGATGACGGTGCGACCCGCGAGGATGTCCGTTCGGCCGTCGCCGTCGATGTCGGCGAAGGTCCACTCCCAGACGTTGGCGCCGTCGACCCCATCGGGCCCCATTGGGAAGCTGTTGGCGTCCCACACATACGTGGCCTCGGCCCAGGACTCACCGCCAAGCCCGCGCATGATCAGCATGTGCCCTTGCGTGGTCATGAGCGCGAGGTCGATCAGAGCATCGCCGTCGAAGTCGCGCGCCACCATCATCTCGGCCCAGAACACGAAGCCATCCTTCGTCTGTGGCGACCTGCCGGAGATCTGAACTTGCATTTGTTCGACCTGCGCCGCGCCGCGGATGAGGTAGAGGCGCCCCTCCAGACCCGACTGCTGGCAGTCGGTCGAGACCACGAGGTCCTCGTAGGGATCGCCGTCGGCGTCGAGGGCCGCGATCGCCAGCCCGAAACCACACGCCTCGAGGTTGTACTCGATCGGGTCCCCGACGAAGACGAACCCGTTGTCGGTCCATTCCATGACGCGCAGCCGCGGCCGCCCGCCTTCGGGCTGGAGCAACGACTCCGAGACGATCACCTCGTCGACGCCGTCGCCATCGACATCGGCTGCCGCCCAGGGTGCGTGAGCCTGCTCGGACGAGTACATCGTCGTCGCACCGTTGGTGAGGCCCTTTGGGGTGCTGACGAAGCGCCGGAGCTCGTCGCCGAAGTACAACACGTCGTCGTGGCCGCGAACTATCCCGCTCGTCGCGTGGAAGCTAGAACCCGGGACCCCGACGAGATCGTCGAGCTGCGGCTGCGGCTCGACGACCACACCCGCACCGTCCCAGCCGATCATCGACGCCGACTCGAAGTTGTGGCCGATGAAGAAGCGGGGTTCGCCGCCCAGCCCGAAGCGTCCGTGCGGGCCCGGAAATGCCGTGCCTTCGAGCGTGAAGCGTCGATAGCACCACGGCTCGTTCGCAATGTTGTCCACGCAGCCCGAGCTTTCACTGGTGCTGGAGACTTCATCCGCGCCCGAGCTGTCCGCATCGCTCGACGTGTCGCCGGAGGCCGCTGCGTTCGAGGTGGAGCCCGTCGCGCTCGCGGTGGAACCCGTCTCCTCCCCGGATGTCGAGGTCGACGGCGGCGACGGCCCACAGGCGAGCACTGCCGCGACCCACCACGGCGACGCCCAGCGGGTCACCGACAATGGGCTCGACCAGCGCCGCTCCCACTCAAGCATCGCCGCGGTCCTTGCCGGATGCCGGATGCCGGATACCGGATGTGGTCACCCGCGCTTCAATGCCGGTGTCGCCAACTCCGTAACGAGTCAAATGGGTCAGCGGCCCCGTTTCCGGGTATTCCCCACCCGGCCCGAACCGACCGAACAGGCCCCGGTCCGGAGCTGCATCGACCGCGAACGCCCGATAGCACCACGGCTCGTTCGCAACATTGTCGACACACCCGCCCGCGCCGCCCGAGCTGCTGCTGTCCGCGCTCGAGCCCACCGTGACCGACGCGCCTCCCGTGCTCGTCGCACCCGTCAGCGTCTCGCTCGAGTCGTCCCCATCCGCGGTCCCGCCGCTCGCGTCGCCCGAGCCGCCGCTGCCACCGCTCGTCCGCGGCCCACAGGCGACCGCAAGCGCGAAGGCCCCGAGCAGCAGCGGCGTTGTCGCGTGGGGTCGGTACACGGGCAAGCGTCCTTCTCGCCGGCCGCGTCCGAGCCAGCCGCAGGACACAGGATGTCGAAAAAAAGAAAAAAGGTCGAGGAGAAATGCGTGTGTGCCTCGGCGCAATCCGGCGGCCGCTGGACGCCACGTTGCCGTGTTGGTGTCACAGCGCGCCCGGGGCCCCCCGGACACGCGGGGGCCCAGACCGCAGCGCTCGTTCAGGCCGCTCCTGTGAGGGCCTCGTCAGGCTGGCCCAGAGATCAGAACCTGCGTCACTGGGTACGTGTTGAGAACGATGTCGTCGATGCCATCCCCGGAGATGTCCCCCGCCGGCAGGATATCGATCACCGGTGCGAACACCCCTTCGGCGACATAGTCCTCGAACACCGGCGAGCCCAGCGGATCGAGGTTCACCGTCCGCCCCGCGAGGATCTCCTTCGCGGCGTCGCCATCCAGGTCTGCAAAATCGAACTCCCAAACATTGTCGTCATCCAGCGACAGCGGGGTGTCGGATGTCTACACCACAATCGATGACCCGAACTTCCCGTCGCCCTCCGCCACGAACAAGTCGAGCTCTTCGATGTTGTCGAAGATGACGTCGTCGAGACCATCGCCATTGACATCCTCGACGTGCGATCGGTAGCCGGGCACCTCGGTCTGGACGAACTCAGGATGCCAGCTGCTGCAGCTTCAGCAGGGATGTCGCAACTCAAGCGCGGAGCCTCCAATCTCACACGCTACTATCAGGTGTCCTAATGCTCCGTGTGAATCATCCGCGCGCGCACCGACGAGTTCGGACGTCGGCCTCTTGCCTGCTGACGACCTGCCTCTGCGTGATCGCTTGTGGTCCGACCCGGGGGCCGGACCATGGCGACGAGGCCGAGCGCTAGGCCGATGCGATGTGCGGGGCGATCGAGGCGTGCGGCTGCCAGCTGCGGTACGGCGACGCCGATGCGTGCCGCGAGACCCTGGGCGGAGCATTCGCGCAGGCGCAGGCGAACGGACTTGCGATCGACCACAGGTGCTTCGACGGCGTGGTCGCGAGCGGCGCGTTGGGCGATTGCAACGAGACTACGCACTGGCCGTTTCTCGAGTGGAACTGCGCCGTGCTGCATGGACGCAAGCGGGAGGGCGCTAGCTGCGACCCGACTGGCGCGAGTGCGGTCTCGCCGTTCCGCGTGGACGAGTGCGCCCCCGAGCTGCGCTGCGCGCAGGGGCTGGCTCGATCGCGGTCGACGGTCCGAACGTCTACTGCCAAGGCCTCGGTAGCGCCGATGTCGGCGTGTGCGCCGTGACCCTCGCCGCGGGCTCGGCGTGCGACCCTGCCGACAACTTCGCCTGCGATGGCGAGCCGATGTACTTCGGCTGGTGTGATCCTTCGACCGCGACCTGCCGCACGCGTGCACCCGCGGTGTGCCTCGCCGACGGGAACGTCGCCGGCTGGCGCATCGGCGCCGCTGACATGCCGTGATCCGCTTCTCGGGCCCGCGGCATCCGTGCTAACCCCCGCGCCATGACGACTCCACTGCTCCCCGAGCTGTCGCGCGAGCACATGCGACCGTGCGCCCACGTGCGGGTGCTGTTCGCCGACACCGATCAGATGGGCGTGGTCTATCACGCGTCGTACCTGCGCTACCTCGAGCTCGCGCGGGTCGAGCTGTGCCGCAGCGTCGGGCTGGCGATCCCCACCTTCGAGCCGCGTGGGCTGGGCTTGCCGCTGACCGAGGTCGCGGTGCGCTACCGCGCGCCCGCGCGCTACGACGATCGCATGACCGTGCACTGTGCCGTGTCGCTGCTCACGCGCGCGCGGCTGCACTTCGACTACCTCGTGACGGTCGAGCCCGGCGATCGCGAGGGCCTCGCGCAGCCGATCGACCTCCTGTGGGCGCAGACGCGGCATGCGTGCATTCGGCTCGCAGACGGCCGTCCCGAACGGCTGCCGCGCGATGTGGTCGCACTGCTCGAATCCTGCTATTCACGGTAGCCGCCGATGACCCAACACCACGATGAACTCGAGCCCAAGATGGACCGCCGCCTCGTGCTGGAGTTCGTGCGGGTCACGGAGGCCGCCGCGATCGCCTGCTCGCATCTCATCGGGCGCGGCGACAAGGACGGCGCCGACGCCAAGGCCGTCGAGGCCATGCGCGCGGCCTTCGATCGCGTGCCGGTCAGCGGTACCGTCGTGATCGGCGAGGGCGAGCGCGACGAGGCGCCGATGCTCTACATCGGCGAGCGCGTGGGCTCGGCCGACGAGAACTACCCCGAGGTCGACATCGCGGTCGATCCGCTCGAGGGCACCAACCTCTGTGCCGAGGGTGGCCCCGGCGCGCTCGCGGTGCTGGCGGTCGCGGCCCGCGGCCACCTGCTGAACGCGCCCGACACGTACATGGAGAAGATCGCGTGCGGCCCCGAGGGCATCGGCGTGGTCTCGCTGCGCAAGACCCCGGCCGAGAACGTGCGCGCGCTGGCCGAGATCAAGGGCCGTCGCATCAGCGAGATCACGGTGGTGGTGCTCGAGCGCGACCGCCACGTGAAGCTGGTGGAGGAGCTGCGCGGCGCCGGTGCCCGCGTGCACCTCATCAGCGACGGCGACGTCGCGCCCGCGGTCGCGACCTGCCTGCCCGACAGCGGCATCGACATGGTCTGCGGCACCGGTGGCGCGCCCGAGGGCGTGCTCTCGGCGGCCGCGCTGCACTGCATGGGCGGCTTCTTCGAGGGCCGCCTCAAGTTCCGCAACGAGGGCGAGCGTCAGCGTGCGATCGCGATGGGCGTCAGCGAGCCCGATCGCCTGTTCGCGATGTCCGACCTGGTCCGCGGCGAGGTCATCTTCGTCGCCACCGGCGTGACCTCGGGGCCGCTGCTCAAGGGCGTGCGCCGCATCGGCGATCGCCTGCACCTGCAGACCCTCGCGATGCGCAGCTCGACCGGCACCGTGCGCTTCGTCGACACGACGGTCCGCGCCGATCGCTTCCACACCTGAGCGCGGCTACCGCGGCCCGATCGCGGCGACCGTGAGATCGTCGAACACCGTCGCGGCATCGCCCTTGGTCCATAGCCCGATCATCCCCGCCTCGGGCAGCGATTTGTCGTCGGCCGCGACCACCAGCTTGTCGTCGACGAAGCACTCGATGTGATCGCCGACCATGGTCACGCGCAGCGCGTGCCAGGCCTTGGGGTCGAGCTCGAGCGGTGCGGCGGCGATGTCGACCCGCGCGCCGCCGATGAGCGCGTAGACGCGGAAGTTGTTCTCGACCGGGTTGTGGCGGGCGATGTAGTGGTCGGCCTCGCCCTTGGCGCGGAACATGACGCCGCCGCCTTGGTTGTTGCTGCCGCTGCGCGCCGCGAGCATCACGTTCAGCTCGACGTCGCCGTAGCGGGTGCCGTCGACGAGCGCGAGGTTGTAGCTCTTGTTGGTGCCGACGGTCTTGGTCACGCCGAAGGCGTGCGGCGGCGACGGGGCCTCGGGGTCTTCGACCACGGCCCACGTCGCCGGTGGATCGACCACCTCGCCGGCCGCGACCACGCGGAAGCCCTTCGCGACCGCATCGACCGCGTCGTCCTCGAAGCTCCAGCTGCGCACCTCGGCCGCCGGTGGTGGCGCGGCGGTGGTCGGCGCGGGCTCGTCGGGCTTCGCGGCTGCCTTCGCGTCGGGCCCGAGCTCGGGCGCCGCGGATGCCTTGGTCTCGGCCTTGGTGGCCGGCGCGGCGTCGGGCTTGGCATCGGTGCCGCCGCAGGCGACCAGGGCGAGGGTGAGCGCGACGGTGCGTCGGTTCATGTGCGGGCGAGCATAGCCAAGCCGCGCGCACGCGTGGGCGCGGCTGCCCCCGGGCCGTGCGATGCTCGTGGGCGCTCGTGCGCATCGGCATCGACCTGGGCGGCACCAAGACCGAGATCCTCGCGCTCGACGACCAGGGCGGCGAGCGACTGCGACGCCGCGTGGCGACGCCGTCGCACGACTACGACGCCATCATCGCCACCATCGCCGCGCTCGTGCACGACGCGGAGCGCGAGCTCGGTGCAACCGGCACCGTCGGCGTCGGCATCCCCGGATCGATCTCGCCGCGCACCGGCCTGGTCCGCAACGCCAACACCCAGGCCTGCAACGGCCGGCCGCTGCGTGAGGATCTCGAGCGGGCGCTCGCCCGCGGGGTCCGCCTCGCCAACGACGCCAACTGCTTCGCGCTCTCCGAGGCCACCGACGGCGCAGGGCAGGGCGCGGCGATCGTGTTCGGCGTCATCCTCGGCACCGGCTGTGGCGCGGGCGTGGTCGTCGATGGCCGCGTGCGCGCGGGTGCCCACGGCATCGCCGGCGAGTGGGGCCACAACCCGCTGCCGTGGGCGCGCGGCGACGAACTGCCGGGGCCGGCGTGCTGGTGTGGCAAGCGCGGCTGCATCGAGGCGTGGCTGTCGGGGCCCGCGTTGCTCGCCGATCATCGCCGCAGTGGCGGCGCGGCGGTGCGCGACGTGCCCGCGATCGTGGCCGCGGCGCAGGGCGGCGATGCGCCCGCGATCGCCTCGCTGCAGCGGCACCTCGATCGACTCGCGCGCGCGCTCGCGACCGTGGTCGACGTGCTCGACCCCGACGTCATCGTGCTCGGCGGCGGCGTCGGTCAGCTGCCGGGGCTGTGCGAGGGCGTGCGCGCGCAGATCGGCGCCCACATCTTCTGCGACTACGCCGATGTCACCGTTCGCACGCCGGTCCACGGCGACGCCAGCGGCGTGCGCGGGGCCGCGTGGCTATGGTGAGCGACGCCGACGGCGACCGGCCGCGACCGCGGTGACCAGCGCGAACGGGGCCCAGCCCGGTGCGGCGTCGCGCACCGAGCACGCGCAGCCGCTGGGATCGCTGCCACCATCGCCGCCGGTTTGCTGGCCGGTGGCGCTCGCGCTGCCGTCGGTCGCCGAGGCCCCCGACTCGCCGCTGCCACCGCTGCTGGCGCCCGCGTCGTCGCCGGTGCCCGAGCCCGAGTCCGAGCCGCTGGTGTCGCAGGGCGTGCCGATGAAGCTGCCGCCCTGATCGCACGCGTCGGGGTTGTCGGCGTTGATCACCAGCATCGGATCGGCCTGGTACGTGGTGTACTCGCGGCCCATCGGATCGACGAAGACGATGCGGATCATCGCGGACTCGCCCCACATCCCCTCGGGCGGGGTCAGCTCGAACATCCACGCGTCGCCGTCGATCGCGGCGTCCTCGAGGTACGGCACCCACTGCGGCTCGGCGTCGGTGAGCGCCCACGAGGCCGTGAAGGTCGTGCCCGGCAGCGCATCGACGCAGCCCTCGATCAGCACCTTGTCGTTCTTGTAGGGGGTGAGCTCGCCGGTGACGACGGCACCCGCCGGCCCGATCGCATCGGGATCGCCGTCGAACACCTTCACCACGCCCGGACGCAGGTGCCAGATGTTGAACACCGGCTCGTAGGTGTAGCCGTAGAGCGTGTACGGCCCGGCCGGCACCGCGCTGGTGTCCCAGTCGACGCCCGCCGACGCCGAGGCGAAGGTGATCGGACGACGCTCGTCGTCACCGATGATGCGGTACCAGCAGCCATCCCACGCGGGGTTGCCGGTCAGCAGGTCCTGGGGCTCGACGGTGCCGGCCATCAGCAGGTTCTTCGCGACCGCCGCGTCGATGTCGTCCTGCGTGATCCAGCTCGGCAGGAAGTCCTGCGGGTGGTGGGGCCGGCAGTAGGCGAAGAACTGGTGCGTGCGACTGTCCGCCACCTCGTCGGCCGTGACGTCGGTGTCCTCCATCGGGATGTCGTACGGCAGATGGAAGGTCGCGTTCGCGCTGCGGTCGTGCAGCGTCATGCACGGCACGTCGTTCCACACCACCGGCGTGCGCGGGTGGGTGCCGTTGCTGGCGGCGGCCACCGCTGGCAACAGGGCCCCGAGGCTCGCCAGGACAACGACGCGCGACGCGATCACGATCCAGGACTACTCCAAAGCCGAGCGCGCCGACAAGGGGCGAAATGCCTGCTCGGGACGGTGGCGGCCGCAGGATTCACCGGCGGCCGCCTCCAAACGCGCCAACTCCAGGGCGCGGCGCTTCAGCCGGCGGTGAAGGCGGCGGTGATCTTCGCCAGCGCCTCGGTGCCCTTGGCGGGCAGGCCCATGACGGTCGACTTGGCCTCGTTGACCGTGGTCTTGATGTCGACGTCGAGCTTCATCACGGCGTCGAGGTCGGCCTGGATCTTGAGCTTCTCCTCGGCCTTGGTGAAGGGCGAGCTGAGCTTGGCCTGGAACTTCGCGGTCAGCTTGGCGACCAGCGCGGCGGCCTTGGCCCCCTGCGCGACGATGTTCTTGGCGGCGACCGGCACGCGCTGCGGGGTCTCCTTGAGGCCGATGCCGATGCCCTTGATGGTCGCGAGCACGCCCTCGATCTCGGCCTTGGCGTCGGCGCCGATGTCGAGGTTCACCGCGATGGTGCCGTCCTTGAGCGAGGCCGAGGCCATCGCGCGCAGGCCCTTGGGATCCACGCCCAGTCGCTCGGGCATCGTGGTGACCTGATCGATGACCACGTCGACGTCGGTGATGGGCTTGAGCACGCCATCGACCTCGGCCTGGATCGCGACCGGGATGCCCTTGAGCTCCTCGAGCGGATCCTTGTCGGACTCGGCGGCGTCGTCGGGGTTCTTGGTTTCCTTGTCCTTCTTCTGGCAGCCCAGCGGTGCGGCGGTGAGGACGACGAGGGACAGCAGTACGGCGGTGCGGGTCATCGGGGGGTTCCTGGTTCGGGGTCTCGGGGTCGGCGCGAGGTCGAGGCAAGGGGAGCGTGGCCGCGAGGGGAGCGTCATCGCACCCTCGGGTCACGCCCGCCGCCACGTGGACTCACCGCCCGTTCGAGGGAGCAAGACGTGGGTGTGCACGCCCGGTTGCAGCGGCGGTGGGGCACATCGCCGCGGGAACGCACGAAGGCCCGCCCAAGCGCGATCGTGCGCCGGGGCGGGCCTCGAGAGGACGTACGTTCGCGGGGGATCTCAGGCGTCGGCGCCGGAACGCGCGTCGTCGTCGTCGTCCCTCTCGATGGGCGCGGGGGGCTTGGCGTCCGCATCCGCGAGCTTGGCGTCGGGCTTGTCGCCCTGCTCCCGCTTGCGACGCTCGCTGTCCTTGAAGTACGCGGTGTCGCTGGGCTGCGGCTTGCGGAAGAACACCAGGTAGATGCCGGCCAGCAGGAACGCGATGCAGAACCACTGCGCGGTGGTCAGCCCGGAGTAGCGCGCGTCCGGGGTCGGGATGACCTTGGTCGAGATCTCGGTCGCGCGCATGAAGTCGAGCAGGAAGCGGAACGGCGCGTAGGCCATGACGACCGTGCCGACCAACCACCCTGGCTTGCGCTGCAGCGGCTTGCCGACGAAGTAGATCAGCGTGCACAGCGTGACCGCGAAGCAGAACTCGATGAGCCCGAGGTCGTAGCGGAAGCTGCCGTCGGGCCATGGGCCGACCGAGAAGAAGGTGCCCTCGGGCACGATCTGGCCCGGGTGATCGTGGACCAACGAGCAGCCCGCGCGACCGAAGCACCAACCCACCAGCAGGCCGAAGATCGTCGCATCCGCGTACACGATCACCGGCTGCTTGTGCTTCTTCAGGTAGTACATCATGCCGATGAACGCGCCGAAGAAGCCGCCCACCGACGACAGGCCGTTCCAGATCGCCAGCAAGACCCACGGGTTCTCGCGCACCTGGTCGGGGAAGTAGAAGAGCACGCTGACCCAGTGCGAGATCACGAACGCGAAGACCAGCATCCAGAACAGGTAGTCGCGGAAGAAGAACTCGTCGATGTCGCGGTCCTTGGCGTACTTGAGGCACTGCTTCCAGCCCAGCACGACGCCGACGGCGACCAGTGGCCCGAAGACCTGCAGCTTCAGCGGCCCGACGAACGGCAGGTCCTTGACCAGCGTGTAGTCGGGCACGTGGATGTACGGGATGAGCGCGTGCAGCATCGTGGCCGAGGGACCGTAGCCCAAAGCGGCGCGGATGCCAAAGCCGGCCCTGGGCATCGCTGCAGGCGCTCGCGCGGGGGAACGCCGGTGGCACGCAGGGTTGCTACGCGGGTGTGTCGCCGTCGGGTGGGCCGAAGCCGCCGCCCCCCGGGGTCTCGACGATCACGCGATCACCGGGCTCGACGACGAATGCGATGCGCCCTGGCAGCGCGCGCGCGCCCCAGCGGGTTTGGCCGCACGCGCCGGGCTCGCCACCGCCCAGGCCGAACGGCGGACGCACGCGACGATCGGCGAGCAGCGACACCTCGAGCGCACGATCGAACTCGAGCTCGCGCACGATGCCATCGCCGCCGCGCCGGTGTCCGCGACCACCACTGCCGCGACGGACCGCGAAGCTGCACACGCGCACGCCGGTGCTCGCCTCGAGGATCTCAGGGTCGGTGATGCGGGTGTTGGTCATGTGCGTGTGCACGGCGTCGCGACCGTCGGCGTCGGCCGTCGCCCCCTCGCCGCCGCCGATGGTCTCGTAGTAGCCGAAGCTGCCGTCGCCGAAGGTGAGGTTGTTCATCGTGCCCTGGCTGGCGGCCTTGCGCCCGAGCGCCGCGAGCAGCACGTCGACGACGCGCTGGCTGGTCTCGACGTTGCCGGCCGCGACCGCGGCGTCGGGTGGAGGATCGAGCAGTGAACCGGCGGGGATCGTGAGCGTCACGCCGCGCAGGCAGCCGCGATTGAGCGGGATCGCCTGGCCGACCAGGGTCCGCAGCACGTAGAGCACCGCCGCGACCGTCACGGCCCGCGGTGCGTTGGCGTTGTTGGGCACCGCGGCGTCGGTGCCGGTGAAGTCGATCGCCAGCGTGCGATCGCGGATCTCGAGGCGCACGGCGATGCGAGTGCCGTCGTCGCTGCGATCGTCGAACGCGTAGGTGCCGTCGCCCAGCGCCGCGATCGCGTTGCCGACCGCGAACGCGGCCTGGTCCTGCACGTGGGCCATGTACGCGTGCACGCGCGGCAGGCCCTCGCGCAGGGCGAGCGCGTGGAGCAGCAGCTCACCGCGGCGGTTGGCGGCGATCTGCGCCTGCAGATCGGCGAGGTTCTCGTCGGGGCGCCGCGCGGGCCACGGCCCCGCGGCGAGTGCCGCCCGCAGCTCGTCCTCGCGCCAACTGCCGCCACGCACGATCGGCAGCCCGCGCAGGACCACACCCTCCTGCGCGAGGGTGACGGCGTGCGGCGGCATCGAGCCCGGCGTGATGCCACCGACGTCGGCATGGTGGCCGCGGCTGGCGACCCAGAACGACAGCGCACCGTCGACGAAGACCGGCGTGACCACGGTGATGTCGGGCAGGTGCGAGCCGCCGCCGGCGGGGTCGTTGGTCGCGAACACGTCGCCGTCGCGGGCGCCCGGGTGTTGGCGGGCGATCGCGGCCACGCTCTCGCCCATCGCGCCCAGGTGCACCGGCAGGTGCGGCGCGTTGGCGACCAGGTTGGCTTCGGCGTCGAACACCGCGCACGAGAAGTCGAGCCGCTCGCGGATGTTGGTCGACGAGGCGGTGCGGCGCAGCACCACGCCCATCTGCTCGGCGATCGACATGAAGCGGTGCGCGAAGATCTCGAGCGTGATCGGATCGCGCGCCAGCGAGCTGGGCGTGACGACGTCGGCGGCCGCGGTGTCATCGAGCAAGAGCGTGCCGTCGTCGCCGATCGCGAGCGACCAGCCCGGCTCGAGCACCAGCGTGCCGGTGTCGTCGAGCACCAGCGCAGGCCCGTGCACGTCCACGCCGGCGGCGATGTCTTCGCGGTGGAAGACCGGCGCGTCGTGCCAGCGCTCGTCGATGAACACCCGCTGGTGACGTCGCGGTCGCGGCGGTGGACCGGGCGGTGGTCCCGGCGGTTGGGGCACCGCGCTCGGCACCTCGAGCCGCACGCGCACGGTCACGCACTCGACGATGGCGTCGTCGCGGCGCCAGCCGAACGCGCTGGCGTGGGCGTCGTCGAAGCGCGCGCGCAGGTCGTCGGCGTCGAGCGGCAGCGGCAGCGTGTGCTGCGTGCCGCGGTAGCGCAGCTCGAGCGTGCGGTGCACGGTCGGCGTGCCGCGCTCGCCTTCGGCGACCAGCGCCGCGCGGCCGCGTTCGACCAGCGCGTCCGCGTGGGCGAGGGCGTGACGCACGGCCACGTCGTCGAGCACGCGCGCGGCGAGATCGGCCTCGCCATGCCAGCCCCGCGGCGCCTGAGCGATGCCCCACGCCGACAGTGCACCGGCCAACGGCGGCAGCAGCACGCGCGCGATGCCGAGGCTGCGGGCGAGCGCGCAGGCGTGCTGGCCCGCAGCACCGCCGAAGGCGACCAGCGCGTGGCGGCGCACGTCGTGGCCGCGGGCCACGCTGACCCGCGTGATGGCCTCGGCCATCGCATCGACGGCGATGCGGAAGAAGCCGGCAGCGATGCGCTCGGGCGCAGGCGCGTCGTCGCCCCACTGCGCCGCGAGTTGCGCGAGTGCGGCATGCGCGGGCGCGGCGTGCAGCGGCAGTGCGAAGCGATCGCCGACGAAGCGACCGAGCACGAGGTTCATGTCGGTGAGGCTCGGCGAGCCGTCGCCGCGGCCGTAGCACAGCGGGCCCGGCATCGCGCCGACGCTGTCGGGGCCGACCCGCAGACGCCCGTCGACGATGCGACACACCGAGCCACCGCCGGCCGCGATCGTGTGCACGTCGAGCATCGGCGCGTGCACCCGCACGTCCGCGGTGGTGGTCTCCCACGTGAGCGTGGGCTCGCCGCCCTGCACGCGGGTGACGTCGGTCGAGGTCCCGCCCATGTCGAAGCCGATGACCTCGCGCAGGCCGTGCCGTCGCGCGAGCGCGGCCACGGCCAGCACGCCGCCGGCGGGGCCCGAGAGGATCGCGTCGCGACCACCGATGCGGGCGACCGGCGCCAGCGCCCCCGACGACTGCATGACCGACAGCGTGCTGCCGGGCAGCGCGTCGGCCAGGCCGGTCAGGTACGCGCGCAGCAGCGGCGTGGTGTAGGCATCGACGATCGCGGTCTGCGTGCGCGCCAGCAGACCCAGCTGCGAGCTGACCTCGTGGCTGGCGACCGCATATCGCAGGCCGGCCTCGCGCGCCGCCGTGAGCACGGCCTGCTCGAGCGCGGGCGCGCGGGTGCCGAACGCGACCGCGACCGCGACGCTGTCACAGCCGCCCGCTCGCAGGGCCTCGAAGCTGCGCGCGAGCGCGTCGCCATCGGGCCGCGCGAGCACGCGACCGTCGCGATCGGCCCGCGCGTCGATCTCGATCACCTCGGCGTGCAGCCGCGTCGCCGGTGGGATCGACAGCGCGAAGATGTCGGGCCGGGTCTGGTCGCCGATGACCGGCAGGTCGGCGAAGCCGCGCGTGATGACGAGCGCGCAGCGGGCACCCTTGCGCTCGAGCAGCGCGTTGGTGGCGACGGTGGTGCCGAGCCGCAGCTCGAGCGGGGGGATCGGTGCGTCGTCGCCGAGCGCGAGCACGGTCCGGATCGCCCGCAGTGGCGCGTCGTCGGTCGACAGCAGCTTGCACACCACCGGCGCGCCGCCGCCCGGCGGCAGCGCGACGCAGTCGGTGAAGGTGCCGCCGCGATCGACGAAGAAGCGCCAGCGTCCGGCGGCCAAGCTAGACCCCCGGCTCTTCGAGGTACTGCGCGCCGCGGGTCACGTACGCGCGCCACGAGTGTGCGATGAACTCGAGGTCGGCATCGGTGACGCTGCGGACGATCCGCATCGGGTTGCCGAACACCACCGAGCCGGCCGGGATGCGCTTGCCCGGCGGCACCAGCGTGCCCGCACCGACGATGCAGTTGGACTCGACGATCGCGTTGTCGAGCACGATCGCGCCCATGCCGATGATGGTCTCGTCCTGCACCGTGCAGCCGTGCAGCGTCACGTTGTGGCCGACCGTGACGCGCTCGCCCACGGTGGTGATCGAGCGGCCCTCGAACATGTGGATCACCGTGCCGTCCTGGATCGACGAGCACGCGCCGATGCGGATCGGCCCGTCGTCGCCGCGCAGCGTCGCGCACGGCCACACCGTCGCCGACGGGCCCAGCACGACGTCGCCGATCAACACCGCGGCGGGGTGCACGTAGGCGGTCGGGTCGATGATCGGGGTGATCCCGCGGAAGCGTTGCAGCATCGTCGCGGGAGGTTGTAGCGCGGATGGGGGTGGACGGGCACCCCGCGGGGCCCTGCGGCGCCGCGGCTTCCGCAGGACGCGATCCATCGCGGTCAGTCTCTGCGCAGGACGAGGAACTGGTAGAACGCGACGCCAAAGTCCTCGCAGCCCCAGGGCTGACCATCGTCGACCACGGTCAGGGCCTCGCCGACGCGCATCTCGAAGCTCGTCGTCTGTGCGGATTGATGGTCGAAGACCTCGACGTCGTCGTCGAAGCCGGTGAACGAGAGTCGGTTGCGGCCGAGTGGGGGAGCGCAGCGGGCGAGGCGTTCTTGCTGCGCGCAGCGCTGCTCGGCCGGACTCGTCACGCGCGCGCCCGGCCACAGGCCGTGCGACGATCCGGTCGCGAGCTCGACGTCGACGTAGGAACCGTCCAAGCCGGCGAGCAGCAGCGCACCGCCTGTCGCGAGCGAGAACGCGGTGACCGGGGAGTGGCCTGCGTCGACGTAGAGCGCCAGGTCGACCTCCGCGTTCTCGACCAGTGCCGCGGGGACCGCCTCACCGAGGCCCGCGATCGTGAGGCCGACCTGCCACTGCGGCGCGGGCCCTTCGCCGCCGGTACACGTCAGTTCGATGGTCAGCGCGCCGTCGACCAGTTCCGAGATCTGCACGATGGCGCACGGACCGGAGTACGCCCTGGCGGTGTAGCCGTTGTCGGGCTCGACGGTCATGGCGACGGCGACGTCGGGGATGCTCGGCGGAAGGCACTCGGGCCACGTGGCCGCGGTGTCGCCCGCGGAGGTGCTGTCGTCGCTCGCGTCGGACGTCGCGCTCGCCGTGGTCGACCCGGTCGAGCTGCGTCCGCCGTGCATCACCGCCGCGTCGTCGCCGACGCGACGCCGCGCGTCACGGTGCGAAGATCGGCAGCGCGTCGAGCCCCGCCGTGAGCGCGCCGTCGAATCGTGACTCGCCGCCGCCGCCTTCGTAGGTGAGCGTGCCGCCGAAGACATCGTCGTCGAATCGCACGCTCGCGCTCGCGCCACCTTGGAATTGCAGGTCGACGCCGTGCTGACCGCCGCCGCTGAATGCGTCGACGCCGAGCAGGCGGCCGGGCGGGGCCAGCACCACGAGGAAGCGATTGTCACCACTGCTGCCGTGCAGATCGAGTCGCCAGCCGCCGAGCATGTCGCGGTTCTGTGCGCTCCAGTCGACGATCGACGACGACACCGAAGCCGGGAACACCGGCCGCACGTCGAGCCCGTCGGCGCCGGCATCGATCGCAAAACCCTGCCCCTGCGCGACCGGGGCCGAGGGCGCGTTGAGCTGCCACGTCGGCACCGCGCCGCCGCCGGTGTCGACGCGATCGAACACCACGAACGTGCCCTCGTCCTCGAGCATCACCACCTCGCGCTCGCTACGAAGGACCGCGGCGGCGCCGGCATAGATCGGTGTGATGTCGGCCGCCAGGTAGAGGATCTCGGGCGTGTCGCGCAGCGCGACCAGCTCGGCGGGATCGTGCTCGGCGACCATCGGTACCACGGCGCCGCCGTCGTCGATGCGCACGAGATTGTGCACCGCCTCGTCCTGCACGATGCCGGAGTGCGAATCCACGTTGGCGTCGTAGCCGAGCCAGCTGCGGCGATAGATCAGCAGCGAGCCCTGATCGCGGTGGGCGTGGCTCTCGGTGTAGGGCCCGGCGAGAAAGCCCATCCAGGTGGCGTCGCTGCTCCACGCGGTGCGGGCGAACACGCTGCCGGTGCCGGGTGCGTACCAGGTGTCGTGCAGCTGCGACAGCGGCGCGGTCGGCAGCGATGCATCGGCGTACATGAAGTCGACGGCGTACATGAAGCCCTGGGTCATTGCGGGCACCGAGCAATCGGCGAGGAATTGCTGCACCAGCGGCGATAGTGGATCGTCGGAGCCGACCAGATGCTGCAGCACCAGCAGGTACGCGCGGTGGTAGTCGAACAGTGCCGCCGTCGAGTCGCGCGCGTGATCACCGATGGGGGCGATGCGATCGAGGGTCGGCACCGTGGTGTGCAGAAAGTTGATCAGGCTGTCGTGGGTGTGCGGCGTGAGATCCCAGATGCGCTCGCCGGTGCTGGCCTGCCAGAGATCGTAGAGCGCGAACAGTCGCCACATCGCGACACCGTAGCCGGTGCCCTCGCGCGATCCGCCGCCCTGAAGCTCGGCGGTGAAGCGCGGCACCAGCTGGTCTTCGATCTTGGTGGTGCGGAAGGTGTCGATGAAGCCTTGGGCCTGGTCGTTGTCGCCGTAGCTCGCCAGGCCCAGCAGCATCGTCGCGCGCAGGAACGAGTAGTAGTAGTTGTTCGAGGGGTTGTCGATCGACCACCCGCTCCACGGGAACGACTGCCCACCCCAGCTGGCCTGCTCGGGGTGCCACACGTTCCACACCGCGGTGTTGGCATAGTCGATCCAGCGCGCGCGCTGCTCGGCATCGACGTCGTCCCAGCACCAGTCGAGCGTCAGCGCGAGGTCGCCGATGTGATCACCGACGTAGAGGTAGCTGTCACCGGCGACCTCGGCGACCTCGCCGGCGGCGATGCGGGCCTCTTCGCCGGCGACCCACGCGTCGATCTGCGCGACCGCGTACTCGCAGTACTGCGGCGCGCCCGTGAGCGTGCCGAGCAGCGCGGCGTCGCTGGCCTGGAACTCGTACCAGTCGGCGCCCTGCAGCTGGCCGTCGACCATGTCGCGGAAGCGGACCGCGGCCGCGGTGTCGTCGTCGAGGGCGGCGGTCAGGCGCGCGCGGTTGGCTGCGTCGAGGTAGATGCGCGGGTGGCCCTCGGGGATCACCGGCCCGGTGTCGTCGGTGGTGTCGACGCCGGTGCCGTCGCTGCCGGAGTCGGCCGCGGTCGCGCTGGCGCTGGCGCTCGCACTCGCGCTCGCACTCGCGCTCGCGCTGCCGTCGGAGCCGGAGCCCGAGTCGGCGCTGGCGCTGCCAGGGCCCGTGTTCGTGCCGTCGTCGTGGTCTCCCCCACCGGCGTTGCACGCGAGCGCGAGCGAGAGGGCGAGGGCAGGGGCAATGCAGGTCCGATTCACCCCTGCGTCTGCGACGGACGACGCGAACTCCCGCCACGGGCCGTGCATGTGCTCGCTCACGTGCGGCGATCGTGGGTGCAGTGGCGGGAATCCACGCCAGCCGTCGCAAGGCCCGAGCGTGACCTGTGATCGTCCGCGTCGTCCCCACGTCCTCTCCTCCGTGCAGTCGCCACCTTCGCGGGTGAGCCGCGTGTGCGCATGGCCCGTGTGCGCATGGATCGTCGCCGCGGGTCTCGTCGTTGCCTGCGGTGGCGCCGACGGTGGCGCCTCGCCGGCGTCGTTCGGCGATCCCGGCAGCGATACCGCAGCGGGCTCGAGCGAGGCGACCGCGGCGAGCTCGGTCGGCAGCACCGACGCCGCGAGCAGCGGGGGCGCCAGCGTCGGCACCGACGCCGCCGACACCACGGTCGGCGACACGGCGGATGCGAGCGACGACACCGGACTGCCGCCCGCCGACGCCGTGACCGTGCAGCTGGTGCCGCAGGACGGGGTCGCGGGCACGCAGCGGATCAACTTCGCGGTGCCGCTGTGGCCGGCCGCGGTGACCGACGGCGACGCGGTGACCGTGCGGCACGACGATATCGACCTGCCCTGCTCGCGACGCACCCTCGCGCTCCACCGCGACGGCAGCGTGCGCGCGGTGCAGATCCAGATCGAGCTCGACGTCGGCAGTGGCACCGAGATCGAGGTCGCGTTCGGCGAGGCGGGGGCGACGATCGACGCGATCGCGGTGGCGGACACGCTGGTCACGCCCGACGGCACCCAGGGCCCGCGGGTGTGGGCGCTGTTGCCCGCACAGTGGCTCGCCGACAGCGGCGTCACCGGCCCGCAGCTGCCGGTCGCGGCGACCACCGGCGACGCGACCGCGTGGGCCGAGCGGTGCGACTACGAGGCCTGGGGCTACGACGCGTTCGATACCGCCGCCGGCGACACCGGCTCGTGGCTGTACGATCGCGGCACGGCGCTGTACCGCGGCTACGCCCGCAGCGGTGAGCTGGTGCCGCTGCAGTCCGCCTACCGCGAGACCGCGCGCTACGTCGCCGACAGCAGCGGCAGCGGCGACGCGCTGCAGATCCCGGTGCCCGGCGCGGCCGACGATCTGAAGTACCACTACGCGCAGCACGCCGCGATCCACTACCTGCTCACCGGCGACGATCGCTTCCGCGAGTACGCCGAGGACCTCGCGGCCCGCGTACACACGCTGTGGCCCGACCCCGGCTACGGCGGCGGCGCCGACTTCTGGACCGAGCGCCACGCCGGCTTCGCGTTGCTGGCGTACGTGTGGGCGGCGATGGTCAGCGATGACGAAGCGGCGAGCATCGACGCGTGGGCCGACGACGCGGTCGCGGCCTACCTCGCGGTGCAGCAGGACTTTCCGCCCGGCTACGACGACGCCGACGCGCGTTGCTTCGCCCACGAGGCCGAGGCCCACGGCGAGGACTACGGCTACGTCGGCTGCAGCCCGTGGATGAGCGCGATCCTGGCCGACGGCCTGGACGCGTGGATCCGCGAGCGCGACGACGCGACCGCGGCCACGGCCAAGCAAGCGCTCGCGCGCTTGGGTCGCATCGTCGCGCGCGACGGCCTCGATGGCGACGGGCGCCCCTACTACTGGATGGGCGTCGGCACCGATGCCGACGAGATCGACGAGTACGACGAGCACTGGGGCGAGAGCGCCTATGTCGTCGCGCTCGCGTGGTGGCACGACGGACGCACCGACGACGCGCTGCACGACGCCGCGGCCGCGCTGGTCACCGGCTTCGCGAACCATGGCGAGATCGGTCAGCTGCGCAGCTTCAACTGGCAGTGCCGCAGCGCGGTCGCGACGCCGTGGTACCTGCAGTGAGTCGGCGCCGGGCGCCGTTTAGGGATCGCGCGGCTGCACGAACACCGCGGTACCGATCGCGGGCGTCGGCGCGTCGGCGTCGCGCAGCGCCAGCTCGATCGGCACTTGCTCGGTGACGAGGTCGAGCTCGGGCGCGCGACGGCGGATCGTCGCGTGCCAGCGTCGGTCATCGCCGCTCGACACGACGAGCGGGGTGTCATCGGCGATCGCCGAGAGCGCGGCGGCATCCAGCCCGACGCGCACACCCACCGCACGCGGGTCGATGACGCGCAGCAGGGTGGTCCCCACCGCGACGCTCTGGCCCGGCTCGACCATCCGTGCCGCGACCACGCCGTCGATCGGCGCCCGAACCGTCGCAGCGTCGAGGGCGTGGCGGGCGCGGCGTTGTTCCGCGCGCGCCGACTGCAGCGTCGCGCGGCCGAGCGCGAGCTGTGCGGCGGCCTGATCGCGCTGGGCTTCGCTGACGTGCAGCTGGTGGGGCGTCGCGTGGTTGGCGGCCGCGAGCGCGCGCGTGGCCGCGAGCTCGGATTCCGCCACGCCCAGCGCAGCGCGTGCGCCGGCCAGCTCGGCCGTACGCGCCGCCACGCCGGCGTCGGCGATCGCGAGCGCGTCCTCGAAGGGCTGGGCGTGGAGCCGCACGAGCGGCTCGCCGGCGTGTACGACGTCGCCGACGTCGACCTCGACAGCGTCGATGGTGGCCGTGACCGCCGCGGCGACGTGGTGACTGCGCGTCGACACCACCACGCCCGTCCAGCCGGTCGCGCGCGCGTCGATGGTGGTGGTCGCGGCGGCCGGTGGCGAGGGGTCATCCGGCGTCGGTGCGGCCTCGTCCCGCGCGGCGCAGGCCATCAGGACCGTCAACGACAGCGCCCAGTCACGCGCACGCGCCATGGCTCGCTCCTTCGTGGGGGGCGACGCCGGTTCGCTCGGCGGCGTGGACCAGCCGTGCGAAGCGGGTGTCGCCGGTCGAGAGCTCGGTGAAGTCACCGCTCTCGACGATGCAGCCATCCTCGAGCACCACGATGCGATCGGCGAAGGCCAGCGTGCCGAGGCGGTGCGAGATGATGATGCGGACGCAGTCGAGCCGCGCGAGCGCAGCCATGATGCCGCGCTCGGACACCGCATCGAGCGCGCTGGTGGCCTCGTCGAGGAGCAGCACGCGGGGCCGCCCCAGCAGGGCCCGCGCGAGCGCGACGCGCTGGCGCTGGCCACCGGACAGCGAGGCGCCGCCGTCGGACACGGGCGTGTCGTAGCCCAGCGGAAGCGCGGCGATCTCGGCGTGGATGCCGGCCGCCTGCGCGGCGGCCTCGACCTGCTCGAGCGTGGCGTGGGGATCGGCCAGCGCGATGTTGTCGCGGATCGAACCCCCGAACAGGTACGGCGTCTGCAACACCACACCGACGTTGCGCCGCAGCGCCGTGAGATCGAGCGACGCCAGCGGCCGCCCGTCGAAGGCGATGGCGCCGCTGCTGGGCAGATGGAGCCCGACCAGCAGCGCGGCGAGCGAGGACTTGCCGCAACCCGAGCGCCCGACCAGTGCCACGCACTCGCCGGGTGCGATGTCGAGGCTGACGCCGTGCACGGCGTCCCGCGCGGCGCCCTCGTAGCGGAACGAGACCTCGCGCAGCGAGATCGCGCCGCGCAGCTCCACGCGTGGGGATGGCCGCTCGCCTGCGGCGGCCTGCTCGGGGGCCGTCTCCAGCACGTCGGCGATGCGCTCGATGTGACCGCGAAGGCCTTGCAACGTCATCGCCGTCTCGACCAGGGAGGCGAGCGGCGCGAGGAAGCCCAGCGCGAGCGAGTTGACCGCCAGCATCGCGCCCACGCTGAGCTGGCCCCGCATCACCTGGTGGGCGCCGACCGCCAACAGCGCGATCGGAGCGCCGTTGCGCAGCAGGCCCAGCGCCGCGTCGAGCACCGCCTGGAGGCGCCCGCGCGCGAGCGAGACGTTGAGCTCGTCCGTGAACAGGTTCGACCAGCGCTCGATCGCGCGGGCCTCGGCGCCGCAGACCTTGAGGGTCTGGATGCCTGCGAGGATCTGCACGAGCTCGTTGTGCGAGCGCGACTGGGCGTCGAGTTCCTCCGTGGTGAGCTCGGCGATCCGCAGGCGCGCGAGCACGAATACGGCGATCTGCGCTGCCGCGATCGCCGACACCCACCAGCCCAGGCCGGGCGCGAACGCAAACACCAGCACGAGGTAGAGGAGCACGAGCGGGCCGTCGAGCAACGCCGAGAGCGCGTGGGTCGTGAGGCGCTCGCGCAGCATGCGGTTGCTGGTGACGCGCAGGATCAGGTCGCCGGCCGAGCGGCGAAGAAAGAACGCGAACGGCAATCGCACGAGGTGACGCAGGAAGCCGCCGGTCAGCTCGGTGTCGAGCTGCGTGCGCAGCTGCAGCAGCAAGAGCGCTCGGATCTGTTGGGTCAGCATCTGCATCACCAGCAGCGCCGTCGCGCCAGCGGCGAGTCCGAGCAGCAGCCGCAGATCGTGCTGCGGGACCACCCGATCGATCACCACCGCCGTGGTCGCCGGGAGTGCCAGCGCGAGCGCACGTAGCAACAGCGAGCCGCCGACGATCCGTACCAGCACCCGCCGGGCGCTGGTCACCCGCGCGAGGTACGTGCGCAGCGGCGAGCGGCCAGACGCGCCACGCTCGGCGTGCAGGTCGGCCGTGGGCTCGAGCACGATCGCGACCCCCGTGAAGCTGCTGCGGAAGCGTGCGAGCGGGACCCTCCGACGCCCGCGCGCGGGATCGAGGATGTCGACGCCGCCGCCGCGAAGCCCCTCGAACACCACGAAGTGTTGGAACTCCCAGTGCAGGATCGTGCCTGGACGCAGGTGCCCGAGGTCGTCGAGATCGAGCCGGATACCGCGCCCCTCGAGCCCGAGGGTGTGCGCCGCCTCGAGGATGCCGGCGGCGGAGCAGCCGTCGCGGCCGTTCGCGAAGGCGCGGCGCACGTCGGCGAGGCGCAGCGGGCTGCCATGGGCGCGAAGGACCATCGTCAGACACGCGGCGCCGCAGTCGGCCCACTCGAGCTGCGACACGAACGGGATACGCAGTCGCCGATCGTTGCGGCGACGACCTGCAATGCTCATGGCGCCTCCTGGTCGGGCCACAAGGACTGGAGCAGGGTCTCGCGCGTGATCTCGACGCGCGCGCGGGCTCGCATGCCGTCGTGGAGCTCGAGCGCGCCCCGGCTGGTGGGGTAGTGACGCGAGTCGAGTGTCGCGGTCGCGAGCACGACCGGGCCGTCGAGCTCGAGCACGTCGGCGTGGGCGAGCCCGAGGTAGCGGCGTGCCTCGCTGGGGCCGATGACCTCGTCATCGACGCTCGTGAGGTGCACGTGCAGCTGCTCGCCGCCGGCCTCGCGCAGGTCGAGCGTCAGCGGCTGACCGGCGCGGAGCCGGCCACGCTCCTCGCCCGGCAGCAACGCGAGCACGCGCAGCGGGGCCTCGGCGTCGTGCAGCGTGAGCAGCTCGTCGCCGGCCACGACGAGCTGTCCGAGCCGCGCTCGCACGTCGCCGACGACACCGTCGACGGGTGCGCGCAGCTCGAGCGAAGCGCGGGTCGTCTCGGCCAGCGAGAGCTCGCGCTGCAGCTGGGTGACCGCGGCGGCGGTGCCGGTCTCGTGTGGTGCACGCAGTCGTCGGCGCAGCTCGGCCTGCAGCCGCAGGCGCAGGACCTCGAGCTCGCGCGCTTGCCCGTCGTCGTCGAGCCGGAGCAGCAGATCCCCGCGACGCACGAGCTGACCCGGCACCACGTCGACCGACGCCAGCGTGCCGCCGCGCTGCGCCGCGACCCGACGACCGCCGTGGACGGTGACCAGCGCGGGCCCCTCGGTCCAGCGCTCGACCTCGTAGGTCGCAGCGCCGACCAACGCGACGAGGGCGAGCGCGCACAGCGTCCACACGCATACCCGCAGCCAGGTGGGGACCACGCGCAGCACGCTGCCGTGCGCCGTCGCGTTGCGTGCCTCGAGGGCCTCCGATCGGAATCCGTCGTGGCCCCGCTCCGCACGCGCGCCGGCCTCGCACTGCAGACGTGCCTCGAGCAGCGACAGCGCGGGGGCCAGCGCCTCGGCGAGGGCGTCGAGCCAGCGGACCTCGTCGGGCGCGAAGCGTCGTCGACCGTCGCGGGTCACCAGCATCACCGCGTGCATGCGCCGCGGCCCGTCGGTGACCGGGGCCGCGAGCACCGTCACCGGCCCGCGCGCGGCGGGGTCGTCGACGCTGGGCTCGAAGCCCTCGGCCCGCGCGTCGGTCACGAGATGCAGGACGGCCCGCGATCGCGCGACCTGTCCGACCACGCCGCCCGCCGGTGCGAGCTGTCGATCGCCGTCGCGTTCGCACCACCAGGCGTCGCTGTCGGCGTCGTGGAACACGCAGCGCACGCGATCGCAGGCGCACATGCCCGCGATGCAGGCCTCGATGCGGGCGGCGGCCTCCGCCGGGCCGTCGCAGGCCGCGACCGCGGCGGCGCACCGCAACGCTCGCAGGCGCGCCTGCTCGCTGCCGATCTCGTCCTGCACTGGGGTTGCCTGGTCCATGGCTTCGCCCGACTACGAGAGCAGCAGCAGGCGATCCCACGCCGGTTCGGTGTCGTCGATCATCGCCAGCAGCGCGAGGCCGATCCCCGATGCGCCCTCGAGGAAGCCCGCGTGGTCGCGTACGCCCGGGTCTCGACCCCGCGGGTGGCGATAGCCACCGACGCCGGTGCCGGGCTGGCGACGCGCCAGTGCGTCGGCGAGCCATCGCTGCGCGGCGGCTCGGCACGCAGGCTCGCCGGTCGCCGCGTGCAGCCGCGCGAACAGCTGCGCGAGACCGGCAGCGCCGTGGCACAGCGAGGTATCGACGACCCCGGCGGTGTCGGGCTCGCGCTGTGCGGCGAGGCGGGCGAGCGCGCGCCCGTGCTCGATCCACGCCGGGTTGGCGCGCACGCGGCCCGCTCGCACGAGCGTCAGCGCGATGCCGAGATCGCCGTAGCACCACGCGAGGCGTGTGGGCTGCGGTTCCGCGCGGGGCCGCAGCACGGCGGGGAATCGCGCGTGGGGGTGCGCCACGATCGGCTGCGCGAGCAGCCATCCGATCGCGTCGTCGACCAGCGTCGCTGCATCGCGGTGGGTCGGCCCGCTCGCCAGGTCGTCCTCGAGCACGCCGACGATGGCGGCGATGACCCCTGGCACGCCGTGCGCGAGCCCGAGGTCGTGGTGCCCGTCGGGCGAGTGCGGCCGGGTCTGCGGGCTCAGCTGCGCAGCGGTGGTGAAGTACGTGCGACCGCAGGGCGTGCCGGGCTGGGCCAGCTGGGCGAGCGCGGTGACGGTGGGCTGCAGCAGCGCGCGGCCGTTCGCGCCGCGCTCGCGGGCGTAGACCAATGCGCCCGCCAGTCCCGACACGAGATCGAAGCAGGGCACCAGCCCGGTGAGTCCGCGCGCGAGTCCATCGTCGAGGCCGGCCAGCGGGTCGTCGCCGTCGTCGGTCGCCGCGACGTGTTGAACCGCCCACGCGGCGCCCGTGTAGCCCTGGTAGAGCGACGCCGGTCCGGGCCGTGACGCCAGCGTCGTCAGCGTCTGCTCCAACAGGTGCCGGCTGGCGGCGCACGCCAGGTCCGCGGCCCGTGGCGCGCGGTCGGCCAGGTATTGCCCCCAGTAGGCCAGGAACAACGCGGCGCCCGGGGCCCCGCGTCCGAGCGACAGATCGCCGTGCAGCTCCGCCGGTGATTCCACCGTCGCGCGGATCAGATCGTCGGCGATGGCGCGCACGGTGGCCTCGACGGCCGTGCGGGTGCGCTCGCCGTGCGCGTCGGTGTCGAGGATGCCGCGCCATTCAGACGCGCGCGGCTCGGGCGGTGGGCTGGCGGGGATCATGCGAGAGCTCCGGCGTGACGCGGTGCGGCGGCCTGCACCCGTGCGCGGGCGAGCAGCGACTCGTAGGCGCGCGCGAGCAGGTCGTAGAGCACGACCTCTTGCGCGCGATGGGCCGCGCGGAGCAGGCGGTTGCAGATCAAGTGCACCCACGTGCGGACGAGGTCGTGCAGCGGCACCCCCAGCTGGTCCGACGCGGCCAGGCGCGTGAGTGTCGCCAGCGCCGGCCGCACGACCACGGTGCGGCGGCGCAGCGCGGCGCAGGCGATCGCCAGCGCGTCGTCGAGCCCGTCTCGATCCACCAGCAGCGCCTCCACGCGTGCGTGCCGACTGCGGTAGGCCGCGGAGAGTTGGCGGCGAAATCCGGTCTCGACGCCGAACTCGCGGTGGAACGCGTCGCGGGCCGTCCGCGCGAGCTCGAGCTTCGCTGGCAGCGCGAGCCCGAGATCGTCGAGCAGCATGTCGATGCTGCAGACACAGGCCTGCCAGCGCAGCGCCCGTGCAGCATCGCCGCCATCGGCTTCGAGCGCGGCGAGGATCTCGAGCGCGGCGTCGCTGTCGGCGGCGAAGAACCGCTCGCTCGCGGACAGCCCCGCGGCGCCCCCGTAGCGCTCGAGCTCGGGCTCGTAGGTGTCGAGCTGCACGCGCGCGACGCTGCCGTCGGCGATCCACTCGGCGAGCGCATGTCGCAGCCCGACGATCCCCAGCGTCAGCAAGCGCTCGGGATCGCCACGCCAACGCACGCGGAGGTGCGGCTCGGGATCGGCGTAGCGCAGGAAGAACCAGCGATCGACTTCGGCAGTGGCCCGCAGCTTGGTGGTGAGCGGCGCGACCACCGACTCGAGTACACGGTCGGCGTGGGCATGGCCCACGTAGATCTTGGCGTAGAGCCACTCGCTGCCCGGCACCAGCACACGGGGGGCCACGGCGCGTGGGCGTGGCCGCTGGGCGGTCGTGCGCGTTGGTTCTCCGGCGCGCGTGAACGGCACGCACAGCTCATGGGTGAACGCACCCTCGGGCCCGCGCACCGCGACGTGCTCGGGATCGGGGACCAGCTCGCGAACGATGACGGCGGCACGACCGCGCAGCAAGTGGGCGAAGCTCTCGACGCTCGCCGGGTTGTCGAGGTCGACCGCGAGGATGTGATCGCCATCGGCGAGCTCGATGTACCGCGGCAGGCGGGCGCGCTCGCGCAGGCTCGCGGCCGCGGCCATCACGGTCGCGCGGCGAGCCGCGGCCGCCACCGCGCCACGACCGGCACCGTGGGCGGCCGCGACGAGCGGGGCCAAGCTGTCTTTGTGCAGACGCCAGCGTGCGCGCGAGAACGCGAGGTTGCGCCAGCACACCCGCGGCAGGAAGCCGAGCGCATCCAGTGGTCCCCAGCTCCAGCCGGCGCGGGCGATGCCCTGGTCCTGCAGCGCGCACAGGAAGCGGTAGGTCGGCAGGTTCGGGCCCGCGTACGCGTGCGCCGTCGACAGCCTCGGCACCACCTCGCAGGCGAGCCGGCGCGAGCGCAGCACCACGCGGTCACCCTGCACCGAGACCAGCAGGTCGTCGATCGCGAGCCGCCTTTCGGGTGGCGCGCCCGAGCTCCCGAGGAATTCGATCTCGTACTGGCGCAGCACCGGCCGCGCGACGACGTTGCCCACCCGACCCTCGCTGGTGTGCACGACCTCGGCGAACACGGCCTCGGGGCGCAGCCGCTGTTCGGCGGCGACGTGCTCGTCGACACACGCGCGCAGCTCGGGATCGAGATGGCAGAAGCGCCCGAGCAGGCGCGCGCCCGAGGGGCCGACCACGCCTTGTAGATGCAGTGTGAAGGCGCCGCGGGCGATGGCGTCGGCGTCGCGGCCCTCGATCACGGCGAGGGCCGCGAACGCGTCGGGCAGCGGCGCGATGGCCTCGCGGGGTGTGAGTGCCGCGATGTCGTCGTCGTCGAGCTCCAGGCGCATCTGGCCCCGTGGCAGCTGCTCGAGACGCCGCGACAGCCAGTCGTGACGCGCCGACCAGGTCGCGCCACCGCCACCGGGACGCGGGAACGCGAGCCCCGCCAGCAGTGGCTCGGCGAACACCGCCGGATCGTTGCTGGGCTCGAACCCAACGCCGACGTCATGGTCGAGCGCGACCGCCAACGGCACCTCGCGACGATCGAAGCGGGCCTTGAATGCCTCGCGGAAGCGCTCGAGCCCGGGCGGCTGCGGCGAGGGCGAGATGCGGTGCAGCATCGCGATGCCCTCCTCGAGGGTCGCGCGCACCCGCGGGCAGATCGTGATCTCGGCGGGTTTGAAGAGGTCGACCTGGAACAGTCGGCCGGGCACGATGGTCGCCGGCGCGGCACTCAGGCCGGCCGCGATCGCGTCGTAGCGCGTCGGGTCGATGCCGACGCCGTCGCGATCGATCGCGGCGAGGTCCGTGAGGGCGTCGCGCAGCAGCGTGCGCGCGTCGGACTCGGGCGCGCCGAGGTCGAGCCGGCGCAGCAGCACCGCACCGGGCTCGTCGCCGGTGGTCGGCGGTGCCAGCACGGGTCGCAGGATGCCCACCTCGCACAGCTCGCGGACGAACCCCGCCGCCTCGTCCTCGTCGAGCGTGGCGTCGCTCCCACGCAGGGCCTCGATCAACGTGCGCGTCGCGGCGCCACTGCGCGCGGCCGCCAGCACGACGTGCACGGCCTCGTGGGCGTCGACGTCGACCAGCGTGTGCGTGCGGTGTCCGCCGGCACTGCTCGCCGCGACATATCGCAGTCGCCCCGCGCTCTCGTAGAGACTGTCGTTGGGCACGAAGCGCAGCGCCGCCGCCACGCCTTCGTCGCGGGCCAGCGCCTCGCTGAGCTCGTCGATGAATTGGCCGTCGAGCCGGGTGCTGCGGCGGTAGTCGAGTCGCGGCGCCAGCTGTAGGACGGTCGAATCTCCGAGACGCCCCACCGAGACCCCCGAGAACAGACCGAAGGGGGTCGCGCGGGTGCTCATCCGCGAGAGGTAGCGGACCAGGGCGCGCTCGGCCTTCGAGCCGCGCTCGCTGTCGGGGTCCTCGCGCCACAGCGGGATGGACTCCGCGAGGCTGGGCGAAGCGACGACCATGGCCTCGCGCACCGCGGGATCGTCGAGCCACGCGGCGAGGCGTGCCCGGAGTCGACGCATGCGCGACTCGATGTCGCCGTCGTCGACCTCGCACCAGCGCGTGAAGACCTGCTGCGGCAGCAGCGGCGTACGCACCACGAAGCGACGATTCATCACGAAAGGGTGTTGGGCTGCGCACATGACGAGGCTCTGGTCGACGTTGGTGATCGCGGGCATGCGTGGGCAGTTGCGGGACCGGAGAACCGGTCCCGCGTCCCCGCCGGCGAGGCCGGCGAGGTGAGGGCGCTACGGGCCCTGGGTCTGCGGCGTGCAGTCGCCGCAGTCCGAGAAGCACGTCGAGCTCGTGTGCGGAGGCAGGCAGGCTGCGCCACTGTCGCTCGGCGCGGTGTACGTCGAGGTTGGGCCGTGGGTCTTGATCGTGATCCCGCCCGTGGCCGCGCTGAGGTTGCGGACGGTCTCCGTCCGCAGACCCAGCTTCATGTGCTTCTTCTTCATGTGCTCTCGCTTTCTGCGCCCGCCTGGAGCGGGCACGGGCACTCATTGCAGCGCGCGCGCAGGAACATGACGAAGCGCCGGCACGCGTGCCCCCGCCGTTGACTGCGCGATCGCAGAGGAATCACGTGCCGCGCGCGACGCGGGCGTCGGCTGTCCGCGGGCGGCCGATCGGTCTACGCTGGTGGGGCATGGCCAGCGAGGTCGAGCCACCGGACGACGCGTGGGGCCGAGCCCCACCGCAGGTCTCGGCCACCAGCTGGTCGATGATCTACGCCGAGCTGCACGGGCTCGCCCACGGGCTCATGCGGCGGGAGCGGGGCGATCACACGCTGCAGACCACGGCGCTCGTGCACGAGGCGTGGCTTCGCGTCGGTGACGATCCGTCGTGGGGCAGCCGTGGCGAGTTCCTGGCGGCCGCGGCCCGAGCCATGCGCTGCATCCTGGTCGACCACGCGCGCGGACGCGGTCGGGTCAAGCGCAACGCGGGCCGTACGACCGAGCCGCTGGACGACCTCGCGATCGCGGACGCGTACGGCGAGGTCGTGGATCTGCTGGCGCTCGACGCCGCGCTCGATCGCCTGGCCGAGCGCAACGAGCTGGCGGCACGGATCGTCGAGCTGCGCTTCTTCGCCGGCATGGCGCACGCCGAGATCGCTGCGGTGTGTGCAACGCCGCTGCGGACCGTCGAGCGCACGTTTCGGCTCGCCCGCGCGACGCTGTATCGCCACCTGCGAGAGCCCGGCGCATGAGCGCGGAGCCGGACGAGGCGGGCGAGCTGTTCCTGGCGCTGGTCGAGCTGCCGCCCGATCGACGCGCCGAGCTGCTCGCTCGACGCTGCGAGGGGCGGGAGCCGCTGCGTCGCGAGGTCGAGGCGTTGCTGGCCGCCGATGCCGACGCCGGCGACTTCCTCGAGCCCGTCGACCTCGGCCTACCCGAGGCGCCGCGGCGTGCGTGGCTCGAGGGCCGCACCGTCGGTCAGTACCAGGTCGAGCGCGTGATCGGCATGGGCGGTATGGGCACCGTCTACGCCGCGTGGCAACGCGCGCCGCGGCGGCTGGTCGCGCTCAAGCTACTGCGCGCGGGGTTCGACGCCGACGCGCTGCGCCGTCGCTTCGTGCAGGAGGCGGAGATCCTCGGCCGCCTGCGACACCGCGGCATCGCGGAGATCTACGAGGCCGCCACCTACGACAGCGAGCTGGGCCCGCTGCCGTACTTCGCGCTCGAGTACATCCCGCACGCGCGCTCGATCACCGCGTGGGCCGACGACGCCGGCATCGATCGATGCGGTCGCGTCGCGGCGATGGTCGAGGTCTGCCGCGCGGTCGCCCACGCCCATGAGCGTGGGGTCCTGCACCGCGATCTCAAGCCCAGCAACATCCTGGTCGGCGACGACGGCCGGCCCAAGTTGATCGACTTCGGCGTCGCGCGATTGCTCGACGGCTCGGCGCGCGGCGCCACCCTCGGTACCGGCATCGGCGAGCTGGTCGGGACCCTGCAGTACATGAGCCCCGAGCAGTGTGCAGCCGACGGTCGCGAGCTCGACGTCCGCACCGACGTACACGCGCTCGGCGTGATCGCGTACGAGCTGGTCGCCGGCGGGCTGCCGTACCCGCTGCAGGGGCTCGCGCCGGCCCTGGTGGCCGCGCGCATCCGCAGCCACGAGCCGGCGCCACCGACCGCGGTGGCCGGTCCGCGGTGGCGCGCGCTCGATGCCGTGATCCTCACCGCGCTCGCGAAGCAGCCCGCGCATCGCCACGCGAGCGCGACCGCGATGGCCGACGAACTCGAGCGGGCGTTGCGGGGCGAGCCGGTGCGCTCGCGACGATCGGCGCGGGTCCACGCGCTGCGCCGCGCGGTATGGCGGGCGCGTCGGGCGGTGCCGGCCGCGTTGGCGACCGGCGGCATCGCGTTCGCGCTGGCGGGTCGCGGTCCGCATGACGCGGCGGAGTCCGGCGACGAGCCGTCGACGCTCGGGCCCGCGCCCATCGGCGATGCCGCCGACGACTACGCACACCAGATCGCGGTGGCCGAGCGCGCGCTGGCCGGCAACGACCTCGCGCGGGCCAAGCTCGCGCTCGGTCGTTGCGCACCCGCGGCGCGCGGCTGGGAGTGGCATCGGCTGCTCGCGCTCGTCGACGGCAGTGCGCACCTGCTCGCGCTCGGATCGCCGGTGCGTCGGCTGGTGCTCGACGGCACGCAGCAATGGCTGTACGCCGTGACCGAGGACGGCCGCGTGCACGGGCTGCGCCGCCGCGCGGGCGAGCGCTTGGCCTTCGACTCTGGCTGGCAGGTGGAGACCGGCGACGACCTCGACGCGATCGCGATCGACGACACGGGCGGTCGCGTGTTCGTCGGTGGTGACCGACGACGCGTGCACGTCATCGCGGCCGACGGTCGCGACGCCGGCAGCTTCGCCGACGGGCCCAGCACCGTGGTCGCGCTGGCCTTCGCGCCGCACCGCGGGGAGCTGCTGGTGACGCGCCAGGACGGCAGCTTCGAGCGCTGGGATGTCGAGCGGCGCACGCAGGTGTTCGCGACCCGGCTCGCACGGCGGCTGGCGCCGTTGGTGCTCGACGGCGACGCGGTGTGGGCGGCGACCGAGCGCGGCGCCGTGCGGCTGGCGTGGGCCGATGCGCGCGTGCTCGAACAGCGCGACGATCCCCAGGGGCCCGAGGCCGTGGCGGTGTCCGACGGCGAGCTCCTCACCGGCGGCTGGAGGCGTCACGTCGTCGCGCACGCGGCCGATCGAACGGCGCGGACGTGGCCCGATCTCGCCGACGGCGTCCTCGATCTGTGTGCGCTCGACCGCCGGCGGATCGCGGTCGCAGGTCGCGACGGCCGCGTGACGCTCTGGCAGCGGGGCGAGGGTGTGCTCGAGCGGACGCTGCGAGGCCACGACTTCGCCGTGGAGGCGCTCGCGTGCAGCGACCAGGGGTGGCTCGCCTCGGGCAGCGCCGACGGCACGGTGCGGCTGTGGTGGTCGGACGCGCCGCCCACCGAGCTCGCGCCGCTCGCCGACGACAAGCTGCACGCGCTGGCGTGGCGCGCCGACGGTCGGGTCCTGTTCGGCGGCGGCGGCCCGCAGTGGGGGCGAGCCGACGACGACGTGCTGCTGGCGTTGGGGGCCGATGGTCGCGTGATCGCCCGCGCGCGAGACCACCTCGCCACCATCGACGCCGTCGCGAGCAGTCCCGACGGCGCGTGGGTTGCGAGCGCCGATCGCCGCGGTGAGCTGGTCCTGCGTGCGTCGCCGCAGCTCGACGTGCAGTGGCGGCGGGCAGCCCACGACGGCGGCGTCGCGGCGCTGGCGTTCGCCGACGATGCTGCGCGCGTGGCCAGCGTGGGCGTCGACGGCACCATCGCGCTGTGGGCGGTGCGCGACGGCGAAGCGCTGGCGCGGGTCGACGCGGGCGTCGGTGAGTTGCGCGACGTGGCCTGGCGCGGCCCACGGATCGTCGCGGTCGGGCAGGGTGGCCTCGCGCGCTGGCAGCCCGGTGGCGGTACGCCGCAGCGCGACACGGTCGATCACGGGCTGGTCGCGATCGCAGCGCTCGGCGCCGACGCATGGGCGATCGGTCGCGACGACGGCACACTGGTCGCGCTCACCGACGACTTCGCGCGGCGCTGGCAGGCGCCGACCTTCGGTCGCGCGGTCGTGGACGTCGCCGTCACCCCCGATGGCCGCCGCATCGCCGTCGCCGGCTGGGACGCGAAGATCCGGCTGCACGACGCCGCCACCGGCGAGCTGCTGCTCACCGTCGGCAGCCACGAGACCCGCGCGACCGCGGTCGCGTTCGCGCCCGATGGCCACACGCTGGCGTCGGCCGGCTTCGACCGCCGCGTCCGCCTGTGGCGCGCACCCTGAGCGCTCAGAGCAGCACGCCGCGCTCGGGCACCAACGCCGGTGGCAGCTCGGTCTCGCCGAGTGACGCTCGCAGGTTGCGCTCGATCGACCTCGACAACGTCGCCAGCGGCAGGTCGTTGGGGTCGAAGCCGAAGGGGTTCTCGAGCTCGTCGCCGATCGCATCGAGGCCCAGCAGCGCGTATGCGATGAAGCCGACCACCACCGGCGTGAACACACCGATGCCGTCGACGATCCCGAACGGCAGCGTGAAGGCGTAGATCGCGACGATGCGATGGATCAACACCGAGTACGACGCGGGCAGTGGCGTGTTGCGGATGCGCTCGCAGGCGCCGAGCACGTGCACGAACGAGGTCAGCGAGATCTCGAGCACCGGCACCAGGTGGCGATCGAGTCGGCCCTCGCGGCGGGCCTGCGCGAGGATCTCACCGAGCTCCTCCACCATCGCCACCGGGGGATGGTGGGCGGCCAGGACCTTGCGCCGGGTGGCCTCGTCGAGCAGACCGGTGACCTCGCTGCCGGCCGACTCGCTGCGCAGGTGATAGCGCAGCAGATGCACGAATGCGGCCGCGCCGTGGACGAGGCTGCGGTGGCGAGCGTCGGGCGTGGTCGCGCCGGCGGCGGGCTCGACCAGGGTGAGCACCTGCCGCGTGAAGCTGCGCGAGGTGTTGACCAGCTCACCCCACAGCTTGCGACCCTCCCAGAAGCGGTCGTAGCTGGCGTTGTTGCGGAAGCCGAGGAAGATGCCCAGCGCGACGCCGACCAGCGAGAACGGCAGCGGCGACAGCACGTCGAGCTTGACCTCGAAGTGGACGTGCAGCCAGGTGGTCACCGCCGCCGCGGCCATCACCAGCGCGAGTCGCTGCCAGATGCGTTGCAGCGCCGTGCCCCGCCAGGGGCTGAGTTGCTTGAGCCAGCTGCGCTGCTCGACGATGATCATCTGCGCGTGGGCCGACAATACCTCAAGCCCGCGCTGCCGCGGTGCAGGCCGAGTTCGGCGGGGCCCTTGCGCGCGCGGGCGATTTGCCCGGCATACTGGCGAGCATGTTGCCCTCGCGTTCGCTCCCGCTCGCGCTCGTGCTCGCCGGCGTCGGCTGTGGTGATTCCGAGGGCCGCGAGCCCGGGGGCTCCGGCGTCAGCGGCATCAGCGTGGGCTCGCCGGCCAGCGGTCCCGGTAGCGACGGATCCGCGGGCAGCGACGACGACGCGTCAGCCTCGGGGGCGAGCGCCGGGCCGGTGCTCGACGTCGGCGCGGCCAGCAACGCCTCCGCCGAGGAGGGCGGCGGCGGCGAAGGCTGCACCAAGGTCGACTTCTTGTTCGTGATCGACAACTCGTCGTCGATGGGCGACGAGCAAGACGCGCTCATCACCAGCTTCCCTGGATTCATGCTGACGATCCAGAACACCCTGACGCAGGCGCAGGACTACCACGTCATGGTCGTCGACACCGACGCGGCATGGGGTGGCGAGTGCGAGCTGCTGTGCCCGCTGTTCGGCGGGGTCTGCCCCGCCAACCCCGGCTATCCCTGCGGCCAGGGCCCACCGTCGCCGTGCGATGCGACGCTCGGCGCGGGCGTGAACTACCCCCAGGGCTCCGACGCGACCAACATGCTGTGCTCGTTCTCCAGCGGCAAGCGCTACATGGACGTCACGGAGCCCAACCTACCGGCGGCGTTCCAGTGCGCCGCCAAGGTCGGCAGCGACGGCGACAGCGACGAGCGTGCGGCCAGCTCGATGGTATCGGCGCTGTCGGACGAGCTCGCGCAGCCTGGCGCGTGCAACGAGGGCTTCATCCGCGACGACGCGATCCTCGTCATCACGATGATCACGGACGAAGAAGACAAGGGCTCGACCGGCATCCCCGACGGATGGTTCGCCAACGTGATCGCCTCGAAGAAGGGCGATGCCACCGCGATCGTGATGCTGGGCCTCATCAACGACGTGGACCAGCCGGCGCCAGTGTGTGCCGCGGAGGTCGAGGACGCGGTCAAGCTGCGCACGCTGGTGGAGATGTTCCCCAACCACATTCGCGGCAGCGTGTGCGAGCCCAGCTTCAACGGCTTCTTCGAGCAGGCGGTCGCGCTCATCGACCAGACCTGCGACGACTTCACACCGGCCGGTTGAGCCGTCGCGGCGGCCGTTGCCGGGCGAGCGTCAGGGGTCGAGCCGGGCGAGCGCGCGTCGGACCAGGGGGTCGTCGGGCAGGAGGTCGGCGACGCAGTGCATCAACGCGACCGCGCTGGTCGGCGGTCTCGCTCAGGGCGGGGGCAAAACGCAGCGACCGATCCCCGGGTTGCACACACCGTCGCCGAGTTCGGGAACGAGCTGGCAGCTCGTGCCCGCCACGAGCGCGCCGCACGGATCGATTGCGTTGGTGTCGCACCATGGCGTGCAGCAACCCTGGCCCGCGCAGTCCGACAACGCGTCCGCGGGTGCACACGCGAGCCCTGCCTGACAGGAAAGGTCGCTGTCGCACGGCTCCCCGATCGCCGCGTCCCCGGCGTACGTGCTGCACTCGAATGCACCGTCGATGTCGATGCAGGAGCGGCCGGGTCCGCAGTCGTCCTGGCCGGGATGGCAGATCGGTCGACACAGGGTCAGCACGCCGTCGTTGCTGATGTGGCACGCGTCGCACGCGGTCGTGCAGCCCGGGTCGGCGCGCGTGCCTGCGCAGAAGCCGACGCAGACACCGGTGTTGGTCGCGGGATCGACCTCGAAGCACATCGCGCCCAGCTCGCAGCTGTCGATGCCGCTGACGCCGCTACCCTCGACCGTGCACGGCTGCCCGATCGCGTCGGGCGACGCCTCGAGCGGAGAGCAGCGCGTCGCGTTCCACGCGTTGCCGCCGTCGTTCGCCCACGGCATGCACTTCTCACCCTCAGGGCAATCCTGAGCCCACACGTCGCAGTCACTGCAGTGGGTGAAGCAGACCGTGTCGGTGCCATCGTCGATGAAGCTGACGAAGGCGTTGCTGCTGGCGGTCTCGCCCTGCGTATCCTCGCCCGGGCCCTGGGTGGTCACCGTGCTGCCCACCGAGGTCGGGTTGGGTGGCACCTCGTCCGTGGTCGACGAGGGTCCGCCGGTGGCAGTCGAGCCGGTGTCGTCGCCGTTGGCGTCCTCGCCCGAGACCCCCGGGGGTGCCACCACCGGGCCACACGCGAGCGCCCCAAGCACGACGATGCAAAGACTACGAATCGACATATTTCCAACATAACCCAGCGCGCTTGTCCGCTCAAGCACGGATGTATCTGTGCCCGCGCTCGCAATCGTGCCCCCGACGGAACGCGCGTCGCGACCCGCTCTAGTACCTCGACACAGCGATAGTGATGGGTCCTAGTGTCGTCGCTGTTCTTCGAAGGGCACCCGGACGTTGCGGTGCCAGTGCACCAACGCGCCGACCAATCGCCGCCGCAGGCCGGCCTCGAGTGTGGGCGCGAGGTCGTGGGTCTCGGCGGGGTCATGGGCGAGGTCGAAGACCGCGATGCTGCCGGTCGCGGGCGTGCGGATGACCTTGTACGGCCACAGCACCATGCCGTGCTGCGGGTCGTCGACGGCGCGGTGCTTCTCGAACATCACGGGTGGGTGGGGACCGTTGGCGGTGCCACGCAGCCACGGCACCAGCGAGACCCCGCGCAGGCTCGGGTCGACGGGGGCCCGCAGCAGCTCGAGCAGCGTCGGCACCACGTCGATGAGCGACACCGGCTCACGCACGCGCGCGGGCGGCAGCTGCGGGCCGGAGATGATGAGTGGCACGTGCACGAGCTCGTCGTAGAGGTTGTTCGAGTGGTAGAGCGCGCCGTGATCGCGGGCGGCGTCGAGGCCCTCGCCGTGGTCGGAGTGCAGCATCACGACCAGCTCGCGACCCGGCCGACGCGCGCGCACGCCCGCGAGCAAGCGACCGACATGCTCGTCGACAAAGCGGATCTCGTGGTCGTAGAGATCACTGTAGCGCTCACCGAAGCTGGGCGTGCCGGGGTGCTGCTCGTAGCGAGAGTGTGGATCGCCGTAGTAGGCCCACAGCAGCAGTGGGCGTGTCTCGTCGGCGTGGGCGTCGAGCCAGGTCAGCGCCTCGTCGGTGATGAAGTCGCTGCAGCTCATGTGCAGCGGTGGCCCGCGCTCGTCGAGACACGCGCACGACCAGTGCTCGAAGCCCTGGCTCAGCCCGAAGTAGGGCCGCAGGTAGCGGATCGAGTGGAACGCGGCGGTCGCGTAGCCGAGCGCGGCCATGCGCTCGCCCAGCAGCGTCTCGCTGTCGTAGATCACCGGCCACTCGCCGCCGTTGCGACCGATCTCGGTGATGTAGCGGCCGATCAACAGCGGCGGGATCGAGAAGCGCGTCGAGGGCCCGGTCGATCGCGCCTGCTCGAACACCACCGCGGTCTGGGCCCACGCGTCGATGTTGGGCGTGGTGTCGCGGCCGTAGCCGTAGCTGCCCAGGTGATCGGCGCGCAGGGTGTCGATCGTCACCAGCAGCACGTCGGGGCGCGGGCCGATCACGGCGTCGTCGGTTGCGCGCGCAGATGCCGTCGGGGGCGGCGGCGCGAACAGGGCCTCGAGCTCGCGTTGCTCGGCGGCCTCGAGGTCGGCGCCGTCGCAGTCCTGATCGATGCCGTCGCCGGCCCGCTCGATCGCGTCAGGGCCCCGCGCGGGATCGTCGTCGTCGCAGTCGCAGGCCTGGGCGCACAGCCACCGCCCGGCACCGTCGTGGTCACGATCGCCGAGCGACGCCACCACCGTCGCGACACGACCGGCGATGCGTGCGTCGGCGCGCACGCGGGTGATGCCGGCGTCGCGCTCGTCGGCGGTGTGCAGCCACGTCGCGGCGACGCACAGCAGCACCAGCGAGGGCCCGGCCCGCCCGACGAACGCGGGCAGGCGTGCGCTGCCCCACCAGATCGCGATCGCGACCAGCGGCAGCAACGCGAGGCGTGGATCGATCGTCCGCCAGTCGATCTCGCGATCGTGTCGCGCCCACGCGAGCGCGAGCACCAGCACCACACCCGCGTACGCGGCCGCCCGAGCCGTGCGCCCGGCGGCATGCCAGCGTCGTGTGGCCCACGGCTCGAGCCCACCACACAGGCAGCCGCACGCGATCGCGGGCAGCAGCAGCAGCACCATGCTGGTGGCCCACGCGGCCGCGGTCGCCGGCGGCGTGGTCGTCGCGGGGGCGCCGATGAGGTCGAGGGCCGAGACGCCCGCCAGCACCATCGTGGCCCGGGCCGCGCCCGCGCCGGCAGCTCGCCGGTACGCGGCGGCTCGGGTGTCTGCATCGGCCACCACGATCGGCGCGACGGTAGCACTCGCGCTCGCGAGCGCGCTGCGAATGTTCCCGGGTGAGCGGCGCCGCGGCCGACCAAGATGGCGCGGCGTCAGCCGTCGGTGCGGGCACACGCCAGGCGCAGCAGCGACCCGGCCGAGTAGGCGCCGTCGTCACCGTTGGCGCCGAGCCCCGCGCGGCCGATGCGACAGCCCAGCATGGCGGTGCGGCACTCGTCCTCGAGGCGCGCGACCACCGGCTCGCAGCGCGAGACCTCGGTCTCGGGCAACAACACCGCGAAGAGGTCACGCTCGATCCGCGCGACCAGGTCGACGTTGCGGCACGCGCCCTCGAGGATGGTCGCGAGCTTGGCTGCGACCTCGTCGCGGGTGGCCCCTGCGCAGCGCAGCGCCAGGAGCGTGAGCGGTCGCTGGTAGCGGTGGGCGCGGGCGACCTCCTGCTGCAGTCGATGGCGGAAGTAGGTCGCCGAGTAGACTCCGGTCTGGCCGTCGCGCAGATCGAGGCGTGTGCCGACCGCCTCGTTCGCGACCTCGGGATCCTCGCGGCGCCACGGTGAGGCGCCGCCATGGCTGGCGCCGCCGTTGGTCAGTCGCACCAGCAGGTGCGTCCGCGCGAGCAGCTCGACGTGGCTGCCGAGCCGCAGGAAGTCGCAGCCCGAGCGCGCGTACGCGTCCTCGATCACGGCGTCGTCGACGGCGTCCTCGAGCACCGCGACCAGCGGCAGATCGGCGGTGCGAGGATCGCTGCCCAGCACCTCGAGCGCATCGACGCACGCGTCGATCGGGGTCGACAGCGACACGTAGACCACGTCGGGCAGGAACGATGCGGCGGCCTGGGGCAGGTGCGTGCACTCGCGGGTGATCGCGATGCGTCCGACCCGGTAGCCCGCGCGACGCAGGCAGCGCTCGAGGCCATCGGGGGCGTGGCCAGGGCGCAGCATCAGCACGCGACCGGCGCCCCCGAGCGACGACATCGAGGCCAGCTCCTCGGGGCTCCAGTGCTGGGGCAGTTCCGGGGCAGCGGTCGTTTCGGCGAGTTCGGCGGGGTCCACGGACGACGCCATCGTCCGCCAGGTGTCCGGACTTGAGCCGCCGATCGTCGCGGCGCTTCAGCCGGTGAAGCGCGCGAGGTTGCCCAGCACCACCAGCCAGTAGTACGCGCCGCCGCCCACCGCCACGAGGAGCAGCAGCACGATCCACGTGGTCGCGTTGCCCTCCTTGCGCGGCGCCGGCGAGGGCATCCGCGTGGGCGCGCGCGGGCCCTTGGCGACCGGGTGCGGGCCCGAGGGCTGCTGCACCACCGGCGCACGGCTGGGCGCCACTGGCTCGGCGGGTCGCGCCGGTGGCTCGTGATCGGCGCCCAGGGCCATCGACGCGTTGCTGCCGTGGGCGTCGTCGAACGCGTCGAGCGACAGCGGTGCGGCCGGATCGTAGGCGGCGGTCGCCGCCATCATCGAGTCGAGCGGCTGCGAGCCGGTCTCGGGCGCGTCACCGTCCTCACCGAGCGACTGGAAGTTGAGGAATTCCTCGTCGATGAGCTTGAGGATCAGGCTGGTGCCGCCGACGCTCGCGTCCGCGTCGCTCGGCTGATCGTTGCGCATGTCCTCGAGCAGCTCGGCGAAGGCACGCGCGCTGACCTTGAGGCTGCGCGAGAACAGGAACCCCAGCAGGTCGTCGGCGAAATCGGCGGCCGCCTGGTAGCGGGTGTCGAGGTCGCGGGCGAGCGCCTTGCGGACGATGCGTTCGAGCTCGGGGGCGACCTCGGGGTTGCGCTGCTGCAGGGACGGCACCTCGGCCGCACGCACGCGCTCGACGGTCTGGTAGTCGGTCTCGCCGAGGAACAGGCGCTCACCGGTGAGCATCTCGTAGGCGAGGATGCCGACCGCGAAGATGTCGGAGCGTGCGTCGACCTCGTGCCCGTGGGCGGCCTCGGGCGAGAGGTACGAGAACTTGCCCTTGACCACGCCCGGGTCGGTCGACTCGAGCTGCGTCGAGGCCTTGGCGAGCCCGAAGTCGGTGAGCTTCACCTCGCCGTTCCACGAGAACAGGATGTTCGGCGGCGAGATGTCGCGGTGCACGATGCCGAGCGAGCGCCCGGTCTCGGGGTCACGCAGGTGGTGCGCGTAGTGGAGGCCCTTCAGGATCTCGCCCAGGATCCACACCGCCAGGTGCACCGGCATCGTCGTGCGACGCTTGCCGAGGTACTGCAGCACGTGCTTGAGGTTGGGCCCCTCGACGTACTCCATCACGATGAAGTAGGTCGAGGAGCTCTTGCCGATGTCGAACACCGACACGACGTTGGCGTGGCTCAGGTGCAGCGACAGCCGCGCCTCGTCGAGGAACATGCGGACGAAGCGGTCGTCCTTGAGCAGGCCGGGAAGGATGCGCTTGATCGCGACCTTCTTCTTGAAGCCCGCCATCGACTCGGCCTCGGCGACATAGACCTCCGCCATGCCGCCGGCATCGAGCTTGAAGAGTGGGCGATAGCGATCGGCCATGAGGTCGAAGAGGAGTCGGGTCCGCGCGGGATTGTAGCGCCATCCGCCGAGCTGCGGCGAATCCGAGGTGCCTATCGGCTGCGATCACCCTCGGCTCGAGTCGGCGGATCGTAGCTGGTGAGCTCGAGCCGCAGGGCCCCGACCCACATGTCGCTCTCCATCGCGAGCGGAATCCGGCGGGCGTCGGCGGAGAGCCATGCGCGCATCGTGAACACCCGCTTGCCCGGCAGCGGCTGGTCGAACGGATCGACCCGGGTCAGGGTTCCCGTGATCGGCACGACGTCGTGCTTGCCGAGCCCGAGCGCCTTCGCGACGCTGGGCATGCGTTCCATGGCCGCGCGCGGCAGCGCCTCGACCTCGATGCGCATCAGCGTGGTGCCGTCGATGACGTGGGTCTTGGCGCGGTCGCCGGGCTCGAGCCGCTGCGCCCGGACCCACGCCATCGCGCCCAGCGGGTCGAAGGTGTCGACCGGCGTGCGCTTGAGGTGCTTGCGCGACTTGCCGTCCTTGACGTCGTCGATGCGGACCTGGCCGCGGCCCTCGTAGCTCGCGGTGGTGACGCGTCGCTTGTAGCCGACGGGGCTCCAGCCGCCGTAGACCAGCACGTTCTCGGACCACACCGTCGCGCCCGAGCGGGCATCGAGCAGCGTGACCATGTCGTCGGTCACGGTCGCCAGCAATGAGACGATGCCACTGGTGCTGGCGTGACCCTCGAGCCGGAGGATGGGCGCGCCGCTGGGCGGGCCGCCCCGTGGATCGGCCTCGATCGCCACCACCGTGGCCTCCGCCAAGCCGGCGCTGTTGCCCGCGAAGGTGACGTCGAACCGGAAGCGCTCGCCGACCCCCAAGGTCGCGCCGAAGTCGTCGGGGGTCTGCGCCCGCGGACTGCGACGCCGAGCGTCGCGCAGCGGTGGATCGACCAGCGCGGCGGTCCATCCCACGGTGTGCCCGCCCGCGCGCACCGGCTTGCCGTCGGCGCGCGCGGGCGCGACGACCGGCGGCGCATCGAGACTCGGCATCGCGCTCACGTCGGTCGCCGGCGCCTCGCCGGTCGGGGCCGCATGGGTGGCGGCGGCGTGGGGGGCCAACGAGAACCCCGCGAGCACGACCGCGGCCCACACCATCGCGCGCGCGCGACCACGTGGGTGCCCGGAGCTGCGTGCGCGGCGATCGTGCGCGGCGATCATCGTCTCGTCCGGTCCGGAGGCTACCACGCCCGCGGCGACGCACCCTTTCGGGGTGGGCCGTGGGCCGCCCTCGTCGCGACGCGGGCGTGGGGGCGCGAGGGGGCACGGGCGCCCGCGCGCACAACGACGCGTTGCGGGTCTTCGCGGCCGGCTGTTAGAGTGCGCGGCCCCAAAATGACCCCACTCGTGCTCACGCAGGGCGACCCCGGCGGGATCGGCCCCGAGCTGCTCCTGCGGGTCGCGGCCGAGGAGCTGCTGCGCGACGGCGATCGCGTCTTCGGCGATCCGACCGTGCTCGCGGAGCTGGCGGCGCAGCTGGGGCCCTTGCGCCCGTGGGCGGCGCGGGGCTGGGCGACGCTGGCGCGCCACCTCGATCGTGCCGCGGCGCCCGGCATGGGCCAGTACGCCGCGCTGGTGGCCGCGACCGAGGCTGCGCTCGCGTCGATCTCCCGCGGAGCACCGGTCGCGATGGTGACCGCACCGATCGACAAGGCCCGCGCGCAGGACGAGGGCCTGGTGCACCCCGGCCACACCGAGTTCCTCGCCGCGGCGGCCGGCGTCGACGACTTCGCGATGCTGATGTGGGGGCCGATCCTGCGGGTGGCGTTGGCGACCATCCACCTTCCGCTCGCCGAGGTCCCGCGTCGCCTGGGTGTCGCCGAGATCGTCCGGGTCGGGCGCTTGCTGGCCGACGAGCTGCCGCACTTCGGTGACAACCGACGCATCGGCGTGCTCGCCCTCAACCCCCACGCTGGCGAGAAGGGCCGCCTGGGCGACGAGGAGATCCGCGTGATCGCGCCGGCGATCGAGGCCCTGCGTGGGGCCTGTCCGGGGATCGAGTTCGTGGGCCCGATGCCGGCCGACACCGCGTTCGGCATCCACGCCCGCGGTGAGCTCGCGGCGATCGTCGCGATGTACCACGATCAGGGCCTGGGGCCGTTCAAGCTGCTGCACGGCAGCGACGGCATCAACGCCACCCTCGGCCTGCCGTTTCGCCGCGCCTCGCCCGACCACGGCACCGCGCGCGACATCGCCGGACGCGGCGTCGCCGATCCGAGCAGCATGTTCGCCGCGGTCGCGTACGCCCGGGGGCGCGGCTGATGGCGCGCGCGCCGGGCAAGCTCGCCGCGCCGCCGCCGACTCGGTCGCGCCGCACCGGCACGCGCAAGGGCGATCTGGCACCCGCGCCCGCGCCCGCGCCGGCCAGCCGGGCCCGCAGCGGTCGGTCGAAGGCCCCGGCCGTCGTCGCGTCCGAGTCGGTCGCGTCGCCACCGTCGACCTCGACGTCGACCGCATCCGGATCGAGCGCGCCGGTCTCGGCGGCGGCCAGCTCTGCGCTCGCGAGCGGCTTCATCAAGATCCGGGGTGCCCGCACGCACAACCTCCGCGGCGTCGACCTCGACCTGCCGCGCGGTCGCCTGGTCTGCATCACCGGCCCGAGCGGATCGGGCAAGAGCAGCCTCGCGTTCGACACCGTCTTCGCCGAGGGCCAGCGACGCTACGTCGAGAGCCTCAGCGTGGCGGCGCGCACGTTCCTCGCGCAGCTGCCCAAGCCCGACGTCGATCTGGTCGAGGGGCTGTCGCCGACGGTCGCGATCTCGCAGGACGCCCGCGGCCGCAACCCTCGCTCGACGGTCGGCACCGCCACCGAGATCCACGACTTCCTGCGGCTGCTGTTCGCCCGCGTCGGCGTGGTCTACAGCCACAAGACCGGCAAGCCGATGAAGCGCCACGGCGTCACCGAGATGGTCGACGCGGTGCTGGCGTTGCCCGACGACACCCGCTTCTCGGTGCTCGCGCCGGTGGTGGTCAACGCCGCGGGCGATCACGCCGACCTGCTCGAGGACCTGCGCCGTCGCGGCTTCGTGCGGGTCGCCATCGACGACGAGGTCTGCGATCTGGCGCAGGACCTGACGCTCGATCCCGGCGTGCGTCACACCATCGAGGTCTACGTCGATCGGCTCAAGCTCAAGCGTGACCCCGAGTCGTCGCTGCAGGCGCGGCTGGGCGACTCGATCGAGCTGGCGCTGGGGCTGACCGGCGGCGTGGTCGAGATCCTCACGGTCGATGGCACCCGCCTGCGCTTCTCCGATCGCTACGCCGAGCTCGACGAGGGCATCGCGTATCCCGAGATCACGCCGTCGCTGTTCTCGTACAACTCGCCCGCCGGTGCGTGCCCGCGCTGCGACGGGCTCGGCGTGCAGCGGGTCTTCGACAACGCGCGGCTGGTCGAGCCGCGGCTGTCGCTGCGCCAGGGCGCGGTGCGGCCGTGGGCACGGCGCGGCGGCGCTGGCCAGCAGCGGCTGCTGGCGGCGCTGGCCGAGCACTTCGACATCGATCTCGACACCCCGTTCGGGGAGCTGCCCGTGGCCGCACAGATCGGCGTGATCGAGGGCACCGACGCGGTGGTCGCGGGGCTCGAGCGCCCGTTCGAGGGCGTGCGTGCGCAGCTGACCCGACGCCTGCGCGAGCTCGAGGCCCGCGCCGGCGACGACGGCGACGACGAGCCCGACGGCATCGACGACGTCGAGGCCTACACCACCGACGTGGTCTGCCCCGAGTGCGAGGGCGAGCGGCTGTGCCTGCCGGCCCGCATGGTCCGCATCGGTGCGCACAACATCGCGGCGCTCGGACGCATGCCCCTCGATCAGCTCGCCGCCACCCTCGGCGGGCTCGAGTTCGCCGGCGAGGCCGGCGAGATCGCCCAGGCCGTACTCGGCCAGGTTCGTGCGCGGCTCAAGTTCCTGCTCGAGGTCGGGGTCGGCTACCTGACGCTCGATCGCCCGGTGATGACGCTGTCGGGCGGCGAGTCACAACGCATCCGCCTGGCCACCCAGGTCGGCGCGGCGCTGGCCGGCATCACCTACGTGCTCGACGAGCCCAGCATCGGCCTGCACCCGCGCGACAACGATCGCCTCATCGCGACGCTGCTGCACCTGCGAGACCTCGGCAACACCGTGATCGTGGTCGAGCACGACGAGGCGACCATGCGCGCCAGCGACTGGTTGGTCGACATGGGCCCGGGTGCGGGTCCGCTCGGCGGCCGCGTGGTCGCGGCCGGACCCACGCACGAGGTGCTGGCGCACCCGCGTTCGCTGACCGGCGCCTATCTCAGCGGCCGCATGCAGATCGAGCTGCCCAGCCAGCGCCGACGTCCGCGTGGGCCCTCGGTGTTGGTCCGCGGCGCCCGTGGGCACAACCTGCAGGACGTCACCGTGCGGTTCCCGATCGGGCTGCTCACGGTCGTCACCGGCGTGAGCGGCTCGGGCAAGTCGAGCCTGGTGATCGACACCCTGCTGGCCGAGGCCGCGCGCGTGGTCAATGGCGCCGCCCGTCCGCCGCTGCCGTGCGACGGTGTCGACGGGCTCGAGCACATCGACAAGGTCATCCACGTCGATCAGTCGCCCATCGGTCGCAGCGCCCGCAGCAACCCCGCGACCTACACCGGCATCTTCGCCGAGCTGCGGGGTGTGTTCGCGTCGCTGCCGGACGCGAAGATCCGTGGCTGGCAGCCCTCGCGCTTCTCGTTCAACGTCAAGGGTGGCCGCTGCGAGGGCTGCCAGGGCGAGGGCGTCAAGCGCATCGAGATGCAGTTCCTCGCCGATCTGTGGGTCGTGTGCGAGGTCTGCGGCGGCAAGCGCTACAACCGCGAGACGCTGTCGGTCACGATGCGCGGCAAGACCATCGCCGACGTGTTGGCGATGAACGTGGCCGAGGCCTGCGACTTCTTCATCGCGCACCCCGGCATGCGCCAGAAGCTCGAGGTGCTGCGCGACGTCGGGCTCGGCTACCTCGCGCTGGGACAGAGCGCGCTCACGCTGTCGGGCGGCGAGGCCCAGCGCATCAAGCTCGCCCGCGAGCTCGCGCGCAAGTCGACCGGCCGCACCCTGTTCGTGCTCGACGAGCCGACCGTCGGCCTGCACTTCGGCGACGTCAAGCAGCTGCTCGGCGTGCTGCAGCGGCTGGTCGACGAGGGCAACACCGTGGTGGTCATCGAGCACGATCTCGACGTCATCAAGTCGGCCGACCACGTCATCGACATCGGGCCCGACGGCGGCAGCGGCGGGGGCCGCCTGGTCACCAGTGGCACGCCCGAGTACGTCGCGCGCAGCGAGCACGGGCACACCGCGCCGCACCTGGCGGGCGCGCTGGCCCGCGCGCACTGACGCCGGGGTCGGGGCGACCGCGCGCGGCCCCACCGTGGGCGCGCAATCGCTTCGCGATCCCGCCGTTGCTTCGGGCTTTGCCGAAGCTCGTGCCGTCGATCTATAAACGTAGCCCGAATGCGGTCGCGGACGATCGAGCAGGGGCGGTGGATGGCGCTGGCGCTGGTGGTGACCTCGGCCTGCGCCGCGGTGCCGCAGAACCGCCGCGAGTACCTCGCCGATCCGACGATGGCGCTGCAGGACGATCCGCTCGAGGCACGGGCCAACCGCAAGCTCTACACCTCGCGCGAGGGCGCCGCCGGCGGTGATGCACGTCCAGCGGGCGGCGGCTGTGGCTGCTCGAACTAGGCGCGAACGCTGCCGCGCGGGGTTGATCGCGGTCGGCTTCGGGCTCGCGCTGGCGCGGCCGGTCGCGGCGGCCCCGGCTGCGTCTGCGGCGGCCGAGTCACCGCCGAAGGCCGTCTCGATCGACGGTCTGTGGCTGCGGCTGTCGTTCTTCGATCAGTACGGCCACGGCTTCCAGTCCAAGGCCGGTCCGCCGCAGGGGCCGGGCTCGCAGCGCATGACCGTGGTGCAGCCGATGGGCATGGTCGCGCTGCGCCAGCGCAACCCGAGGTGGAGTCACCAGGTGGCGTTCGCGCTCGACGTCATCTCGGCGGCGTCCCCCGATGGGCTCGACGCGGTGTCGTCGGCGTCGCGACAGAACGAGGCGGGGGAGATCGACGTCGCCACCACGTACGACTCGCAGCGCCGCGGCAAGTTCACGATGCGCTACGGCGTGCACTTCGAGGAGCCGTGGCGCTCGTTCTTCGTCGGCGGCGGCTGGGTCGGCAGCTTCTTCGAGGACAACACCACGGTCGGCGTCAACGCCACCTACGTCTTCGACTGGTTCGACTACATCCACCCGCTGGGCTGGAGCCCCAAGGGCCAGGAGTACCGCATGACGTCGAGCGACAATCTCACGCTCACGCAGGTGCTCTCGCCGACCACGCTGATCTCGGGCTCGTACGGCCTGACGTTCCAGTCGGGCACGCTGGCGACCACGTGGAACTCGATCTACGTCGCCGACGCACCGACCACCGGCTGTTCCGACGACAACGGCCAGAAGCCGGCCTACGATTGCCCCAATCGGAGGCCCGAGGTGCTGCCGCGCAGCCGCACCCGCCACGCGCTGGCGCTGCAGCTCAACCAGCACATCCCGCGCACGCGCACGACGATCAAGCTCGGCTACCGCTACTACGCCGACACCTTCGATCTCCGCGCCCACACGCCGTCGGTGATGCTCTATCAGTGGATCGGCCGGCGCTTCTACCTGCGCGCGCTCTACCGCTACCACTGGCAGCGCGGGGTCTCGTTCTACTCGAGCGCCACACGCATGGGCCTGCCCGAGGACACACCCATCACCGCCGACAGCGATCTCGCGCCGTTCTCCGCCCACCAAGGCGGCATCAAGGCGGTGCTGTACCTGCAACCGCCCGGCGGGGTCCGCCCGCCCGCCTACCTCGACGCGGGGTTCTCGCGGTACCAACGCAGCAACGACCTGCGCGTGAACGTGTTCTCGATCGGCTACGGCCGCGAGTTCTAGCACGGCGCCTTGCGGAGTCGCGGCCATGACGGCGTTCTGACCCATCACAATCGCTGTGTCGAGGTACTAGCGCGCGCGTGACCGCGTCGTCGGTGGCGAGCGGCGGCCGGACCGCCGCCTTGGCGACGTGGCCCAGATCCCTCGCCAGCGACGCCCGCGTTGCGGTATCAACGCTGGCGCAGACCTGCAGATGCACCCGGTGGTGACACGGCGCGACCTCCTGCTCGGCCTCGGCGCGTCGACGCTGGCCTGCGGCCCCCGCCCGCGCGGTACGCAGGCGCCGGCGGCCGACGGCACCGTCGCGCTGCGTCCGGCCGATGCAGTGTTCGAGCAGGTCATCGCCGGTCGCGTCACCGTGATCGATTTCTGGGCCACGTGGTGCGAGCCCTGCCGCGAATCGATCCCCAAGGTCATCGCGCTCTCGCAAGCCGAGCGCGCGCGCGGGCTCGTGGTGGTCGGCGTCCACGTCGGCCACGGCTTCGAGCAGGCGCTGGCGTTCGCCAGCGAGGCCGGCATCGACTACGCGCTGTTCGCCGATCCCGAGTTCCGCCTCTCGCAGCACTACGGCGCCCGCAACGTGCCGACCGTCGTGGTGCTCGATCGCGACGGTCGCGAGTTGCTGCGTGGCGACGAGGTCGACGACGCGATGCGGCAGACGATCGCCTCGGCACTGGGCTAGCGCGGCCGATCAGCCCCGCAGCACGCGGCGGTAGCACCACAGCGCCAGCGCCCAGACCCCGACCAGCGACACGAACATGAAGATCCACCCGGCGGTCGTCATCGCGGCTGCGCCTCCACGTCGTCGTCGGGCGGATGTCTGCCGTCGACGTCGAGCCCCTGCGCGCGCCAGCGGATCTCGCCGATGCGGGTGATGACGAGCAGCGCCAGCAGCACCACGAGCACGATCGCCAGCGTCGACGCGGCGGCCGGCTCTTCGCCCAGCGCAGTGATGCGGCCGCCGAGGCTCTGCTGGCAGAACGCGGCGAACACCACCAGCAGGTAGGCCGGGGCGATCCACTTCAGCACGATGCGAAACACGCTCGGGATGCGCATCTGCGCGCCCTCGTGGGCCTCGGCGAGCCCGCGGTCGACACCGAAGACCCACGCAAAGTAGATGAGCTGGACGGTCGCGAGCACGAAGATGGTCGCGGTGCCGACCCAGAAGTCCATGGTGTGCAGCGCGATCTGATCGCGGCTGTGATGCAGCGTCCACAGCCCGCCGGCGGCCGTCACCGTCACCACGGCCGCGACCGCGGTGCCGTGCCGCAGGCCCAGCGCCTCCTGCAGGAAGGCCTTGACCGGCTGCAGCATCGACAGCGAGCTGGTGATGGCGGCCAGGAACAACATGAAGAACCACAGCGCGCCGATGAGGTTGCCGAGCGCGCCCATCTGCGCGAACACGACCGGCAGGGTCTCGAAGCCGAGGTCGTACGCCGACGCGACGGTGAAGTTGGCGCCCAGGAACACGAAGGCTGCGGTCACGGTGATCATGCCGCCGAAGCCGACCTCGAAGACCTCGTTGGTCGCGGCCGCGGTCAGCCCCGAGAGCACCACGTCGTCCTTGCGGCGCAGGTACGACGCATAGTTGATGATCACGCCGAAGCCGACCGACAGCGAGAAGAAGATCTGGCCAGCGGCGGCCAGCCAGGTCTCGGCGTTGCTCAGCTTCGCGAGGTCGGGGTTCCACATGAAGCCGAGCCCCGACGACACCGACAGCTCGGGGTGGCTCGGGTCGGGCGTGCCCAGCGTCAGCACGCGCACCAGCACGATCACCGCGCAGATCGCCATCGCCGGCATCGCCCAGCGACAGAAGGTCTCGATGCCGCCCGACAGCCCGCGATACACGAAGTAGGCGTTGAGCGCGACGACGATCAGCCAGAACGTCAGCGTGCTGCCTTGCTCGAGCAGCACGCCGTCGGCGTGCACACCGGCGATGGCGTCGAAGTAGTTGGACGACTGTGCGGTCGCCTCGGCGATGCCGTGGGGCAGTCCGATGCCGCCGTTGGCGAACGCCCACGCGTAGTGCAGGCACCAGGCCTCGACCAGGCCGTAGTACATGTACACGACCACGGGGATCAGCAGGCCCAGCACGCCGAGGTAGCGGGGCAGGGCGCCGCCTCCGATCGCGCCGAGGATCGCCGGCGAGCTGTGGAAGCCCTTGCGACCGCCGTAGCGACCCATCGTCCACTCGGCCCAGCCGACCGGGATGCCGACCAGCACGAGCGCGATGAAGTACGGGATCATGAACGCGCCGCCGCCGTTGCTGGCCGCGACGCCGGGGAAGCGCACGAAGTTGCCGAGCCCGACCGCCGAGCCCGACACCGCCAGGATCACGCCCAGGCGCGTGCCCCAGCGCTCTTGATGTCCGCCGGCACTCACGCGAGCTGCTTCACCGCGGCCGCGTTCACGTCATCGCTCCGAGGCCGTCTTGGTCGCGCAGCACGACCGTGCGTCCGTTCAGATCGAGCAGACCCTTCTTCTTGAACTGCGCCAGGGTGAGGGAGATGGTCTCGCGGGTCGAGCCGATCAGGTTGGCCATCTCCTGATGGGTGATCTTGAGCCCGATCTGCATGCCGTCCTCGCACTCGACGCCGTACTCTTCGCCGAGCTCGAGCAGCAGCGCGGCCAGCTTGGCCTGCACGTCGCGGAACACCAGGTGCTCGAGCTTGGTCTCGATCTGCCGCCGGCGCTCGCCGATCGTGCACGCGAACTGGAACGCGAGTGCAGCGTCGCCGAGCAGCAGCTCGCGGAACGCGTCGCGCGGTAGCTCGGTGATGATCGCGTTCTTCATCGCCTCGGCCATCTCGTCGCGCGGCGTGCCGTCGATGACGCAGAGCTCGCCGAACATGTGGCCGGCGCCGCGGTATGCGAGCGTCAGCTCCTTGCCGTCGCGCGTCACCTTGCTGCACTTCACGCGCCCGCCGTTGATGAAGAACACGCGGTCGCCCGGGTCACCGGGGAGGTAGATGACCTGACGACGCGCGATTTCTCGGATCTCGACGAGCAGTGCGAGCTCGGCCAACGTGTTCGCCGGCACGGTCTCGAACATCGGAATCTTGCGCAGGTACCAGATGGCGCGCTTCTCGTCCTTTGCTTCCTGCTGGGCTGGTTTCGCCATGGTGGTCGTTAAGGTATCCCGGCCGACGAAGCGGCACAATCGTGTGAGCTGGATGACCGGCGGGGGTGACGTCCCGGGAGGAGTTCCGGGGATGGGGGTCCAGGGGGCCGGCATGGCCGTTGCACTCGTGGCCACCGCCCGCCCGAACGCGGCCCGTCCGGGCCCGTCGTCGACGAGCGCTCCGCCCATGATTCCAGCCAGTTGCCAGTCCGTCGCCCGGCCGTCCCGGTGCCCAGATGCGGCCCTGGCTATGAAATCGTTGCACAGCGACGACCGTGGCTTGCGGGGCCCCGCGCCGGCCGGGGTCGGCATCGGTGGACGCCGCCGCGGAGATCTCGGCTTCTCGATGATCGAGCTGATGGTGGTGCTGGCCGTGGTCGCGCTGCTGGCGGTGGTCGCCGCGGTCGGCTTCCGCCGCAACGAGTTCGCGAACCTGCGGGCCCACTTCGTCGCCGATGTCGAGGGCGCGGTGGTCCAGGCCCGCAACGCCGCCGTCGATCGGCAGACCCAGGTGCGGGTGGTGGTCGATCGCTTCTCGGTGACCATCACCGCCTTCGACACCAGCGACGACACCTGGCGACCGGTCGATCGCGTGTCGCTCGTCGACGGCGCTGGCACCTTCGGCAGCGCCGGCACGCTCATCGCCGCCGACACCGGCACGCCGATCGTGTGCGTGTTCGGCCTGACGCCGGGGGTCCACGCGCCGTCGCAGACCGCGACCGTCGACCCACCGGACGACTGCGTCGCCGGCACGCAGACGTTGGTGTTCGAGCCCGACGGCCGCTTCTCCGATCCCGACGGCACCTTCTCGGGGGTGCCCAACGCCGGCGCCACGCTGTGGATCGCCGACCGCACGCTGACCACCGGTACCAAGTACTCCATCGTGCAGATCTACCCAGGTGGCCTCGTGCGCACCTTCGAGCAGCTCGACTGACGAACGTCTCGCCATGCGTGCCCATCTCCAACCGTCCCCCCGCCATCGCGCTGCGCCCCGTCGCGGCGGCGGGCAGCGCGGCTTCACGCTCATCGAGGTGTTGGTCGCGATCGCCTTGTTCGCGATCGCGATCGTCGGGCTGGTCGCGATCGAGGGCCGCAGCGTCGAAGCCCAACGCTCGAGCGCGTTGATGCGGGATGCCGAGCGCGCCGCCCAGCAGGCCATGGCAGAGCTGCAGTCGCGCAGCTTCGTGGAGCTGCTGAGCTACGACTTCGCAGGCAACGCCGCGCCGACGCTGCCGTACGACGACAGCGGTGTCGACGTCGACGCCCGCACCAGCGACTTCCGGCGTCCGCCCGCCGATCGCGACGAGAGCACGAACGTGGTCGGCTCGCTGCGCGACACGTACATCGTGCATCGCTCGGTCGACTGGGTCGTCGACGCCACCAACCCGCCGTCGAGCAACCCGCCGGACCTCACGGTCGATCTGCCGCAGATCAACGCGCTGGTGGTGCAGGTCACGGTGCTGTGGATCGACGACTCGAACTCGAGCTCGCCGCCGCCCGCGAGCCGGACCATCGACACGCTGGTGCCGGCGATGGCCGACCCCAGCGACGCCGCGTACGAGCCCTGGGTCGCGTCGGTGCAGCTGCGGACCGTGCGAGCCAACGACACGGTGGTGTTGCCGTGAGCGCCCGCCGTGCACGCCATGCACGTCAGCGCGGCTTCACGCTGGTCGAGCTCATGGTCGCGCTGGTGGTCTCGGGCATCGTGATGCTCGGCATCTTCGCGTTCTCGAGCGTGCAGCGCACCAATGCGTCGGCCCACGAGCGCAACGTCATGATGCAGCAGGCGCTCGAGGGCGCGATGTGGTCGATCGGTCAAGACGTGCGCCAGGCCGGACTCGGCTTCACGCGCACGTGCACGGAGCTGCGGGTGTGGGACGCGGCCACCAGCCAGCTGGTGAACCCCGGCGCCGGGCTGCCGGCCGACGCGGTCGTCGATCCGGTCACGGGCGAGCGCTACTGGGTGCTGCGCGACGGCCTCCAGGGCCACTGGCGCTCGGGCGGGGCCGTCGATGCGGCCGGCGCGGCCGACAGCTTCGACGTCATCGCCGGCGAGGCCAACTACCTCGGCAACGTCGGTGTGTTCACGATCGACGGCGGCATCGACGGCGCCGCCACGGCGCTCACGCTCGAGACGGCGCCGGGCGCCCTCGACAGCACCAACCCCGCCCACCTCGCACAGGTGCAGCAGCTGTTCCCGCCCGGCACGTTCGTGGTGGTGGCTGCGCGTCCGGGCGCCGCGGTGGTGCCGTTCTCGCCGACCGCCCACTCGCAGTGCCTGCTGCTGCAGGTCACCGACGACGTGCAGCCGGGCGCCGAGACCTACGAGTGGAGCCTCCCGATCGGCGGCACCTCGGGCTTCAACCAAGGCCTCGCGACGATGGTGGGCAACTTCAACGACGAGCCGCCGGCCTGCACCTCCGACGCGTTGCCCGTGGGCTGCGGCGACGACTGGCAGGCCGACACGCTGTCGTCGGTGATGGTGGTGCCGGTCGGCCGCCTGCGCTGGTCTCGCTACGAGATCGACTACTCGATCCCCGCGCTGCCGTACCTGGTGCGCTACGACATCATCGGCTTCCAGGCCGGCGACCTCGAGGGTCTGGGCGGTGTCGACTATCCCCACTGCGCCGCCGGTAGCTGCACTGCACCGCAGCTGCACCTGCCGGGCAGCGACAGCCCGCCGGCCGCGGTCGCGATCGGGCCGATGATCGAGGACCTGCAGATCGCGGTGGGTTGCGATGGTTGGTCGCAGGCCAGCTCCGACGCGCTGTCGATCCGCTACCCCGATGGCGGCTTCGAGGAGCTGGGACCGGCCGAGGGTCCGCTCGCGGGCCTGCCGAACCATCAGGTCGACGAGAACCGCACGGAGAGCGGCCAGCGCGGCACCGACGAGTGGCTCGGCAACGCGCTCGAAGAGCAGAGCGCGCCCGACTGCGTGAACTACGGCAGCGCCGAGTACAACCGCGACGCCTGGGCTGCGCTGGAGTCCGATCCGGGGCCGCCGTTTCGCATGAGTCCGCAGACGGTCCGCATCACCCTGGTCGCCTCGACCGAGGGCGACGAGGGTACAGGCGGGCTCGCGATTGCCGATCTCCCTGCCATCGAGGACCGCCCCGCGATCCCCTCGTTGGTCGGCGTGCGCCAGCGGTTCACCCTGACCGAGCGCTACACCCCCGACAACCTGCGCTGGCGCGACCCCAGACTGCAGTGAGGAGCCCAGGACCATGACCACGCAAGCCCGCCCCATCCGCCCCCGCACCGTCCGACGCGCGCGATCGCAGCGCGGCGCGACCATGGTCAGCGTGATGTTGCTGTCGGTGTCGCTGATGACCGCGGGGCTGCTGGTCGTGCGCAGCTCGGTGCGGGAGGTCGAGCAGGCCGGGCAGCTGGTCGCGCGCGAGCGGGCACTGATGGTGGCGCAGGCGGCCGCCGACCTCGCGGCCGCACAGTACCTGCGCATGGACGGCGACACGCTCGACGCGGCATTGGTCGGCTACAACCCGCAGGCCACCTGCACCGATCCGTGCGGTGACTGCATCCCCGACATGACCGGGATCGCGACCGGTCAGCGCAACGAGCTACTGACCGGCACCGCGGTCGGCTGCGGTGGTCGCCCGTGCATGCGGCAGGGCTCGGTCTCGTACTTGAACGACGCCTCCGCGACGCCGCAGAACTGGTGCGCGGTGCCGTTCCGTGACCTCGTCAGCGGTGGCGACCCCGAGGCGCAGGTGTCCGTGTGGGTCCGCAACAACGCCGCCGATGCGCTCGGGCGCGGCGGCAGCACCTCGTGGATCGACGACGCCGATGGCCGCGTGGTCGTCACCGCCTCTGCGACGGTGCGCAACACCACCGTGACCGTCGAGCAGGAGCTGGTGTTGACCGTCGGCGCCGGCGCGGCGGTGCTGCAGCCCCAGACCCCCGACGAGGGCTATGGCGGCGGCCACAACAACGACAACTCCGCGGTCTCGGTGTGCGCCGCCACCTATCAGAGCGCCGAAGCCTCGTGAGAGTTGTGCACGTCGCGGCGTGCATGCTGTTACGCTGGGCGTCCCCAACGTGTTCTCGGACGCCGACCTACCGACCCCCATCCGCAAGGCACTGCTCGACTCCGGCCTGGAGACCGAGGCGCCGTCGGAGCGGCGGATCTTCACCAACCGCGACCTCAACTTCGACTCGATCTCGGTCATCGGCTTCGACATGGACTACACCCTGGCGATCTACCGCCAGGATGCGATCGAGGCCAAGTCCATCGAGTCGACCACCGCCAAGCTGATCGCCCGTGGCTACCCGGCGGCGCTGGGGGAGGTGCCCAACGACCCGCAGTTCGCCATCCGCGGGCTGATGGTCGACCGCAAGCTGGGCAACGTCATCAAGATGGACCGACACGGCTACGTCGGCCGCGCCTACCACGGGCTTCGCAAGCTCGCGCGTCCCGAACGCAAGGCGATCTACCGCGACCAGCGTCTGGGCCAGGAGCGCGAGCGCTTCGCCGCGGTCGACACCCTGTTCGCGCTGCCGGAGGTCACGCTGTTCGCGGCCGCGGTCGAGCTCATCGACCGCGACCCGGGGCTGTGGGGTGACGGCGGTCCGCCGAGCTACGCCGAGGCGTGGCTCGACGTGCGCGAGTGCATCGACGAAGCCCACCGCGACGGCTCGATCAAGGACCACGTCCGCGACGACCCGGGCCACTTCATCGAGAAGGACCCCGAGCTCGCGCGCACCCTCCACCAGCTGCGCTCGGCCGGCAAGAAGCTGTTCGTGCTCACCAACAGCCTGCTCGACTACACCGACGTGGTCATGAAGTACCTGCTCGACGGCGCGCTGCCGTCGTATCCCGACTGGACCACGTACTTCGACTGGATGGTGGTCGGCGCCGCCAAGCCGAGCTTCTTCACCGACAACGCGCCGTTCCAGGAGCTCGATCCCGCCACCGGTGCGCCGCTGGGCGGGCGCAAGCAGCAGGTGCAGCGCGGCAAGATCTACGGTGGCGGCAACCAGATGGGGCTGCAGGCCAGCCTCGGGGTGTTCTCCGACGAGGTGCTCTACGTCGGCGATCACATCTACGGCGACATCGTGCGCAGCAAGAAGAGCTCGGGCTGGCGCACCGCGCTCGTGGTCCAGGAGCTCGAGCACGAGCTCGAGGTCCGCCGCGACTGGGAGATGACGCTCGGCGAGATCGAGGGCCTGCACGCCCTGCGTGCGCGACTCGCCGACGAGATCGGTGGTCAGCGGTACCTCGCGCGCACGCTGGCGCGGCTCGAGCCCGAGGAGATCGCCCGCGGTGGCGTGAGCCTGCAGGAGGCGACCGCGCTGCTCGAGCAGACCCGCACCGACATCCGTCGGCGCCTCGACTGGCTGCGCGCCTACGAACAGGAGACCCGCGACACCCTCGAGCGCCGCGCCAGCGAGGTCGACGCGGCGTTCAATCCCTACTGGGGCTCGAGCTTCACCGAGCGCCACGACACCAGTCGCTTCGGTGCGCAGGTCGAGTCGTTCGCGTGCATCTACACCTCGCGGGTCAGCAACCTCTCGTTCGCGTCGCCTGCGAAGTACTTCATCTCGCCCCACGGCTCGATGCCGCACTGGAACGGCAAGCGCTAAAGGCCGTGGTCGCCGCGCCCGGCGGCCCGGCACCGGCCTTGCACCACCGGGACCGGCCGCGCCCGAGCCCCCACTCGCGCGCCGCCCGACGCCGCCATGCCGATCATGATTCCGACCACTTGCCTGCTTCGCGGCGCACCCGTGCCGCTGCCCGGTGCGCATCGGAGTGCACCCACCTCGCAGCTTTTTCATAGCGGACGCGGGGTGCGGTCGTGAGGGCGGCGGTGGCGATGGCCGTGCGGGCGTGGGGGCGCCTGCTGGTGGCGGGGGTCGTGTTCGTGCTGGGCTTCGCACTGCTCGGGCCCACGCAGGCGCGGGTGCGGCCGTACTACGTCGCCCAGGGGTCGAGCTTCGGGGCCGTCAAGCCCCGCGTGTTGTTCGTGCTCGACACCTCGGGCTCGATGGGCCTCAAGGCCAACGCCGACGACGATCTCTGCGAGTGGGGCGAGTGCGAGAGCACGGTCGGCAGCGAGACCGCGAGCCGCATCGCGACCGCGCGCGCGTCGATCAACGCGGTGGTCTCGAGCGTCGGCAATGCCGGCAGCTTCGCGCTGATGACGTTCGAGCAACGCGGGCCTCGCGTGCCGCCGACGGTGCCGGCGAAGTGCAGCCCCGGCGCCGCCGAGGAGCGCCGCTTCACGTGGGTCACGCAGTACGAGTACTTCGCCGGCGGCACCTGGCAGGACATCCAGCGCTACCCCGATCACGACGGCGCCTGGCGCATCTGCCAGGGCTCGGAGATTCGCCCCTATCCGTACCTGCGCTGGGACGATCTCGGCGTCGGCGCGGTGATCTCCGCCGACGATCAGACCGGAGACGTCCCGGCGTCGCCGCTCATCGGCACCACCAGCGCGGAGATGACCGCGTGGGCCAACTCGCAGCGCAAGGTGCAGTGGTTCCCGTCGTTCATGGGCGTCCGCATCAATCTCAACGACAGCACCGATCCGGACTCCTCGATCACCCACGCGACGGTGGGCGACTACGGCAACAGCGACGCCACCACCGACAGCGGCGTGCGCGGGCAGGACTTCTACTACTGGCCCTACGTCGACGGCTTTCCCGGCTACGCGCAGTGGCCGGTGCAGGCCAGCGCCAGCGGCCTCAACCGCGCCGGCATCTCGGGTGAGAACGGCTCGATCGAGTCGGGCTGGCTGTATGCGCCGTTCTATCTCGACCTGTCGTCGTCCGGCATCTCGTCCGATCTGTGGGGTCCCAGCTCGCGGAGCTCCGCCAACGCACAGGTGGCGGCGCTGACGAGCCCGATGATCGAAGGCGGGGTCGACACCGTGGGCGGCACGCCATGGGCGAGCACGATCGGCACCATCTCGGGCTCGCCGATCCAGACCAACGCAGCCTTCAGCCACACCACCGTGGCCTCGTACCTCGAGTTCGTCACCGGCGTGGGCTCGGGTGACGTCTGCGCGCCGACCTCGGCGGTGCTGCTCACCGATGGTGATCCTTCGAGCGGCGAGGGTGGGGCGACGCTCTACCAGCGGCTCGCCGCGCTGCGCGACACGCTGTCGGTGAAGACCTACGTGGTCGGCTTCTTCCTCTCGAGCACGACGCTCAACAACATGGCGTGTGCGGCCGCCGGCGCCTGTGATGGCGGGACCTGCTCGTCGCCCTGCGACGACTCGCCGGCGGCGGAGTGGGACACCTGCGCCGACCCCAGCAACCCTTCGAGTGCCTGCGCGTTCCTGGCCGGCGACAGCGCGGAGCTCACCGCGATCCTCACGGGCATCGTCGCCGACGCGGTCGACATCGATCTGCAGACCGGCACGGGCTCGACCCTCAACGCGTTCGGCCTCGGCGCCGATGGTGAGCCGGGGCAGGGACAGATCCTGCAGACCAAGCTCAACGCGTTCACCGAGTTCCCCGGCTGGCGCGGGCACGTCGCGCGCGAGCTGTGCACCGACGTCGACGGCCTCGGCGATCCCCAGCCGTGGTGCGTGCTGCCGGCCCCCGAGTTCGCCACCGAAGAGCTCGAGGAGACCTTCGGCCCCTGTCCGCAGAGCCACGTGTGGGACGCCGGCGTGTGCCTGCAGAGCACCGACTGGACCGACCGTCGGCTGTACACGCTCGCCGACGATCACCGCACGCTGGTGCCGCTGGCGGATGCCAGCGGCGCGGCGACGGGGGCGTTCAAGGCCGTGCTCGAGGACCAGGGGCTGTTGACCTCGGGCGATCACGATGCCGAGGCCGACGCGTTCGTCGCGTTCGTCGCGGGCCAGAACGCCCCCGACGGCTGGAAGCTGCCGGGGGTCGCCAACTCGGCGCCGGTCGTGGTGCGGCGGGTGCCCACCTATCGCAGCACGCGGATTCCCGAGGTCGCGATCAACGACCCGCACTGTGCAGGCCGGCTCTACGGCGACATCGATGCCGGCGTGCTGCCGGACTCGCTCGAGGACTTCGCGCGCGACGCCAACGACGAAGCCAACGTGCTGCCCAACCCGTCGCCGCACAACCAGTACCAGGAGGCGGTGCTGATCGGCGACGACATGGGCGTCCTGCATGCGTTCCAGCTCGACAGTGGCAACGAGCTGTGGGGCTTCGTGCCGCCCGAGTTGCTGCCGACGCTCAACCAAGAGGTCGCGAATGGGGCTGCGGCGATGGGCCAGCCCGACGAGATCAGCGAGCACCTCTACGGCGTCGCCGGCACCGTCAACCACGGCTTCGCGTACGACGAGGCCAATACCCGCTGGGTCCACCTCGGCCTGTTCGGCTTCGGCGTCGGTGGGCAGGAGTACTACGCGCTCGATCTCTCGCACATGAGCCCGGAGTCCGCGGCAGGGCCGTTCGAGGTGCTGTGGAGCACCGCCGACGCGGCCGTCGCGGCCAGCTGGGACAACCTGCTCGGGCAGACCTGGGCGCGGCCGGCGTTGACGTACCAGCTGACCAACAACGAGCTGACCGAGATCCCGCAGGCCCGCGTGGTGCTCGGCTCGGGCTACGTCGCCAGCGAGACCCCTGCGACCGGCGAGGGCCGGACGTTGGTGTTCGCCGACGCGGTCACCGGCGAGATCCTCGACACCGCAGAGCTGCCCGACATCGCCGACCCGGTGTTCGAGTCGAACTTCGGCGCGCTGGTCGACCCCGCGGTGGGTACCCACTGCATCTCGCGGTTCTGGGGCGAGGCGCAGGAGACGTACATCGCCGATCCGGCCGGTCGTCTGTTCCGCTGGGACCTCGGCATGGTCGCGGGCACCATGCCCCACGAGGCCGACAGCAGCGCTGCGAGCAGCACCTGGGGTGGCAACGCCCAGGAGGTGTTCCGCTTCCCGGCGTGCGAGGGCACCGGCACCGAGTGCACCGTCGACGACGGCAACCGCGGCGATCCCTTCATCTACCCGCCCGCGGTCTCGGCCTCGGATCGTCTCGACGACTTCACCGCGATCGCGGCGGGTTCCGACGACGTGCAGCAGAACCTGTTCATGGTGGCGATGATCAGCGGCTCGCCCTACGACGACACCCTCGATGGTGGCGACGAGGACAATCCGTTCCACAGCAGCATCTACCTGCTCATCGACGACCACCGCAGCGGCGATCAACACCTCGGCTTCTCGATCCCCGCCGGTGCGCCCAAGTACGCCGGCAGCAACGCCACCGCCGGTACCACGTTCCCGGACAACGCCGGCTACCTGCGACTGGCGCTGTCGGACATCGAGCGCACGCGCATCTACACGCCCTACGACGGTGCCGGCCTGGTCACCGAGACGCGCGCGTTCTCCAAGCTCGCGCGTCCGATCCGAGCGCCGCGCATCTTCGTGACCGGCGTCGCCGACAGCACCAGCGGCTCACCGGTGGTGATCGAGGGTATCGAGGTCTACAACATCACGTTCACGATCTACGAGCCCAGCACCGGCGTGTGCGACTCGAACTTCTACGAGGCCGCGACCGGCACCTGGCACCCCGACCTGGGTGCGACGTACGAGCTGACGTTCCGGCTCACCGCCGACACCGCGGCCGGCTTCAACTTCACGACCGGCACCACCTCGACCGATGCCACGTTCGCGGGCGGCTTCACGCCGGGCCTGACCCTGGTCTCGGTGGCGCAGGTGAACACCGACGAGTGCGCCGACGGCAACTGCGCCCCCTCGCCCGGCAGCGGCGGCTCGATGCCGTGCGACAACAACTCCGCGACGCCGCAGGCACAGACCGGGGGCTTCGCGGTGCCCGTCAGCAGCGCCCAGATCAACGGCTTCACCGCGGTCGAGTAGGCCGGCCCGCGTCGGCGGGCGGTCGCCTCGGGTCCCAAGGCCCGCTTGGGGTGGTGCCCATGCGACGCGCGACCTGATAGAGATCCGGTCCGCGAGACCAAGCCGTTGCGCCAGCTGTTCGACATCGTCCTGCACCTCGATCGCTACCTCAACGGCTGGGCCGCCGACTTCGGCGGTTGGCTGTACGTGCTGCTGTTCGCGGTGGTGTTCGCCGAGACCGGGCTGGTCGTGACGCCGTTCTTGCCTGGCGACTCGCTGCTGTTCGCCGTCGGCGCGCTGTCGGCCACCGAGGGCTCGCCCATCAACGTGTGGCTCGTGGGTCTGGCGCTCACGGTGGCCGCGATCGCGGGCGACGCGGTGAACTACGCGGTCGGTCGCAAGCTCGGGCCCAGGGTGTTCTCGAGCCAGACCTCGCGGCTGCTCAACCGCCAGCACCTCATGCGCGCGCAGGCCTTCTACGCCCGCCACGGCGGCAAGACCATCATCCTCGCGCGCTTCATCCCGATCATCCGCACCTTCGCGCCGTTCGTGGCCGGCATCGGCGAGATGAGCTACGCACGCTTCGCGCTCTACAACGTCAGCGGCGCCATCGCGTGGGTGTGGTCGTTCCTGCTGCTCGGCAACCAGTTCGGCGAGTTGCCGTTCGTGAAGAAGAACTTCACGTACGTCATCTTCGCGATCATCATCGTCTCGGTGATCCCCGCCGTCGTCGAGTTCATCCGCGCCCGACGATCGCCCGAGCCCCCGCCGACGTGAGCGCTCGCCGTGTCGAGGTACTAGTACCTCGACACAGCGATAGTGACGGGCCATAACACCGCCCTGACCGCGCCTCGCTGCGTTGCCGCACCTTGAAATACGCCCGGTATTCCGGCGGCACGGCGCCTTGCGGAGTCGCGGCCATGACGGCGTTCTGACCCATCACTATCGCTGTGTCGAGGTACTAGTTCGGCGCGACGACCACGAGCTCGACCTCGGTGCCCGGTGGGACCTTCTCGCCCGCGACCGGGGTCTGCTTGAGCACGTAGTCCTGGCCCAGCTCGGCGTGCTCGACCCGGCGGATCGGCCCGATCACGAGGCCGGCGTCGGTGATCGCCTTCTTGGCCTTGCCCAGATAGAGGCCGGTGAACTTCGGCACCTCGATGCCGGCCGGCTCGGCGATCACCAGTCGCACGACCGAGCCCTTCTTCGCGCCCTCGCCCGCCGCCGGGGTCTGACGCAGCACGGTGTTGGCGGGCTTTTCGGAGGCCTCGGGCGACGGTGCGGGGACCTCGAAACCGGCCTCCTCGAGCTGCTTGCGCGCGTCGTCGACGGCCTTGCCGGTGACGTCCGGGACCTTGCTCGCCTCGCTCTTGCGCGCCACCACCACGCGGATCTCGCGGGTCGAGAGCTCGGCGCCGGGGGCGGGTCGCTGCTGCAGGATCGTGCCGGGCTCGGCGCCCGAGCCGTCTCGCTCGTCCTCCTCGATGATCTCGATGCCCTTGGCGCGCCAGCGATCGCGCGCCTCGTCGACGAGGATGCCCTCGAGGTTCGGTGCGGCCAGCTTGGCGCCCTCGACCCCGCCGCCGCTCGGCGCGGGCACGCTCTGCTCCACCATCGGCGCCACCGTGGTGGGCGTGATGGGCATGACCCCCTGCAGCTTGAGGATGTACGGGCCCAGCAGGAGCTGAGACGCGATCGTCGTCACCAGCGCGATGAGGAACATCTTCAGCGCGTCGTTCATCGCTCGAGCAGCCGAGATCGAATCTCGGCCCCGCAGTCTAGCAGCAATGACGCCCCCCGCGGTGCTCTGTACGGGCGCGCAGTGCGGGTGATGCGTGCCGAGGCGCCCGCATCACCCGCCCGTGGCGGTCGACTCAGGCCCCGCTGGCGAGCTCGCCGTGGCGGGGTGTCACCACGATGCCCGCGCGGCCCTCGTCGTAGCGGGCGTCGTGCTCGTCGACCGCCTCGACCACCACGGTGTCGTGGGGCTGCACCTTGCCCTCGAGCAGCGCGAGCGACAGCGGGTCGACGATCGCCTGCTGGATGAGCCGCTTGAGCGGGCGTGCGCCGAACTCGGCGTCGTAGCCCCGCTCGGCCAGGCGGTCGCTGGCGGCCGTCGTGACCTCGAGCGCCAGGTCGCGCTGGGCCAGCCGCGGGCGCAGGCGATCGAGCTGGATGTCGACGATGCCGCGCAGCTGATCGCGACCCAGCGGCGCAAAGGCGATGATGCCGTCGAGGCGGTTCAAGAACTCGGGCCGGAAGTGGGCCCGCAGTGCGGCCTCGCGCAGCCTCGCGGCCTCGCGGGGATCGTCGCCACCTTCGGCCCGCACGCGGTCGCTGCCGACGTTGCTGGTCATCAGCACGATGGTGTTGCGGAAGTCGACCGTGCGACCCTGGCTGTCGGTGAGGCGCCCGTCGTCGAGCACCTGCAGCAGCAGGTTGAACACATCGGCGTGGGCCTTCTCGATCTCGTCGAGCAGCACCACGGAGTACGGGCGGCGGCGCACGGCCTCGGTGAGCTGGCCACCCTCGTCGTAGCCGACGTAGCCGGGCGGGGCCCCGATGAGCCGCGAGACCGAGAACTTCTCCATGTACTCGCTCATGTCGATGCGCACCACGTGGCGCTCGTCGTCGAACAGGAACTCCGCGAGTGCCTTGGCCAGCTCGGTCTTGCCGACGCCGGTGGGCCCGAGAAAGAGGAATGACCCGACCGGGCGGTTGGGATCGCCCAGGCCCGCCCGCGACTGGCGCACGGCCGCCGCGACGCGCTTGACCGCCTCGTCCTGGCCGACCACGCGCTGGTGCAGCTTGGCCTCGATGCCGAGCAGCCGCGATTGCTCGCTCTCCAACATCCGCGACACCGGGATGCCGGTCCACTTGGCAACGATCGCCGCGATGTCCTCGTCGGTGACCTCCTCGCGCAGGAACGAGCCCTCGGCGAGTGCTTGCTTGAGCACCTCGCGGGCGTGCTCGCGGTTGCGCTCGAGCTCTCGCAGCGTGCCGTAGGTGAGCTCGGCGGCGCGGTTGAGATCGCCCGAGCGCTCGGCGCGGGTGGCCTCGGCGCGCACGTTCTCGATCTGCTCCGACATCTGCTTGATCTCGGCGATCTTCTCGCGCTCGGTCTGCCAGCGCGAGCGCATCGCGGCGACCTCCTCGCCCAGCGTCGCGAGCTCGGCCTCGACCGCGCCGAGTCGATCGGACACGGCCGGGGTCTGCTTCTCGCGCCGCAGCGCCGACTTCTCGATCTGCAGGCGGGTGATCCTGCGCTCACGCTCGTCGATCGGCGTCGGCGTGCTCTCGACCTCCATCTTCAGCTTGGCCGAGGCCTCGTCGACCAGGTCGATGGCCTTGTCGGGCAGGAAGCGGTTCTGGATGTAGCGGTGCGACAGCCGTGCGGCGGCCACCAGCGCGGCGTCCTGGATGCGCACGCCGTGGTGGGTCTCGAAGCGCGCCGAGAGCCCGCGCAGGATCGCGATGGTGTCCTCGACCGACGGCTCCTCGACGAGCACTGGCTGGAAGCGTCGCTCGAGCGCCTTGTCCTTCTCGATGTGCTTGCGGTACTCGTCGAGCGTCGTGGCCCCGATGCAGCGCAGCTCGCCGCGGGCCAGCGCCGGCTTGAGGATGTGGGCGGCGTCCTGCGCGCCCTCGCCCTTGCCGGCACCGACGAGCGTGTGGAGCTCGTCGATGAAGAGGATGATCTTGCCCTGGGCCTCGGCGACCTCGGTGAGCACGGCCTTGAGCCGCTCCTCGAACTCGCCGCGGTACTTCGCGCCGGCGACCAGCGCGGCCAGGTCGAGCTGCAGCAGTCGCTTGTCGCGGAGGCTCTCGGGCACGTCGCCGGCGGCGATGCGCTGGGCGATGCCCTCGGCGATCGCGGTCTTGCCGACGCCGGGGTCGCCGATCAGCACCGGGTTGTTCTTGGTGCGACGCGACAACACCTGCAGCGTGCGGCGGATCTCCGCGTCGCGGCCGATCACCGGATCGAGCTTCTCGCGGCGCGCCAGCGCGGTGAGATCGCGGGCGTACTTCTCGAGCGCCTCGTACTTGCCCTCGGGCTCCTCGGTGTCGACGCGCTGATTGCCCCGCACGTCGCGCAGCGCCGAGAGCACCAGCTCACGGCTGGCGCCGAGCTCCTCGAGCACCGCGGCCGCGCGGACCTTGCTGCGGGCGGCCTTCTCGGTGAGCGCGCCGAGCACGATGTGCTCGGTGCTCACGAACTTGTCGTGCAGCGCATCGGCCTCGGCGGCCGCGAGGTCGAGCAGTTCGCCGAGCTCCTTGCTCAGGCGGAGATCGGCGCCCTGGGTCTTGGGCAGCTTGCCGAGCTCGCGTGCCAGCACGCGCTGCAACGCCGAGGCGTGCACGCCGGCGCGCTCGAGCAGCGGCGCGACCAGGCCACCGTCTTGCTGCGCGCACGCGGTCAACAGATGGAGGCTGGTGAGCTCGGGGTGACCGAGCTCCTTCGCCATCGCCTGTGCGTGAGCGAGCGCATGACGGGTCTTGACGGTCGCGGTCTCGGGGCTGAACGCGGGCATGACGGCTCCCTTCGATTCGAGTCGACGCCGTCCACCAGCGGACATCGGCGCTTCGGCTCTGGCGCATCATGGGTCGTGCCAAACCCGGCGCAACCCGAGCGGAGCCGGCCGCGCGTGGGCCCGCGCTCGATCACCGGCGCGAAGGCGGCGATGGTCGCGATCCGGTACGCTTGCCGCGATGCGACCGCAGCATGCGGCCTTTGGGCACGACGACGTCGCACGCCACGACGACGTCGCATGCCTGCACGCGCGTGCGCGAGGCAGGTGCGCAGTCGTTGCGGGCGCCCGATCGTGGTCGGCTCGCGCGGGGCTGTGCGTGCTGCTCGGCACCACCGTGGCGAGCACGGCCGTGCCACAGCCGGCGTGGGCACGCACGCTGGTGGCTGCGCCCACGCGCACGGCTGCGGCGAAGCCCTCGCCGAGCGCCGACGCCGAGGCGATCGATGCGCCCGTCGACGACGCACCCCGCGAAGGCGCACCGCAGGACGACGCGTCGGACCCAGACGTCGTGCGCGACGATGCGTCGAGCGACGACGCCGCGCCGGACGACGTCGAGCCCGAGCCGGAGCCGCCGGCGCCCAGTCGCGGCCGCTTCCGCGAGTCGCCGCCGCCACCGTCGCTCGACGCCGCCACGCAGGGTGGGCCAGCGCCCTCGGTGGAGCCGCCCGGCGGAGTCGTCGGCGGCTACTGGGACCTGCGCAAGACCGCCGGCCGCGAGCCCCCCGACGGCGACGACGAGATCATCGCCGGCTCGATCCTCGTGCCGCTCGGTACGCTCTCGGTCGCCTCGGCCGCCAGCATGGTGTGGTTGAGCGCGCCGGGGCACTGCAGCGAGCGCTGGCAATCGATCGGCGCCACGCCGACCCGTGATCAGTGCAAGGGCCTGCTCGCGCTCTCGATCGTGCGGGTCAGCTACGGATCGCTCATGCTCATCACCGGCGCGGTGTTGCTCGCGGTCGGTGTCACCCGACGCAACAAGCACCGCATCTGGGAACGCGGCGGCTCGGTCGGGGCCTGGCTCGACGGCGATCGCCGTGGGCGACCCACCGCCGGTGGGCTCACCTGGACCTGGCGCTTCGGTGCCGCGCGCGGCTAGCCGGAGCCCGCGGCACCTGGCGCGCGGGCGATCGAGATGCCCAGCGTCGCGAGCACGATCGCGACCACCGGGTTGATGTAGTTCAGCACCGCGTAGGGCAGGTAGTCGACGGTCGGGACCAGCAGGGTCGCGGCCATGAATGCGCCGCAGGTGTTCCACGGCACGATCGCGGAGGTCAGCGTGCCGCCGTCCTCGAGCGCGCGCGAGAGGTTCTTGGGATCGAGCCCGCGCTCGCGGAACGCCGGTGCGAACATCCGGCCGGGCACCACGATCGAGATGTACTGGTCGGCTGCGACGACGTTCATGCCGCAGGCGGTCAGCACCGTGACGGCGATGAGCGAGCCGGCCGAGTGGGCCAGCCGCAGCAGCCAGCTGGCGAGCACCGCGAGCATGCCCGACGACTCCATCACGCCGCCGAAGCTCATCGCGCACAGGATCAGCAGCACGGTGTTGGCCATCGAGAACAGCCCGCCGCGGCTGAGCAGCTCGTCGACCGCGGCGTCGCCGGTGGCGGACTTGTAGCCGCGCAGCGCCGCGTCGAGCACCTCGGGCAGGGTGCTCGACTCGAACGCGACCGCGATCAGGCCGCCGATGACCACGCCGAGCAGGAGGGTCGGCAGCGCGGGCATGCGCCGCGCCACCAGCACGATCACGACCACCGGTGGCATCAGGTGCAGCAACCCCGGTGAGAAGCGGCCCTCGATCGCGGACTGGATCGCCGCCACCGAGCCGGCGTTCGGATCGACGTCGACCGTCAGGCTGAGCACCACGTAGGCGAGCATCGCGATGCTCCACGACGGCACCGTGGTCCACAGCATGTGCCGCACGTGGGAGAACAGGTCGGTGCCGGCCATCGCCGGCGCCAGGTTGGTGGTGTCCGACATCGGCGAGAGCTTGTCGCCGAAGTACGCGCCGCTCACGACCGCGCCTGCGGTCATGGCCGGATCGATGCCGAGCGCGGTGCCGACCCCGACCAACGCCAGCCCGACCGTGCCCGCGGTCGACCATGACGATCCGCTCACCAGGCTGACGACCGAGCAGACCGCACAGGCGGTCGGTAGGAAGTAGCTCGGCGCCAGCAGATCGAGCCCCCAGTGGATGAGCGCCGGCACCACACCGGCGGCGATCCACGTGCCCATCAGCATGCCGATCACGCACAGGATCAGCATGGCGCCCATCGACAGCTTGATCGCCTCGACGATGCCAGACTCGATCGCGTCCCAGCGGTGGCCGTGGGCCCGTGCGACGATCGCCGCCACCGCCGCGGCTGCGACCAGCGGCAGGTGCCCGGTGCCCTCGAACCCCGGCTGGAGCTTCGGCAACACCAGGATCACCAGCGACAAGAGGCCGATGAGGGCGAGGATCGGCAGCGCCGCGGCCCACAGCGGGATCGGTCGCGGCAGCGGCGTGGCGGCGGAGTCCGACACGGGGGGCGGCAGCGACCATAGCATCAACGCGCGGGCGCTTGGGCGCATCGATCTGTTCTACGCTCTCGCCCTAGCCGGGCATGGACGACGACGACCTCCGTTCCTTCGTCACAGCGCTGCCCAAGGCGGAGCTACACGTGCACCTCGAGGGCTCGATCGACGCCGCGCTGGCGCTGCGGCTCGCGGCGCGCCACGGCGTGCGCCTGCCCGGCGACGAGGGTGGTATCGAAGGCGTGCGGGCGGCCTATCGCTTTGCCGACTTCGCGGCGTTCATCCGCGTGTACCTGGCGCTGTCGCGGTGTCTGCAGACGCCCGAGGATCTGTGCGAGGCGGTCGCGTCGCTGGCGCTGCGGCTGCGCGACGGTGGGGTCGTGCACGCGGAGGTGACGTTCACGCCGATGACCCACGCGGCGCGGGGCGTGCCGCTCGAGGTGATGCGCGAGGGGCTGCTGGCCGGTCGCGCGGCCGCGGCGGCGATCGGGGTCTCGATCGCCTACGTGTTCGACATCGTGCGCGGCTTCGACGACCAGGCCGCGCCGACCCTGGCGTTCGCGCTCGCGCTCGCCGAGCGTGAGCGGGCCGCGGTCGCCGGGCTGGGACTCGCGGGGCCCGAGGCGCCGGATCATCCGCTGGATGCGGTGGTGCCGGTGTTCGAGCGCGCACGCGCGGCCGGACTCGCCGCATTGCCGCACGCCGGCGAGTTCCTCGGTCCCGCCAGTGTGCGTGCGGCGATCGATCGCCTCGGGGCCACGCGCATCGGCCACGGCGTGCGTGCGATCGAAGACGCAGCCCTCGTCCGCGAGCTCGCCGATCGCGGCGTGGTGCTCGAGGTGTGCCCGAGCAGCAACGTCGCGCTGGGTGTGCATGCCGACCTCGCGTCGCATCCACTGCCCGCGCTGCTCGATGCTGGCGTCGCGGCCGTGCTCGCGACCGACGATCCGGCGCTGTTCGGCGTGGAGCTGGTCGACGAGTACCTGCGCTGCGCGGCCGCGTTCGGCTGGGACCGCGCGACGATCGAGCGGCTCACCCGTCGCTCGCTCGACGCCGCGGTGATGGACGCGGACACCCGCGCCGCCTGGCTGGGACCCCGCGACGGCGCCGGCGGCGACCCAAATTAGCGGCCGGATACCGTATAAAACAATCTACCAAAGGCCCATGAATTGCGGGGCGTTCGGCGCCCTTCGAGGGGGGTGAGATTGACTTTACGGTCAGGTTTGGGACAACTCCCCCACGGGTGACCGGCCAACCTTCGGCCGGACGGGCGCGCTTCGTCGCCCGGTGGCGTGACGACGAGAAGACGACCCATGGACGACGTGCGTTGGAAAGAACGGCTGGCCGGTGCTGCGACGCCGCAGCTCGAGCAGGAGATCGATGTCTTCGAGCGGCAGCTCGAGCTGCGCAAGGAAGGCAAGATCGAGGACAAGCTGTTCGCGGAGACGCGACTGCGTCGCGGTGCCTACGGACAGCGCTACGACAACGGCAAGCGCTGGGACGGCGAGAAGGATCAGACGCTGTCGTTCCCCTGCGGTGATCTGACCAAGGGCCCCGAGACGGTGTGGGACGCACCCGGCATGGTGCGGCTCAAGATCCCGTTCGGCGCCCTCACGGCCGCGCAGCTCGACGTGCTGGCCGACGTCGCCGAGGAGTACTCGGACGACATCCTGCACGTGACGACGCGCCAGGACATCCAGCTGCACTTCGTGAACATCGACGACACCCCGGACCTGTTCCGTCGCCTGGCCGCGGTCGGGATCACCACCCGTGAGGCCTGCGGCAACTCGGTGCGCAACGTGACCGGCTGCCCGATCGCCGGCGTGTGCAAGACCGAGGCGTTCGACATCACGCCCTACGCCAAGGCGTTGGCCGACTACCTGCTCGGCCACCCCGACACCCAGGACTTCGGCCGCAAGTTCAAGATTGCATTCTCGGGCTGTGCGACCGAGGCGTGCGGGCTGGCGCTCATGCACGACATCGGCCTGGTCGCGCTCACGCGCGAGGTCGACGGCAAGGAGCAGCGCGGCTTCGCATTCTACGTCGGCGGTGGTCTGGGCGCGGTGCCGCACCAGGCGCTGGCACTCGACGAGTTCGTACCCGAGGCCGAGATGTTGCCGCTGGCGCAGGCGGTGTGCCGCGTGTTCGCGCGCCACGGCGAGAAGCAGAACCGCGCCCGTGCGCGGCTCAAGTTCGTCGTGAAGAAGATGGGCCTCGAGGAGTTCCGGCGCGTGGTGCTCGAGGAGCGCGACCGCATTCCCGTCGATGCCCGCTGGACCGCGTGGATCGGTGACGTCGCGGCCCACGATCAGCCCAAGAAGCCGCCGGCGCCGGCGCTGCGCGTGCGCAAGCCTGGCGACCCGATGGACGCGTGGTGGGCGACCAACGTGCGACCGCAGCGGCAGAGCGGCTACGCCGTGGTGTCGGTGACGATGCCGCTCGGCGACTTCACCCCGGATCAGGCCCGCGGGCTCGCCGATCTCGCGCGCGAGTTCACCGGCGATGCGGTGCGGCTCACGGTCGAGCAGAACTTGGTGTTGCGCTGGGTGCCCGAGGCCGACGTGCCGGCGGTCTACCAGCGCCTGGCGGCGCTCGGTCTGGCCGCGCCCGGTGCCGAGACCATCGTCGACGTCACCGCGTGCCCCGGCACCGACACCTGCAAGCTCGGCATCTCGGCCAGCCGCGGCCTGGCCGGTGAGCTGCGGCAGCGGCTGGCGGCCCGCAGCGCCGGACACGACGAGGCCATCGGCGGCCTGCGCATCAAGGTCAGCGGTTGCTTCAACTCGTGCGGGCAGCACCACGTCGCCGACCTCGGCTTCCTCGGCGTGCAGCGCAACGTCGACGGCCGTCGCGTGCCGCACTTCCAGGTCGTGCTCGGCGGGCAGTGGACCCACAACGCCGGGCAGTTCGGCCTGGCGATCGGCGCGGTGCCGAGCAAGCGCATCCCCGAGGTCGTCGATCGCATCACCGCCCGCTTCGTCGAGGAGCGCACGGTCGGCGAGGGCTTCCAGGCCTTCGTGAAGCGCATCGGCAAGTCCAAGGTCCGCGAGATGTTGTCGGACCTGATGGACGTGCCGAGCTACGAGCAGGCCCGCGACCTCTACCACGACTGGGCCGACCCTCGGGAGTACGGCATCGGCGACATCGGCGTCGGCGAGTGTGCCGGCGAGATCGTGTCGGTCGCGAAGTTCGGCCTCTCCGATGGCGAGCGCGTGGCCTTCGAGGCCTCCGAGAAGCTCGAGCGCGGCGATGCGGTCGGCGCCGCCAAGGATGCCCTGTCGGCGATGTTGCTGGCCGCCAAGGCCCTGGTGCGCGCGCAGACCTTCGACATCGACGACGACCCGGCGCGCATCGTCGAGCAGTTCCGCGCCCGCTACTACGACACCAAGCTGTTCTTCGATCCGTACGCGGGCGGCAAGTTCGCGCACTACTTCTTCGCGCTGGCGGGCCGCGATCTCGATCAGTCCTCGCACGACGACGCCCACCACTACGTCGAGGAGGCCCAGCTCTTCATCGAGGCCGCGTACGCCTGCGAGGCCAAGCTGTCGGCCCAGTCCGCGCCGCTCCCCTAGCGGAGACACGACCCCCGCGAGAAACGCCCCACTACGCCATGCACGTGCTCAACTACGGCTTCAAGCTCGCGATCGTCGGCCCGCAGACCCCCGCGCTCGACGACTACATCCCGGTCTTCCACGACTGGATCCGCACCGGTGCGCTCACCGACGACGTCATGATCGACGTCGCCGACTACGCCCACGTCGGCGAGGGACCCGGCGTGCTGCTGGTGTGCCACGAGGGGCACTACGTGATCGATCGCAGCCGCGGCGGTGTCGGCCTGGCCTACCACCGCAAGCGCGGTCAGCCGGCCGCCGACGCGGCCGCCACCGCCGGCGTCGCGCTCGCGCGGGTCATCCGCGCGGCGCGGCTGCTGCAGGCGCACGCGAGCCTCGCGGGGCGGCTGTCGTTCGACACCGGCGGCCTCGAGGTACGCGTGCTCGATCGCCTGCGCGCGCCCAACGACGACGCCGGCTGGGAGCGGGTGCGTGGCCCGCTGCACGACGCGATCGCGGCGGCGTGGGGCGAGCCCCCCGTGCTCGAGCGCGCGGCGGTCGATCCCCGCGCCACGCTGACCGTGCGCGCGCGCATGGCCGCGCGCCCGCTCGCGCAGCTCACGATCGCGTGAGTTCGCGGGCGTCGCTCGAGCCGCCGCCCATCGCGACGATGCGCTCGAAGTGCGCCCGCGTGATGGGCTGCACCGAAAGCCGACCGGCGCGCACCAAGACCATGTCCGACAGCTCCGGCGTGTCACGGATGGTCTCGAGCGTGACCATCTGCGGCAGCTTGGCGACGAACGCGACCTCGACCATGCGCCAACGCGGCTGGTCGCGGCTCGAGCCCGGGTCGTAGTACTTGCTGGCGGGGTCGAACGCGGTCGGGTCGGGGTGGCTCTCGCGGCTCACCGCGGCGATGCCGACCACGCCGGGCGGGTTGCAGCTCGAGTGATAGAACAGCACCCGGTCGCCGAGCTTCATGGTGTCCATGTGATTGCGGGCCATGAAGTTGCGCACGCCGTCCCACGGCGAGCGACCCATCGCGGCCAGCTGATCGATCGAGAACGCATCGGGTTCCGACTTCATCAGCCAGTGCCGAGGCGACTCGCCCTCACCGGTCGCAGGCGGCGGCAGCGTGGGCTTCGCGGCGGGCTTCGCCTTGGACGCGGCCGTGGGCTTCGCGGCGGGCTTCGCCTTGGACGCGGCCTTGGGCTTCGCGGCGGGCTTCGCCTTGGACACGGGCGTGGGCTTCGCCTTGGGCTTCGCCTTCGCGGTCGCCTTGGTCTTTGCGGTGGGCCTCGCCTTCGCCATGGGTGCCGCGGAGCATCGCGCAGTCGCTCACGCGTCCGCAAGCCGCAGGGCGCGCGGGCCTGCGAGCGCACGCGCGAGCGCGAGACCGGTCGACGGCGCACCGACGAGGCGAACCCGGCCGTCGGGCTCGACCACCAGCTCGGCCATCGGCGGGCCCTGCCACAGCGCGTCGGCGGCGTAGCGCGTGGTGCGATGCAGCAGCGTCTGATTGCGCGAGCCCACGAACGCCGGCGCGCCGTCGCGGCGACGCGCGTCGAAGCGCCCGGCGACCAGCGTGTCGCAGCACTGCCACAGCGCGTCGAAGCCGGGTAGCGCACGGGCCTCGTCGGGCTCGTAGCCGGTGAACACCAGCACGCCGAGCCCGCTCGCCGCCACGCCGGCCAGCAGTCGCGTGAGCGCGGGCAGCTGCTGCAGCGGCTCGCCACCGACCACGGTCACGCCTTCGACACCGCCGGGCGCCGCGGTGATCTCGGTGAGCAGCTCCGACACGTTGCGCCGTCGCCCCGCGTCGGCGTCGAACAACTCCGGGTTGCAGCAGCCCGGACACGCCAGCGTGCAGCCCTGCAGCCACAGCGCGAAGCGTCGGTGTGGCCCCTCGGCGCAGGTGCCCGGATCGACGCCCGCGACGACGAGGCTGTCGTCGCGCGTCACTTCGTGCCCGCGGCGGTGTGATCGGCCAGCCACGCCAGCACGGTGTCGTGCCACTGGATGCTGTTGGCCGGTCGCAGCACCCAGTGGTTCTCCTCGGGGAACCGCAGGTAGCGGCTCTCGATGCCGCGGCGCTGCAGCGCCGTGAAGGTCGAGAGTCCCTGGGCCTCGGGCACGCGGAAGTCGAGCGCGCCGTGGATGACCAGCATCGGCGTCTTCCACCGCGCGACCAGGTTGACCGGGTTCCACAGCTCGTAGCGCTTGGGCACGAGGTACTGCGGGCCGCGGTGCTCCCACTCGGGGAACCACAGTTCCTCGGTCGCGTAGTACATCGAGCGCATGTCGAACAGCCCGTCATGGTTGACCAGGCAGCGGAAGCGATCGGGCAGCTTGCCGGCGATCCAGTTGATCATGTAGCCGCCGTACGAGGCCCCGAGCGCGCACACGCGGGTGCCGTCGAGCCAGGGGTACTTGGCGAGCGCGGCCTCGAGGCCCTTGTCGAGGTCGGTGAGCGGCTTGCCGCCCCAGTCGTCGTTGATCGCGTCGGTGAAGGCCTGGCCGTAGCCGGTCGAGCCGTGGAAGTCGATCATCACCGCACCGAAGCCCGCGCCCGCGTAGGCCTGCGGGTTCCAGCGGTAGTGGAAGTGATCGCCGAAGCTGCCCTGGGGACCGCCGTGGATCAGCAGCGCGACCGGGTAGGTCTTGGCGGCGTCGAGTCCGACCGGCTCGACCACCCAGCCGTGTACGGTGTCACCGCCGGCACCGACGAACTCGAACGGCTCGGCCTTGCCCATCTGCGCGGCGGCGACCTTGGTGGTGTTGATGGTCGTGATCGCGGTCGGCTCGCCGCCGCCCTTGGCCAGGCGGAACAGCTCGGCGGGTGCGCGCAGGTCGTCGCGCAGGAACACCAGCTGGGTCGCGTCGGCCAGCACCGACGCCACCGAGCCGTTCTCGCTGCGCGGTGTCACCGTGCCGGTCGCGAGGTCGACCGCGAAGACCTTCTTGCGGCCGAGCTCGTCGGCGGTGACCCACGCGGTGTTGCCGTCGGGGTCGATGCTCAGCTCGTCGATCGATCGATCCCACGCGTCGGTGACGGCGCGGGGCGTGCCGTCGGGCCACGACATCGCGACCAGGTGGAAGCGGTCGGCCTCGTAGCCGGGCCGCTTCATCGCCTTGTAGTAGAGCGTCTGCCCATCCGGCGAGAAGCGCGGGTGGCTGTCCCACGCGGGGTTCCCGGCGGTGAGCTTCTTGCGCTCACCGTTGCCGTCGCTCGCGACCGCGAAGAGATCGAAGTTGGTCGACCACGGCTCGTCCGCCACGCGGTCGCGGGCGCCGAACACGATCGTGCGGCCGTCGGGGGAGAACGTGAACTCCTCGGCACCGCCGAAGGGCTTGCTGGGCACGTCGGCGTCGAGGCCCTTGGTCACGTCGATCGGTGTGCCGCCGGCGACGGGCATCACGAAGAGGTGGTTGCGGCGACCGTCGGCCCAGCTGTCCCAGTGCCGCACGAACATGTGGTCGTACAGCACGCCGCTGGCCTTCTGCGCGGCCGCAGCGTCGAGCCGCGCCTTGGTGCACGCGAGGTCCTCGCAATCGACGAACACCTCCATCGAGAACGCCAGCTGATCGCCGGCCGGCGACAGCGCGAGCGCGGCGATCGGCAGCGGCAGGTCGGTGACCTTCACCGCATCGGTGGTGCCGGGCGGCAGCTTCCACACCCCCGGCTGACCGCCGCGTCCGGACGAGAAGTAGATGGTGCCGTCGGGCGCGACGCGGGGGCTGTCGTCGGACTCGGGGTGCGTCGTCAGCCGCGTGGGTGCGCCGCCGGCGATGGCGACCTTCCACAGGTCGGTGCGCCCGCGGTTGCCCGCGAGATCGGTCTGTCGCAGCACGAAGATGACGTTGCCCTTGCCGTCGAGCACCGGGTCGCCGAGGCGATCCATCGCCAGCATGTCGCGCACGCCGAAGGGGTGCGGCGCGGTGACGGCGATGGCGGCCAGCTCGATCGGCGCGTCGGGATCCTTCGCGCCCGCTGCGGGCTCGGCGACGGCGGGCTTGCCCGGGTCCGGTTTGACGGCGCCCGCCTTGCCGCCGTCAGGCTCGGCGGCGCCTGCCTTGCCCGCATCGGGGGCCTTGCGCACGCCCGCATCGGGCGTGGGCTCGCGGTCGCACGAGGTCGCGAGGGTCAGCAGCACGAGGAGGGGGAGCAGCGGAGTGACGCGCATGGCGGGCGCGTAGCCTACCGCGGGCGTCCCGCGCCGGGCGAGCGCCAAAGGCTACGGCAGCTGGGCGTGGCCCGCGTGCGCCCACGCCCGCGGCTCGAAGCGCCATCCGCTGGCGTTGCCGCTCAGCGATTCGGCGACGTCGAAGCGCAGCTCGAGCCGCGTGTCCGCGTCGAGATCGAGGTCCAGCTCGAGCTCGAGCTCGTCGGCGACGAGCTCGGCGCGCTTCCACTTGCCGTGGCTCGCGACCCGTGGCGTATCGAGCACGATGCGCACGCGATCGTAGTGATCGGCGAGCAAGGGCACGACCGCCTGGGCGTCGGTGCCACCGAGGGACAGCTCGACGTTCTCGGCGTCGCCGGCGATCCATACCCACGCGTCGTCGCTCTCGCGGTGCAGCGACACCTCGACCAGCTCGAGGTCGACGGCGGCGACGTCCTGGGCCGGCATCGCGTCGGCCTGCACCACGACCTCGAGTCGCGGCGTGACGACGCCGTCGTAGCTCGCGGCCTCCGGCATCAGCTGCACGTCACAGCCGATCGCCGCGAGGGTCGCCGCCACCAGTGCCGCCGCGCCCCACTTCGTCCCGAGGTTTGCCGTCGTCGTCATGCGTAAGCGTCATCGCTGCGACGGCGTCCGAGCTTGAGCCGCGACCGCACGAATGTGTCCGATCGTCCCGATTCTGGGCCGGTGCCGGGCCTCGAGCGGCTCGCCGGGGGCCACCCGAGAGCGCGGGTGCGCGCGCAGCTCGAAGCCAACGAACTAAGACGCCGGGTCGTCGTCGGCGACGTCGAGGTCCCGCGGTGTGAGCCCGCGGAAGTGCGCGCGAAGATCGATCGGCTGCCACTGCGCGGGCGCGAGCGTCGGCGGCAGCGTCACGCCACCGAAGCGCACGCGGCACAGCGACAGCACGTGCGAGCCCAGCGCGGCGAAGATGCGTCGCACCTCGTGGAAGCGCCCGCCGGTGATCGTGATCGAGGCGTGCGCGACCGCGTCGGGCTCGGGTCGCAGCGCGGGATGGCACTGCTCGGGGCCGATCGCAGTGAGCTCGACGATGTCGGGTCGGTGGCCGTCGTCGAGGGCGAGCTCGTCGGGCAGCGGCTGCCACGGCGCCGACAGGGCCGCGTGGTAGCAGCGCTCGACGCCCCAGCGCGGGTGGGTCAGCCGATGCAGCAGGGTGCCGTCGGTGGTCCACAGCAACAGGCCGCTGGTGTCGAGGTCGAGCCGCCCCACCGATCGCAGCTCGCGGAACAACGGCGCGTCGGCCAGCAGTGCGTAGGCGGTCGGGTGGCGATCGTCGCGCTGGGCGGTGACGACACCGAGCGGCTTGTGCTGCAAGACCTCGAAGCGCGCGTGCAGCTGTCGCGTCACGCCGTCGACCTCGATGGGCCAGGGCAGGGTGCTGGGCTCGACCTGCAGGCGGCCGTCGTCGAGCCGCCCGCCGTCCGGGGCCCGCACCGCGCCGGCGCGCAGCAGCCGGGTCACGGCGCTGCGCGAGATCCCGAAGTTGCGCGCGATCAAGATGTCGAGGCGAGGCAAGGGGACGTCGCCGCGGATGGTAGCAACCGCCGCCGGTCGCGGGGTACCCTTGCGCCCGCGGTGACTCGGCGCCCCGACGCCCTCGACGACGAGCGTGCGTTGGTCCAACGCGCGGCCAAGGGCGATCGTCGCGCCTTCGAGCAGATCTATCGCGCGTACGCGCGCGCGATCTATGCCCACGTCTTGGTGCCGATGCTCGGCGACAAGGACGACGCCGAGGACTGCCTGCGCGAGACCTTCCTCGCCGCGTTCGGGGCGCTGCCCAACTACGCGTGGAAGGAGCCCGGCCTCTACCCGTGGCTCAAGGTGCTGGCCAAGAACAAGGCCCGCGACCTGCTGCGATCCTCGGGGCGGCGCCAGCGACTGCGGGGGGCCTTCGCCGAGCACGTCGACACCATGGTGGCGCCGGGCCGCGATCCCACCGAGGACGAGCTCGAGCGCGAGCACCTGCGGGTGAAGATCGAGGCGGTGCTGGCGGGCATGAACGAGCGCTACGCCGCAGTCCTGCGCCTGCGACTGCTGCAGGGCCGCTCGCGCGAGGACTGCGCCGCCACCATGGACGTGAAGCTGGGCACGCTCGACGTGCTCTTGTTCCGGGCCTGTCGGGCCTTCAAGCAGGCCTGCGAGAAGCAAGGCGTCAGCCTTCGAGGTGAACCATGAACACACGCGCGAGCGCAGCATCGACCCGGGCGCGGGGCGCGAACGGCGGCCCCGCGAACTCCGGCGTAAGGACCCCGCGGTGGCGGGCGTTCCGGGGGGCGACACCGTCATGACCCGCGACCACGAACCCCGCTCCGCCCTCGATCCCGCCGCGCTCGGCTGGGAAGACGAGCTGCGCGCGGGCGCGGCCCAGGACGCCGGCGACACCGAGGCGCAGGGTGGCTCGGCCCATGTCGGCAGCGTCGAGCCCGAGCTCGCGGTGGTGCGGCTGCTGCTGCACGCGCGGGCGCCCTCGGAGCTGAGCGCCGCCCGCGAGGATGCGCTGTGGTCCGAGATCTCGCGGGCGATCACGCCGGTGCCGTGGTGGCGACGTCGCGCGCTGCTGTGGGCGGCGCCGGCGATCGCGGCCGCGGCGATCGTGGTGTTCGTGATGCCCCGGGGTCCGCAGGCGCCGACGCGGACGGCGGGCTCGGCCGAGCTGCTCGAGCAGCAGTTCTCGCTGCTGGCCCCTGCGGCGCGCGCGGAGCAGGCCCACGCGGTCGACGACGCGCGCGGCAGCGTGCGCGCGCGACTGCTCACCGAGGCCTTGGCGACGCCCACGGCCGTGGGCGCGTCGTCGGTCGGAGGTGCGCCGTGAAGCGCCTGCCCACGTTGCTGCTCGGGGTGTTGCTCGGCGCCGGGACCATGCTGGTGGGGTTGGCCCAGGCCGGGCGCCTCGCGCCCGCGCGCCCCGATGCCCTGGTCGCGCTCGCGCAGGAGGTCTCGGTCGCGCATCGCCGCGTCGATCTGTTGCTCGAGCAGGGCGATCCGGCCGCCGCGATTGCGACCCTCGAGTCGCTGCGCAAGCAGTCGTGGCCGTCGCACGCCGACGGTGGCGACCTCGCGATCGAGCTACGCCACGACGTGTACGGTCGACTCGTGCGGCTGCGGCTCGACTTCCCCGACGTCGATCCGATCGCCGACGAGGCCCTGCTCGCCGTGATCGACGAGGGCCTCGTCGAAGGTGCCGACGCCGTGGTGCCCAACCCGTTCACCGCCCGCGTGGTCGCGCTGCGCGGCGAGGTGTTCGAGTCGCTCGGTCGCGACGACGACGCGCTGGGGGCCTACCAGCAGGCGCTCGACATGAACCAGTCGCTGCTCGAACGCGAGCTCGAGGGGCTGTGAGCGCGCGCCCTCGCTGCCGCGCGCTGGTCTGGCTGCTGGTGCTCGGGGCGTGCGCGGCCAAGCGGGGCGCCGCCCTGCGAGACGCCGCACCGCAGGCCGATGCGGCCACTGCCGCCGTGGCGTCGCCCGCCGAGCCGCAGCGCCCCGCCGCCGAAGCCGAGGCCACCACCGTCGCACCGGTCGATCGAGCGCCGGTCGAGGCCACGCTGGCCGAGTTGCTCGTGCAGCTCGACAGCCACGAGGCGGCGCTGCGTGACGCCGGTGTGCGGCTCGGGAGCTATCGCAAGGTCGGTGTCAGCGACCATCCACGGCGTACGCCGTCACGCGCCCCCGCGGGCAAGCCCAGCAAACCGGCGGCCGACACCGATGCGCGGGAGCAGGCGTGCAGCAACGTCTGCGATCTCGCGGAGACGATGTGCGGGCTCTCGGAGCGCATCTGTGCACTCGCACGTGACCACGTCGACGAAAAGGAGTATGGCGATGCCTGTGAGCGAGCCCAACGCGACTGCGAACGCGCCGAAGAAGCGTGCGAAGGTTGCGAGGGTTGACCACCATCGCCGGAGCGGCCAGCTGGTCCTCGTCGCGCTGACGTTGCTGGTGAGCTGCGCGAAGAAGGCCTCGCGGGAGCCCGGTGCGGGCGACCCGCTGGCGGCGTCGCGCGCCGAGCTCGACGAGACGGTGGCCGCGTTGCGGGCGCTCGGCGTCGGCGGTGAGGTCGCGGGTGCCGTGGGCAGCAGCACGTCGGCGCCCGAGGTGCGCGAGGCCAACCGCCCTGCGAAGTCCAAGCGGATCAAGCAGGAGCCGCGGCGTGATGACGCCGCGGCGTCGAAGCCGGTCACGCCGGAGTCGCCGCCCGTGCCCACCGGCGACGCGGTGACCACGGACGATCCGAGCGCGAAGAAGGCCGCCGACGAGGAGGCCCCGAACCTCGCCACCGACTTCGACGACGCCGGCGCACGATGCCGCCGCATCTGCGAGCTCGCGGGGGTCGCGTGTCGGCTCGAGCAACGCATCTGTCGCCTGGCGGAGCAGCACGCCGGCGAGCGCGAGTACGATGACGCCTGCTTCTACGCCCGCGATCAGTGCGAGCTCGCCAGCGATGCGTGCGATGACTGCGGGGGTAGCTGCCGCGCCGCCTCGCCGTGAGCGGCGCGGGCGCGTGCGGCTCAGCTCGCCGCGCGCAGGCCGTCCTCGAACGGCTTGGCCCACAGCTCGACGGTCTTGCCCGGCCCGAGCAGCTTGAAGAAGAACGGGTCGCCGGAGCCTTCCACGATCGCGGCCATCATCCGATAGTCCGACTCGTCGACCATCGTGGTGCTGCCGGGGCGCTCGGGCGCGTTGTAGCGGCCGGTGATGTCGACCATCGTCACCGCGAGCTTGCCGACCTCGAACTTCGAGGTCTTCGTGATGTCGTCGATGGTCTTGCCTTCGGGGGCCTTGAACTGGCCCTTCCAGCGCTCGACGTTGGCATCGATGCCGCCGGCACCACCGGCGAATCGGAACACCACCATCTCCGCGTCACCGCCGGGGCCCGGCACCACGAACTGCGTCACGCGCATCGAACTCGTCGGCGGCTGGGTCTCCCACTCGCTCGGCACCTTGAAGCTCAGCTCGGCGGCCTTCTCGTCGCGCGACTCGCCGCTCGGGGTGATGTCGCGCGGCGGACCCTTGGGCTGACTCGGCGCCGGCATCATGCCGGCCGCGCCTCCGTGGGGTGAGGGCGCCTTGGCCTCGGGGCCGCCGTGGGGCGAGGCCTTCGCGTCGGCCTTGTCGCCGACGGGTGTCTTCGCGTCGGCCTTGCCGGCCTTGGCGTCGGTGGGGGCGGGCGCGGCTTGGTTGCCGCACGCGAGCGCGAGCAGCAGCGACGGGAGGAGCGCGGTGGTCGGTCGCATCGCGGCGGATGCTAGCAGGCCGCGCGCGGGGACGACGAGGCGATTCTCGTCGCCGGCGCCATCGCTGGGCGGCGAAACACCCGCGGCGGTGGTGTGCCGCCGCGGGAGCGTTCGCCACCGCCGGGCTAGCCGCAGGTCGGGCCCTGCAGCCCGCCCATGCCGGCCTGTGCGGGCATGCAGGTCAGGCCGTCGGCGCAGTCGCTGTCGAGGCTGCACTCGCCACACACGCCGAGCTGCACGAAGCCCATGAACACGTCGGCGATGCCGCAGTGGCCCGAGCTGCACACCGCGCCGTCGCCCATGCCCTCGACGATCGGGCAGCCGCCGCCGTCGGGCACCGACGCCGGGTCGGCGCAGCCCATGTAGCCCGCGAGCGCCTGCGCGTCGTAGTTCGGGGTGCAGATCTGCTCGCCGGGGCAGGGCGCCTGCGGGCCGCACTCGGAGCAGAAGCTGGCGTTGAAGAAGCCACCGGTGTCGATGAGCTGCGTGCACACGAGCTCGCCCATGCAGCCCTCGTCGGAGTCGCACTGCTTGCCGAGCGAGCCGTCGGTGCACACCGCGTAGCCCGCGGCGGCATCGAGGCCGCAGGTGCCGGTCGGGCAGTCGGCGTCCATCAGGCACTCGGAGCACACGCCACCGAGCATCGGCACCGTGTAGCAGAAGCCCGACTCGCAGCCTTCGGCGTTGGCACACTGCGCGCCGTTGGGCTGCGGTGTGCCGCCATCGGAGCCGGTGTCGACCGGGTTCACGAAGCCGGCGCTGTCGGCCGCGGTGTCGGCCGCGGTGTCGGTCGCGGTGGTCGTGGTCGAGGTGCCGGTGCTCGCCGCCGAGGTCGAGCTCATGCCCGCCGTCGCGCTCGCGGCACCCGAGGTCTCGGCGCCGCTGCTCGAGCCGCTGTCGCCCTGGCCCGCACCGCCGTCGTCGCTGCACGCCAGTGGCGTGACCACCGCGGCGGCCCACCACGCGAGTCGCAGCGTCCGCACGCACCGAACCAAGGAATGCTCGAGGATCATGATCGACTCCGTCGCGCGCGGGCGTTGGCCATCGACCGCAGCGTCGATGGGATGCTCGCGACCGTCGCATCATCGACGTCGGCGCGCGCCCTTGTCAAAGCCTGCGCTGCAGGATCGCGCCGCGCTGGGCATCGAGCCATCCGAGCCGGCGCAGGCGCGCCACGGTCGGGGCAGTGATCGAACTCACCGCTGCCGCATCCTCCTGCTCGTCCTCCTGCTCCGACGACGACGCAGTGGCGTGCGCGGGTGATGCGTCGGGTTCCGCGAGTGCGACGGCGACCACCGGCGCATCGGTCGGCAGACGCGTGAGCACGGCATCGAGGACCCGCGCGGCGTCACGCAGATCGGCGAGCCAGACCCCGTGCACCGCGAACGCCCGCGCCTCGCGGGCCACGTGCACGCGGGCGAGCGGCGATGTCAGTGACCACGTGGCGCGCTCGTGGGCGGGCGTGCGCTCCCACGCCTCGGGTAGGAATCCGTGCGGCAACAACTGCAGCGCCGGCTCGTCCGGCGGTCGCCACGGCAGCGGCCCCGGCCATGGCGCCGCGGGCCCGCGCGCGAACGCCAGCATGGTCGAGAACCGCATCTGCAGCTCGAAGCCACGGGCGCAGTAGAACGACTCGCGTGCCTGCTCGGCCCACAGCTGCAGCGACCGCAGCCCGGCATCGGCGCACGTGCGCGCGGCCGCCTCGAGCAGCGCCGTGGCGACGCCACGCCCACGTGCCGGCGCGATCACGGCGGTGCCGGCGGTGCGCGCCGCGGGGGCGCACGACGGCGGCCGACCGACGAGCACGTAGCCGAGCCACGCGCGGGGATCGTCGAGGTCGTCGCCGTCGACCGCGACCATGCTGAGCGTGTCATCGACGAGCTCGCGGTGGAGCTTGCGCGCGAACCACTGCGCGTCGCGGTGTTGCGCGCCGAAGACCTGCTCGGCCAGGCTCTGCAGGCGCAGCGCGCCGCCGATCGCGTGGGCCGCGACGATGCGCAAGGTCATCGCAGGCCGCAGGCATGACGCGCCCGCGCGAGCGTGTCGGCCGCCAGCTGGCGGGCTCGACCGGCGCAGCGGGCCAGCACGTCTTCGATCTGCTGGGGATCGGCGAGCAAGGCCTCGCGTCGCGCTCGCGCGTCCGCGAAGTGGTTCTCGATGTGCTCGACCAGCAGCTGCTTGGCGTGGCCGTACCCGAACGGCGCGCCATCGCGGGCGCCCGCGCGGTAGTAGCCGCGCACGCGCTCGCGGCCCTCCTCGTCGAGGAAGAGATCGAGCAGCGGCAGCACGCGGTCGCCCTCGATCGTCAGTGGCGCCCCGAGCGGCGTCGAGTCGGTGACGATGTTGCCGACCACCTTCTTGAGCGCCTTGCCGCTGCAGAAGAGCGGGATGGTATTGCCGTAGCTCTTGCTCATCTTGGCGCCGTCGGTGCCCGGCACGTAGGGCGCCTTCGACAGCCGCCACTCGGGGCGCCGCAGCACCGGCTGCCCGAAGGCCTCGTTGAAGTGCGTGGCCATGTCCTGCGCCATCTCGACGTGCTGCACCTGGTCCTTGCCGACCGGCACCATCGAGCTGTCGTAGACGAGGATGTCGGCCGCCATCAGCACCGGGTAGCAGAACAGCCCCATCGAGGGCTTGATGCCGTGGGCGACCTTGTCCTTGTAGGTGTGGGCACGCTCGAGCAGGCCCATGCCGGTCACGCTCGACAGCAGCCACGTGAGCTCGCAGACCTCAGGCACGTCGCTCTGGCGAAAGAGCGTGGCGCGCTCGAGGTCCAGCCCCAGCGCCAGGTACGTCGCCGCGATCTCGCGCACGCCGGCCCGCAGCGCCGCGGCGTCGTGCACGGTCGTGAGCGCGTGGTAGTCGGCGATGAAGAAGAAACACTCGCCGGGGTACTCGTTGGGCAGCGCCAGGTGCTGCGTGATCGCACCGAAGTAGTTGCCGATGTGCATCTCGCCGGTCGGCTGGATGCCCGAGAGCACCCACGAGGACAGCGTGGTCATGGTGCTCGCGAGCGTGGCACGGACGCGGCCGCGACCACACCCGTCCTCGCGCGGCTGCGGGCCGCGCGGCGGCCGTCGACGCGGGGCTACGCGCGCTCGACCGAGAGCTGCCCGCGCGCCGCGAAGCGACGCTGCGCGAGCAGACACAGCCGATCGATGAGCTCGGCGTAGCCGACCCCGGCGTGGGCCATCAGCTTGGGATACATGCTGATCGACGTGAAGCCCGGCATCGTGTTGAGCTCGTTGAGGTAGGCGGTGCCGCTGGCGCGATCGAGCAAGAAGTCGACGCGGGCCAGCCCGTGGCAGCCGGCCGCGCGGAACGCCTCGATCGCGTGGGCCGAGATGGCGCGCGCGCTCGCCTCGGACAGCACCGCGGGGATCGACAGGGTCGCGACGTCCTTGAGGTACTTGGTCTCGTAGTCGTACCAGACCCCCTCGGGCAGCACGATCTCGCCGGGCGCCGAGGCCACGGTGTCGGGGCCGCCGTCGCCGAGCACCGCGACCTCAATCTCGCGGGCATCGACGCCGCGCTCGATCACGACCACGTGATCGAAGCGCGCAGCGCGGTGGAGCGCGGGCAAGAGCTCGTCGGCGCGGCTGACCTTCTCGACGCCGACCGACGAGCCGAGGTTCGCCGGCTTCACGAAGCACGGCAGCGCGATGCTCTCGATCACCTCGTCCTGCAGCCGCGCGACGAAGGCGGCATCTCGCAGACGTGCGGCCGCGACCGCGCGCCACGGCACCAGCGGGATGCCCGGGGCCGCGCTCGCGACGAGGTGCTTCTGCGCGACCTTGTCCATGCACAGCGCCGAGGCCAGCACGCCGGAGCCGACGTAGGCGAGCCCGAGGATCTCGAGCAGACCCTGCATGGTGCCGTCCTCGCCGTGGGGGCCGTGCAGCACCGGGAACACCACGTCGGGTCGCAGTGCCCGCACGTCGGCGACCTCGTCGCCGTGGGCGACCAGATCGGCGAGCTCGCGATCGACGTCGCCGGTGTGCCAGCGACCCGCACGATCGATGCCGCACGCGACCGGCTCCCAGCGCCCGCGGTCGATCGCCGCCAGCACGCTCGCGGCGCTGCGCAGCGAAATCTCGTGCTCCGAGGAGACCCCACCAAAGAGAACGACGACGCGCGGACGAACGGTCATGGGCGGCGCGCAGTCTAGCGCGACGCGACCGCGTGGGGCAGCAGCGCGCGCACCAGTCGGTCCTGCAGTGCGTGCGCGGTGTGCCCGGTGACGGGGCCGTTCAAGAGCACCGAGAACGCCAGCCGCGGCGTACCGGCCTCGTCGGCGACCAGGCCCGACAACGCGTTGGCGCCGCTCAGCGTGCCGGTCTTCGCAAACACGCGGCCCGGCGCCTCGCGCAGGCGATCGCGCAGTGTGCCGTCGACCCCGGCCACGGCCATCGCAGCCGCGACCGCGCCGCTGCGGCTGCCCGGTCGCTGGGACCACGCCAGCAGGTCGGCCAGCGCGCGCGCACTGACGCGGCCGACACTGCTGTATCCCGACGCGTTCTCGAAGACGATCTCGGCGGGATCCCGCCCCAGCGCGGCCCAGAAGGTGCGCAGCACCGCGGTGCCGTTGTGCCAGTCGCCCGGCCGGCCGCTCGCGAGGTGGCCCAACGTGCGCAGCAGCTGCTCGGTGGTGACGTTGTTCGAGAACTTCAGCGCCGAGTGCAGCACTTCGGCGAGCGGCGGCGAGTGGTGCTCGCCCAGCGGCAGCGCGTCGGCCTCGAGGCGGCCACGCGCGATCGGTAGCTCGGGGCGGCCGAGTGCAGCGGCGAACACCGCGGCCGCGAAGCGACCGGGGTCGGCGACCCGTCGACGGATCGTGCGCACCGATCCGCGTCGCAGCTGGCCGTCGACGCGCACGCGCGTGTGACCACCGTCGGCCTGCGTGGTCACGTCGGGCTCGCCGCGTCCGATGCGGGCGTGGTTCTCCACCACCACATGGGCGCACGGCGGATCGACGAAGACCTCGACGGCGCCGTGGTGGGCAGCGAGCGTCACCTCGACGGTGTTCCACTGCAGCGACAGCGCGCCCGAGGGTGCGAGGTAGCTGAAGCCGGGGCCGCCGGGGTCGTAGCCGGGGCCGAAGCGCTCGTCGCTGAACATGCCGTCGTCGACGACGATGCGACGCACGACCGCGAGATCGATCTGCGCGGCGACGGCCTCGGCGAGTCGCTGCAGATCCTCGGTCTGCAGCGACGGGTCGCCGCTGCCCTGCAGCACCAGTGCGTCACCGTCGAGCGCAACGCGGGTCTCGAAGCGATACGCGGGGCCGAGCAGCTCGAGCGCCGCGATGGCCGTCAGCAGCTTGTGGTTGCTCGCGGGGTTGAGCGCGAGCTCGCCGCCGTCGTCGAGCAGCGTGGTGTTCGAGCCCAGCTCGCGCACGTGCACGCCGAGCTGGGCGGCCGGGCCGAGGCCCGCACGCGCCTCGGCGACCGCGGCCGCCAGCGCTGCGCTCGGCCCGGCGACCGCCGACGGCGGCATCGCCTCGAGCTCACCGAGTCGCTGCGAGATCCGCTCGGCCGCCGACGGGAGGGGACGGGCGGACTGGGCGATTTCGCGCCCCGCCGCGGCCGCGAGGGTGCTCCGGGTGCCCGGGCGGGAGGCGCCCTGGGCGGCCTCTACGGGGGCGCCACGCCCGATCAGCGCGACGCCGAGGAGTCCGAGGGTGGCTGCTGCGAGTCGGGTGCCCATGTAGGATAACCTCGCCTATCTTCCCACTAACAGCCCGCCGTCCTGTGCCCAAGAAAGCGGCGCAGGCGGTGGGTGCGGCCAGGCGGCGTTGCGCGCGGCCGCGCTTTGGTAGCGTTCGCCGCCATGCTCGACATCAAGCTGCTGCGCGAGACCCCGGAGACGTTGGTGCAGAACCTCGTCGATCGAAGGGTCGTGGTGTTCGACGACCTCACGCCCGACGTCGACGGGTGGGCCCAACGCACGATCGAGCGACTGCGTGAGCTCGATGGTGCGTGGCGCAGCTCGCAGGCGGCGGTCGAGGACGTGCGACGGCGGCAGAACGCGAACGCCGAGGCGATGAAGGCGGTCGCCAAGCAGCCCAAGGACGCGCAGGCGAGCCTGCGCGCGCCGCTGCTCGAGGAGGGTCGTTCGCTGCGCGACGCGGAGCGCGAGCACACTGCGGCGGCCGAGCAGGCCGCGGCCGCGCGCGACGAGGCGTGGGTCCGCCTGCCGAACCTCACCCACGCCGAGGTCCCGCGTGGCTACACCGACGACGATCACCGCGAGATCAAGCAGGTCGGCACACGCCGCGACTTCGCGGCCGAGGGCTTCGAGCCACGCGACCACGTCGAGCTGTGCGAGCAGCTCGAGCTGTGCGACTTCGCGGCCGGAGGCAAGGTCGCGGGCCAGAAGTTCTACTACTTGAAGAACGACGCGGTGCTGCTCGACCTCGCGCTGCAACACTACGCGCTGTCGGTCGCGAGCCGGCACGGCTTCGTGCTGCACACCACGCCCGATCTGGCACGCCACGAGATCCTCGCCGGGCTCGGCTTCAATCCCCGCGGCGCGGGCACGCAGGTCTACAGCGTCGCCGACACCGATCTGTGCCTGGTGGGCACCGCCGAGATCACGCTCGGCGGGATGTTGGCCGACGAGATCCTCGACGAGTCACGGCTGCCGCTGCTGCTCGCGGGGCTCTCGCACTGCTTTCGCACCGAGGCGGGTGCGGCCGGCCGCGACACCCGCGGGCTCTACCGCGTGCACCAGTTCACCAAGGTCGAGCTGTTCGCGTTCTGCGTCGGTGAGCTCGACGTGAGCGAGGCGATGCACGCACGCTTTCTCGCGATCGAAGAGGAGATCTTCACCGGCCTGGGCTTGCCGTACCGCGTGCTCGACATCGCCTCGGGCGATCTCGGCGGGCCAGCGCTGCGCAAGTTCGACATCGAGGCGTGGATGCCCGGGCGCGCCGCCGCCGATGGCGGTCGCGGCAACTGGGGCGAGGTCACCAGCACCAGCAACTGCACCGACTACCAGGCGCGGCGACTGCGGATCCGCTACCGCCCCGACGACGAAGAGGGTGGCAAGAACCGCAAGCCCCGCTTCGTGCACATGCTGAACGGCACCGCCATCGCCAACTCGCGGGCGATCGTCGCGGTGCTCGAGAACTACCAGCAGGCCGACGGCAGCGTGGTGGTGCCCGAGGTGCTGCGTCCATGGGTCGGCAAGGACCGCATCACCGCGCGCGCACGCTGACGACGCGCGCTCACCGGCGCGCCGCCACGCGGCCCCACACGATCCACGCCACGCCGACCAGCACCAGCAGGTCGCCGAAGGCGACGCGCGTGTCGCCGACCACGAACTCGGTGAACGCGACGCCGGGTCCGAACAGGATCGGTGCCGCGCCGCACAGCAGCCCCGCGAAGGTCACGGCGATCGCGAGCAGGTCGGCCCGCTGCGCGGTGCGTGCCCGCAGCGTGACGATGGTGAGCACGGTGATCGCCGCGAGTCCGCCGAGCGCGAGCAGCTGCCGCAGCAGCGGATCCGCGATGCCGATGCCGAGCAGACCCTCGCGCACGGCCGGCAGCGCGCCAGGACCGTCGTCGCCGTCGCCGAGCAGGGCGACCCGGACGCAGCGCACCGGCTCGCTCCAGGGACTGTCGTCGTCGCCGTCGCAGGCGCCGCGACGCGCGGCGAACTTGACCCACGCGTCGAGCGCCAAGAGCCACGCCGCGAGCGCGAGCGCCGACACCGGTCCCGCGCGTCCGGGCGGCACGCCGCCGCCGGCGTTGTCGTCGCGACGCTCCATGCTCGCGTCCACGTTACCCCAAAGACGCGACCACCCGGGCCCTCGCGGTGGGCCAGTTGCCGAGCCGCCACCACGCCGTCGTCCACCCGTGAAGCGAGAGGGGCTCGCGCCGGATCGCGCGCGGCTGCCCCGCGGGCGCCCCCCTCGTTGCGCGCTCTTGGAAGCGCAGCACCACCGCACGCCGCGGATCGAACCACCGTGCGAGCTCGGCCCGCCTGGCGTGGCAGGTGGCATGGCTGCCGTCGGTGACGCCCACCGCATGGGGGCGGGCCTGGGGGCTTGTCGAGTGTGCCTCGGATCGGACACACTCTCGGGCCTATCGTGGGCGTCCGTACGCACGAGCGACCCGACGACGAGGATGGAGGTCCCCGTTCGGAGCGCGCGCGCGAGCACGAGGACGAGTTCGCCGGGCAGCACGTCCGCGAGCAGGCGCTGCGCGGCTCGCCGCGCGAGCTCGACGAGCCACCGCCATTCCCCGAGCCCGAGAAGCTCGAGGCCGGATCCGACGGGCTCGATCACTCGCCGCTGGGCATCTACTTCCGCGAGATGGCGGCCGCCCAGCTCATGTCGCCGGCCGAAGAGCTGAGCGCGGCGCAGGGCATCCTCTCGCGGCGACAGAACTACTGGCGCGCGATCGTCAGCTATCCGCCGTTCGTGCCCGCGATCGTCGAGGTCGTCGAGCGCACGTTCCACGCGCCCGACTGCCCGCGCGAGGCCATCGACGCGCTGCAGAGCTCGTCGCGCAATCTCCGGGATCGCCAGACCCGCGCCCACGAGGAGAAGTTCAACCTCGACGCCGACCAGATGGCGAAGATCATGGCGCGGCTCGACACCGACGGAGAAGCGACCGAGCCGATCGTCGCCGACCTCAAGGCCATCGCCGCCGGGCGCGGGGCCGACGTGCGCATGGCCGTGACGCTGCCGCGCACCGACTCGGCGCCGTTTCGCCGCTACGTGCAGATGGTCGAGGAGGCCGCGGCCTCGCTGTGGGCGGCCAAGCACGCGTTCGTGCGCGCGAACCTCCGACTGGTCGTGACGATGGCGCGCCGCTATGCCCACGGCCGCATGGCGCTGCCCGACCTGATCCAGGAGGGCAACATCGGGCTGCTCAAGGCGGTCGATCGCTTCGACCCCGATCGCGGCTATCGCTTCTCGACCTACGCGAGCTGGTGGATTCGCCACGCCATCAGCCGTGCGGTCGCCGACAAGGCCCGCGAGGTCCGCGTGCCGGTGCACATGCTGGACGTGCATCACAAGCTGCGCCGCACCAAGCAGCGCTTCGAGATCACGCAGGGCCGCGAGCCCGGCGACGAGGAACTCGCCGCCAGCGCCGAGGTGCCGGTGGAGCGCGTGCGACGGCTGCGGATGTGCCTGCTCGATCAGGCGCCCAGCCTCGACAGCCCGATCTCCGGCAACGACGCCCGCACCGCCGGCGAGCTGCTCGAGGACGAGACCATCCCGCAGCCCGTCGAGGGCATCGCCTCGCGCGTCATGGACGCGAAGATCCGCGAGCTGGTCGAGCGCCTCCCCACCATCGAAGCCGACGTCCTGCGCAAGCGCTTCGGCCTCGACGAGGCCGAGCCCATGACGCTGCGCGAGATCGGCGAGCAGTACTCGCTCTCGCGCGAGCGCATCCGTCAGCTGCAGGAACAGGCGCTCAGCAAGATCCGTCGCGAGCTGCGGCGGCAGAGCTTGATCCCGTAGGCGGACGGCTCACGGGATGCAGCGTCAGCCCATTCGCCGCGTTGCCTTCGCGGCCTTGCTCGCGCTGCTCGCATGCAGCGACCGCATCGTCGATGGCGCGGGCGTGGGATCCAGCGGCGCCGCGACTGGCACCACCACTGGATCGCCGACCACGACTGGAACACAGACCTCGCTCGGTGGGGTCGCGACGACCGCTCCGCCGGATCCCACCACCGACGGTTCGGCGGGCGACAGCTTCGGCTCGAGCACGTCGCACGATGACGATCCTCCGGCCGATCCGCAGCTCGAGTGCGATCTCTGGGCCCAAGACTGCAAGCCGGGTTTCAAGTGCGCGGGGTGGGCGAACGACGGCGGGGACCAGTGGAACGCCATGCGCTGCGTACCGATCGCGCGGCCATCCGTCGCCGTCGGCGAGCCGTGCACGGTGAGCGAGTGGATCGCCAGTGGTGCAGACGACTGCGAGATCGGTGCGATGTGTTGGCACATCGATCCCGTGACCCTGCACGGCACGTGCGTGCCGTTGTGCCAAGGCAGTGAGATGAACTGGTCGTGCCCGGGTCTGTGCACGCCGTGCGACATCGCGAACGAAGGCGCGCTGCTCTTGTGCGTCCCGCCGTGCAACCCGCTCGCGCCGAACTGTGGCCTCGGGGAGCGTTGCCTGGGCGAATCCAGCGGTTGGTTCGCGAGCATCGCGTGCCACCCCGCGCCGCCGGGTACGTCGGGGATCGGCGAGCTGTGCCACGACAGCTGGGACTGCGTCGACGGCCTGCTGTGCGTGGACGACGACGCGTACCCGGGGTGCGCGGTGTCGCCCGGCTGCTGCACGCCCTACTGCGATCGCGCCGCGGCGGATCCCTGCGACGCACTGGCCCCGGGCACCCGCTGCGAACCGTTCTTTCCCGGCGACTCGGCGCCAGCCGGCTGTGGCGTCGACGACCTCGGGCTGTGTCGCTCGTCGCGACCGTAGCCGCCCGTCGCGAGCTGCGGCGGCAGAGCTTGATCCCGTAGGCGGACGGCTCACTTCGCGTGGGCCATGCACGCGGTGGTGCCACCGCCGCCGCCGTTGGGGTGCTCGTGGGCGCCGATGTAGAGCGTCTGCCCGACGTAGGGCGAGAGGTCGATCGCCAGCGTCTTCTGCTCGGCGTCGCAGGTGAGCGGGCCGCCGACGTAGTCGAGGTAGTCCCACGCGTTCTGGCCGTTGAGTTCCCAGCCGCTGCAGCGCGCGGCGCCGTCGGTGGGATCGATGGCGGTGTTGGTCGAGATGTAGATCTGACCGCCGGTGGCCTCGAGGCAGACCAGCACGTTGGCGGCGTCGGCCTCGACGGTGAAGCCGGTGTCGTCGCAGACCTCGCTGCCGTTGCGCGGCGTGTCGACCAGGCAGTCGTCGATCACGTAGGGCGTCGCGACGCCGCCGTCGCTCGAGCTGTCGGCGAGGGTCGGATCGGTCGAGCTGCCGGCGCCGGACGACTCGCCCGTGCCGCCACCGCTCGAGCCCTCGCTGGTACCCGAGCTGCCTTCGCTGCCGCCGGCGCAGCCCATGCAGGCCCCGAACGCGTCACCCGTGGGGGCGCAGACCTGCACGCCGTCGGGGGCCCCGCCCGCGCACGGGCACGACTGCTGCACACCGGGCGTGCAGCTGGTGCCGGCCGACTCGGCGAAGCCAGTCGTGCCACCGTCTCCGTTGCTGCAGGCCACGCCGAGCAGGGCAAGCATCACAGTGCATGTACGCATGGTGCGATGGTAGCGAACCACGCCGCGGTTTCGACGTGGTCGCCGGCGTGAGCACGCGAGCCCCGACGCGACCTCAGAATCGGCAGTTCTGCCGATGGTGCGCCGCTGCGTCAGCCGCTGGTGCGCGCCATGATCTCGTCGACCAGCGTGGCCGCGAGCGCGTTCGCGTCGGCCTCGGTCGTGCGCAGCGCGATGTCGGGCTTGAGCGGTGACTCGTAGGGGGAGTCGATGCCGGTGAAGTCCTGCAGCAGACCCTTGCGCGCCATCTTGTAGAGGCCCTTGGGATCGCGGGCCTCGCAGACGTCGAGCGGCGTGTCGACGAAGGCCTCGAGGAAGCGACCGCGCGGCGCCCGGGCGCGCACGCGATCGCGATCGACCCGGAACGGCGCGATCACGGCGGCGAGCACGACCACGCCGGCGTCGGCCATGAGTAGCCCGGCCTCGGCGATGCGACGCACGTTCTCGGCGCGGTCCTCCCGCGAGAACCCGAGGTCGGAGCAGAGGCCCTTGCGCACGCGGTCGCCGTCGAGGACGTAGGCCAGCCGCCCCCGCGCCTGCAGCAGTGCGAGCGCGGTCTCGGCGATCGTCGACTTGCCCGCACCCGAGTACCCCGTGAGCCAGACGAGCACGCCCTGTGGCTGCATGCCGCGATTGTCGCAGAAGCGGAGGCACAACCGGCCGCGTCTGCGCAAGATTTTGACGGGGATCGCCCAGGCGGTATGGTGGCGGCCGCTCGCCCGTTGGAGCCCAGGGCTCGAACGTTCCCGCCCCAGCGTCTGCAGGGGCCCCGGGCGACCGGAGCACCGCCTTCATGTCCCAGCTCGAGCTCTTGCCGCCCGCGTTCCACGCCGGCTCGCCGACCGATGCGGTCGGCACCGCGATCCCCTCCGCCCGCGCCAGCAAGGCAGCCGCCGGCGCCGGCGGGGGTGACGACGACGACGGCCTCCACGAGGGCGACCTCGCCGACGAGACCCGCCGCAAGTACCTCAACTACGCCATCAGCGTGATCACGGCCCGCGCGATCCCCGACGTCCGCGACGGCCTCAAGCCGGTCGCGCGCCGGATCCTCTACACGATGGATCACGAGCTGCACCTGCGGCACGACGGCCGCCACCGCAAGAGCGCGACGGTGGTCGGTGCGGTCATCGGCAAGTACCACCCCCACGGTGACAGCGCGGTCTACGACGCGATGGTCCGGCTCGCGCAGGACTTCGTCATGCGTGCGCCGCTGGTCGACGGCCAGGGCAACTTCGGCTCGATCGACGGCGACGCCCCGGCCGCGTATCGCTACACCGAGGCCAAGCTCACCGCGACCGCCGACCAACTGCTCACCGAGCTGGGCTCGGAGACGGTCGACTACCGCGAGAACTTCGACGGCACCGCCAAGGAGCCGATCGTGCTGCCGGCCCGGTTCCCGCAGCTGCTGGTCAACGGCGGCACCGGCATCGCGGTCGGCATGGCGACCAGCATCCCACCGCACAACCTGGTCGAGGTCATCAAGGCCACCGTCGCGTTGATCGACGAGCCCGACCTCACCGTCCGCAAGCTGCTCAAGCACATCAAGGGCCCCGACTTCCCCACCGGCGGCGACCTGGTGGCGACCAAGGGCGAGCTCGCCGAGATCTACGAGAGCGGCCGCGGCTCGGTGAAGCTGCGCGCGCGCTGGAAGCTCGAGGATGGCAAGCGTGGCCAGCGGTTGGTCATCACCGCGGTGCCCCACGGCGTCGAGAAGGGCGCCATCGTCGAGGAGATCGGGCAGATCATCCTCAACCGCAAGCTGCCGCCGCTCATCGGCATCCAGGATCTCAGCACCACCGACATCCGCGTCGAGCTCGAGCTCGACAAGAAGGCCACCGTCGACCCCGAGCTGGTCATGGCCTACCTGTTCAAGCACACGCGGCTGCAGGTGTCGGTGAAGGTCGATCTGACCGTGCTGGTGCCGACCAGCAACGTCGAGGTCGGTGCGCCCGCACGGCTCGATCTCAAGCAGATCCTCCAGCACTTCATCGACTTCCGCTTCGCGACCGTGCGGCGGCGGCTCGAGTACGACCTGCGGCAGCTGCGGGCGCGCATCCACATCCTCGAGGGCTTCGAGAAGATCTTCGACGACCTCGATCGCGCCATCAAGATCATCCGCGCCAGCGACGGCAAGGCCGACGCCAGCGCCAAGCTGTGCAAGGCCTTCGGGCTCGACGACGTGCAGGCCGACGCGATCCTCGAGACCAAGCTGTATCGCCTGGCCAAGCTCGAGATCCAGAAGATCCGCGAGGAGCTGGCGCAGAAGCGGGCCGAGGCCGCGCGCATCGAGGGCATCCTCAAGAGCAAGGCCAAGTTCCAGGCGCTGGTGAAGGCCGAGCTCGAGGCGGTCGCGGAGCAGTTCGGTGACCCCCGGCGCACCCGCATCAGCGACGACGACGTCACCGAGGAGTTCAGCGCCGAGAGCTTCATCGTCGAGGAGGACGCGGTCGTGCTCGTGACGCGTGACGGCTGGCTGAAGCGCCAGCGCACCATCAACCTCGAGACCACGCGCATGCGCGAGGGCGACGAGCCGCTGGCGCTGGTCGGCGGCTCGACGCGAGAGTGCATCATCTTGCTGACCAACCTCGGCTCGGCCTACGTCACGCGCATCAACGACGTCCCGGCCAGCTCGGGCCACGGCGTGCCGGTGCAGAAGCTGTTCAAGTTCAAGGACGGCGAGCGGGTGATCGCGGCGATGGGCACCGACGCCCGCGTGATGCCGGAGTTCGCCCATCCCAAGCCCGATCTCGGCGACGAGTACGAGGAGCCGTATCCGCACGTGTTGGCGGTCACCAAGCGCGGCATGAGCCTGCGCTTCGCGCTGTGGGGCCACAAGGATCCCAGCACCAGCCGCGGCCGCATGTTCGGCAAGCTCGGCAGCGGCGAGGACGGCAGCGACGAGTTCGTGTCGGCGTTCAAGGTCTACGCCGAGGACGACGTGTGCGCGCTGACCCACGAGGGCCGCGTGCTGTGCTGCAACGCGCAGGACGTCAACCTGCTCTCGGGCGCCGGCAAGGGCGTCATCTTCATGAAGGTCGACAAGGACGACCACGTGGTCGCCGCGTTCCCGTCCAGCACACAGGTCGTGATCGAGAAGTCGTCGGGCGGCAGCCAGAAGCTGAGCGCCGACGACCGCGAGCGGGTCGCACGCGGCGGCAAGGGCCGCCCCGCGTTCAAGCGCGGCACCGTCAAGAAGCTCAAGTTCGATCCACCGAGCGTGCCCAACCTCGGCGGCGAGGGGCAGTAGGGGAGCATCGCCATGGCCAGCAGCGACAAGCACGGCAAGAACGGCACCGGCAAGAAGGGTGGCTACGACGCCTCTTCGATCCAGGTGCTCGAGGGCGTCGATCACGTCCGCAAGCGCCCCGGCATGTACATCGGCGGCGTCAACAAGGAAGGCCTGCACCACCTGGTGTGGGAGATCCTCGACAACGCGGTCGACGAGGTCATCAACGGCCACGCCACCGAGATCACGGTGACGCTCGATGCCGATCACAAGGGCATCACCGTGACCGACAACGGTCGCGGTATCCCGGTGGATCTGCACCCGACGCTCAAGATCCCCGCGATCATCGCGGTCTACACCAAGCTGGGCGCGGGCGGGAAGTTCGACGGTGAGAGCTACAAGCACTCCGGCGGCCTGCACGGCGTCGGTGCGGCGGTCGCCAACGCGCTGTCGGAGAAGCTCACCGCCACGGTGTGGCGCGACGGTGGGCGCTGGCAGGCGGTGTTCGAGCGCGGCGTGCCGCAGGGCAAGCTCGCGAAGCTCGGCGCGTCGCGGGGCTCGGGCACGACCGTGCACCTGCGACCCGATGCGACGATGTTCGACAAGGTGCAGTTCGATCCCGCGATGCTGCGCGATCGACTCGAGGCCAAGAGCTACCTGCACAAGGGCCTCAAGATCATCTTCGTCGATCCCAAGGCCCAAGGCCCCGAGACCTTCCACCACGCCCAGGGCATCGTCGAGTACCTCGGCAAGCTGGTGCAGGTGCGCGGCAAGCCGGCGGTGCACCCCGGGCTGTTCTCGCTCGAGCGCGCCGACGACCCCAAGATCGAGCTCGCGCTGGCGTGGACGGAGTCGACCGAGGACGCGATCTACTCGTTCGTCAACGGCGTGCCGACCCCCGACGGCGGCACCCACGAGCAGGGCCTGCGCAACGCGCTGAACAAGGCCCTGCGCAACTACATGACGACCCACAACCTCGAGCCCAAGGGGCTGACGATCGCGCTCGAGGACATCCGCGAGGGCATGGTCGCGATCCTCTCGACCTACGTGCTCGAGCCACAGTTCCAGAGCCAGACCAAGAACCGCCTCAACAACCCCGAGGTCACCGCGCAGATCGAGACCGCGATCCGTCCGGCGCTCGAGCTGTGGCTGAACGAGAACCGCAGCCGCGCCGAGGGCATCGTCGCGCGCGTGATCGCGTCGGCGCGCGCGCGCGCGGCCTCGCGTGCGGCCAGCCAGAAGGTCTCGCGCAAGACCGCCGGCGGTGTGCGCCTCAACCTGCCGGGCAAACTCGCCGACTGCGGCAGCGACGACCCCCGCAGGAGCGAGCTGTTCATCGTCGAGGGCGACTCCGCCGGTGGCTCGGCCAAGATGGGCCGCGACCGCGAGCACCAGGCGATCCTGCCGCTGCGCGGCAAGGTCCTGAACGCCGAGCAGGCCAGCCTGTCCAAGGTGCTCGAGAACGAAGAGCTCGGCAACGTGGTCAAGGCGCTCGGCTGCGGCATCGGCAAGGAGTTCGAGCTGGAGCGGCTGCGCTACCACAAGATCATCTTGCTGATGGACGCCGACAGCGACGGCCACCACATCGCCACGCTGCTGCTGACCTTCTTCTATCGCTACATGCCGGAGCTCATCCGGCGCGGCCACGTGTTCCTGGCCCAGCCGCCGCTCTACCGCGTCGACATCGGCAAGGACAGCCACTGGGTCTCCGACGATGCTGCGCTGGCGGCGTTGCTGGCCCAGCCCAAGCGCGGCAAGCCCGAGATCCAGCGCTTCAAGGGCCTCGGCGAGATGATGCCGCAGCAGCTCAAGGACACCACGCTCGATCCGCGCAAGCGGCAGCTGGTGCGGGTCGGCATCCGCGACGAGCTCGCCACCGATCGCACCATCAGCGAGCTGATGGGCAAGGACACCCAGGCGCGCTACCAGTTCATCATGGAGCGCGCCGCCGAGGCCGAGGCGCTCGACGTGTGAGGGCGGCCCGTCGGCCGCGCGTCGTCAGACCACGTCGTCGCGCAGCCGCTGGGCCCAGGCGTCGAAGCCGGTGAGGGTGTTCTGCGCCAGGGTGGCGTTCTCGGCCAGCTGCTCGATGTGCTCGCGCAGCATCGCGCGTGCGCGGCCGAGGCGGCTCTTCACGGTGCCGACGGCGATCTCGAGCACGACCGCGATGTCGGCGATCGGCAGCTCCTCCCAGTAGAACAGCTCGACGGTGATCTGGAAGTCGATCGGTAGCCGTCGCAGCGCCAGCAGCAGCAGGCGCTCCGACTCGCGCTGCGCGAGCACGCCGGTCGGCGAGGGCATCGCGGCATCGTCGACGTCGTGCAGCGACAGCTGATCGGGGTCGAAGACCTTGGCCGCGCGGTGCTTCTTGCGCAGGGCCAGCATCAGCTGCTTGCGCGCAATCGCGAGCAGGAAGCCGCGAAACGAGCTCTCACCGCGGAAGCGGTCGGCCGCCTCGACGCAGGCCAGGAACGTGCGCTGGGTGACCTCGTCCACCTCGTCCGGCAGCTTGTTGCGGAAGAAGCGGTAGATCGGCGCGAAGTGTCGCGTCATCAGCGTCTCGGCGGCATCATCGTCGCCGGCCCGCCACGCGCGCAGCAGCTCTTCGTCGCTGGGATCGCCGATGGGCGCGCTACTCACGGCCACGGCAGCTTTTCACGGGCGCGCCGGAACTGCAAACGCCTGCTACCTTTGCCGCGGCTGCAACGCCGCGCGCACCCGCGGGCGTGCTCTCCACGACCACGAACGCTGCGGAACGAGTGCGCGAAACCATGCCCCGACGACCCCACGCGCCCCACCGCGGCGAGCCCACGCTGGTGCTGCGCAAGCCGCTGCGGCGCGCGGTGGCAGCCGGGCATCCGTGGCTGTTCCGCGACGCGCTGCAGGCGTTCGAGGCCGCGCCGGGCGAGCTGGTCACGGTCGTCGACGCTCGCGGTGAGTTCGTCGCACGGGGCTGGGCCGAAGAAGGTCCGATCGCAGTCCGTGTGCTGACGCCCAGCGACGAGCCGGTCGACGACGCGCTGCTGCGGCGCCGCATCGACGACGCCTTGGCGCTGCGGCAGCAGGTGGTCCCGCCCGACACCGATGCGTATCGCCTGCTGCACGGCGAGGGCGATCGCTTGCCGGGCTTCGTGTGTGATCGCTACGGTGCGGTCGCCAGCGTGCAGCTCGACGGCGCCGCGGCGCGCCGTCAGGGCGAGCGGGTGCTGGCGCTGCTGCGGCCCGCGCTCGAGCGGGTGGGCGTGCACGCCTGCATCGTGCGCGAGGGTCGACGCGGCGAGCGAACCACGACGCTGGCGTGGGGCGAGGCACCGCCGTCGCCGATGCGCGTACGCGAGTGCGGCATGGCGCTCGCGGTCGATCTGTTTGCAGGTCAGAAGACCGGCCTGTTCCTCGATCACCGACAGGCGCGCGCCCGCGTGCGCAGCCTTGCGCAGGGCCTACGGGTGCTCGATCTCTACGCCTACGTCGGTGGCTTCTCGGCCGCGGCGGGGCTGGGCGGTGCGGCGGCGGTCGACACCGTCGACGTCGCGCCGGCCGCGATCGCACTGTCGGCGCAGACCTGGTCGGCCAATGATCTGCCGCCCGAGCGCCGCAGCGGGCACGCCCGCGACGTGCCCGAGTTCCTCGCCGAGGCCCGTGCCGCGCGGCGCCGCTGGCAGCTGGTGGTCGCCGACCCGCCGAGCTTCGCGCCACGCGAGTCGAGCAAGGAGGTCGCGCTCACGGCCTACGCCCAGCTGTTCGCCGCGTCGATGGGCGTGCTCGAGCCGGGGGGACTCTTGCTCGCGGCGTCGTGCTCGAGCCACGTGCGCATGTCCGACTTCGAGGCGACCCTCGTCGCGGCGGCGTCGAAGGCTCGGCGCGTGGTGCAGGTGCTCGAGCGCTGGGGCGCGCCGGCCGATCATCCGCGGCTGCTGGCGTTCCCCGAGGGCGACTACCTCAAGGTCGTGCTCGCGCGCGTGTTCGTCGACGCGCGTTAGCAGGCTTCGTCGGTCGTCACGGGCACTGCCCGGGGCCGTAGACGTGGCACACGCCGCCGCCGCAGGTGTTGCACTCACCGCCGCAGTCGGTGCCCGCGGGATCCGAGGCATTGCAGCTGTCGCTGGCCTCGTTGCAGCTCTCGCTGCAGTCGGGGTCGCCATCGGGGCCGGGGCACGGTGAGCCGGTGCCGACGCAGATCCCCGCGGCGTTGCAGCGATCGGTCGCGGTGCAGAACGCGGCGTCGTTGCAGGGCGAGTTCACCGGGTCGTGGGCGTTGCAGCTGTCGGTAGCCTCGTTGCACGACTCGTTGCAGTTGTTGTCGCCGTCGGCCCCCGGGCACGGGGAGCCGGTGCCCCCGCAGCTGCCAGCGCCGTTGCAGGCATCGACCAGCGTGCAGTAGAGGCCGTCGTTGCAGGTGGTGCCGGCATCGGCGGGGCTGAATCCACAGACGTGATCGACGCATGTCGCGACCATGCATGCCGCTGCGGCCGGGCACTGCGTCGCAACGTTGCACGCCACGCAGGCCCCGTCGCCGTCGCACACGCCACCGTCGCACGGTGTGTCGGCGGCACGCGGCACCACGCCGCAGACGCCCGCCACACAGGTGAGCTCGAGGCAGGGGGCGTCACTCGTCCCGCAGTCCGCGGCGACCGAGCAGCCCACGCATGCGCCGGCGCCATCGCAGCTGCCGGCGGCGCAGGGCTCGTCGGCGGCGACCGGAGGATTCGCGCCGACGCCGGCCTCGCAGCGGTCGTCGGTGCACTCGAGGCCGTCGATGGGCACGTCGGCATCATCGAACTCGGCGACGCTCTGCCCGAGTCCATCGCACACGACGCGCTGGCAGTCGCCGGCGGTCTGCTGCGAAGGGGGCACCGGCTCACCGGCGTCGGCGAGCTCGAACAGGCACGTCCCGTCGGCGCAGCGCCGCGTCCCGCAGTCGCCCGACGGCGGCAGGGCTTCGCAGTCGGTGACATCGTCGCAGGCGCAGCCCGGCGCGTCGGCGGGGGCGTGGGTGCAGCTGCCGGCCTCGCAGCGGTCCTCGGAGCACGGGCTCTGATCGTCGCAGTCGGTGTCGACGGTGCAACCCCGCGGATCCGGGCCGCCGCCGCCGCTACTCGACGTGCTCGGGTCGACGCCGCCGCTCGACGTGCCCCCGTCGCCGCTGCTCGACGTGCTGGCTTCGCCGCCGCCCGACGATGCCGCGTCGAGCGAGGTCGTGCTGCCCGTCGACGTGCCGCCGGTGCCACTCGCGTTGATCTTTGCGAGGTCCGGACGCTGGTAGCAGGCGAGCACCGTCGCGACGAATAGCGATGACGACAGGTGGCGAAGGGGACGCAGCGACGACGATGTCACGCCTCGAACTACGGCGCCCGGCCGCGAAGGATCACTCCTGGCCCGTCGATTTCCCCGTCGGTCAGGACGTCGCAGGTGGCCGCGACCTGTTGCGACGCCGGCAGCTCGCGGCAACGCGCGCGACCGAGCTCGAGCGTCATGGCCGCGTCGTCGTCGCGTCCGCGTCGGCGCAGCGCGTCGGCGAGTTCGCGGTGCGCACGGACGCCGCTGCGTCCGATCGGCGCGCGGCTGCCCGCCTCGAGGCCTGCGCGCAACGTGTCGATGCCGTCGTCGATGCGGTCGACGCCCACGAACGCGCTGCCGAGCACCTGCAGGTAGGCGACATCCTGCCGGCTGGCGGTGGGGGAGGCGCGCTTCCAGGTGGCCCATCCGCGCTGCGCGGCCAGCAAGGCCGCGTCGTGGCGTCCGACGCGGCCCAGGTGCACCGCGAGGTTCTTCTGCAGCATCGCGACATCGGGGTGGTCGCTGCCGTAGCCCGCCTCGGCGACCTCGAGGGCGATCTGGGCCATGCGGGCGGCGCCCTGCAGATCGCCGACGGCGGCGGCGACCGACGCCCGCTCACCCAGCGCGAGTACTTCGTACGACCACAGGTCGATGTGCCGCGCGTCGTCGATGACGCGGTCGAGGGCCGCCGCCGCGCGGGCGGGATCGCCGGCGGCGCGCCACGCCTGCGCGAGGGCGAAGCGCGTCGCGACGATCGTCGGACTGGTCGACGCCGCGGTCATCGAGCGCACGTGCAGCAGATCCTCGAGCACGGCGACGCCGCGCTCGACGTCGCCGTGCTCGAGCAGGAGGCGGCCCATGAGGTAGGCCACGTCGCCGCTGGCGGGGTGCCAGCGTCCGAGCCCGGCGCGCGCGATACCGTCGGCGCGCCGCGTGAGCGCCAGCGCGGCGTCGATCTCGTCGCGCTGCCAGTCGATGCGGGCGAGGTCGAGCAGCGCGGCGACGGTGTCGGCGCAGCCGTCCGGACAGCGCCGCTCGGCGTCGGCGAGCGCTGCGGCGGCGAAACCCTGCGCGCGCGAGAGATCGTTGCGTCCGAACGCGATCGCGAAGCCGATTCCGAATCGCGGGTCGGCGTGGTCGCGGTGGTCGTCGTGATCGCGGCTGTCGGCCTCGCGCAGCCATCGCTCGGCCTGCTCGAGCTCGAGGGTCTGCGTGGCGTGGAACAGCGCGAGATCCAGCGCGGTGCGGGTTGCCAGCGCGTCGAGTCCGTGGGTGATCGCCAGCGCGTGGGCGTGCTCGAGCAGCGCGGCACCGCTGCCGTCGTCGACGACCGTGGCGGCCCGGCCGAGCTCGGCCTCGACGGTGGCCAGCAGGGGGCCATCGCCGATGGCCGCCGCGCGGTCGCGCAGTCGCATCAGCGGCTCGACGCCGGTGCGCCCGAGCTCGAGCTCGACGCGCGCGATGTCGAGTTCGGCTTCGATGGCGTCGACCGCGGTGGCGTCGTCGGGTGATCGTGTCACCGTCTCGTCGAGGTCGTCGCAGTTCCCGATGTCAGGCCACTGCAGCACCCACGCGCGCGCGGCCGCGGCCTCGCGGGCACCGGCGTCCCGCAGCGCCGCGACAGTGGCGGCGAAGCGCCGCCGCTGGGATCGCGCGCAGCGCTCCTGGCCGAGGTCGGCGTCGATCGGGGTGGCCTCGCACCGTTGCCGCGCGCCGTCGACCCACGCGGTGGCGTGCCGGTCGAGCCGTTCGAGCACGGCGTCGGCATCGGCCGCGAGCTCGGATGACACCGCAGTCATCGCAGTGCGGATCGCAGCGGCATCCTCGGGACCCCATGGAAGATCGTCGACGCCGATGCGAGCACAGGGATCGTCGCCACGGGTGGCCACGAGCAGCGCCGTCGCGAGCACGCCGACGCCGGCGATTCGCCAGGGGTGTCGACCCTGTGGGCGGGTGAGCGCGCGCGCGAGCGCGTCGAGATCGTCGTGGCGTCGGCGCGGGTCGGTGTCGAGCCCCCGCGCGAGCGCGGCGGCGACCGAACGCGGCAGCGTGTCGGGTGAGTGGGGCGGCTGGCCCCACGCCGACGGCGCGTGAAACGGCAGCTGCCCCACCAGCGCCTCGTACAGCGACGCGCACAACGCCCACTGATCGCTGCGGGCATCCGGCGGCGCGCCGAAGAACAGCTCGGGGGCCATGTAGGCCGGCGTCCCGGCGATGCCCCGCGGCGTGGTCTCGGCCGGGGTCGTGTCGCCCTCGACATCGAGCATCGGCAGCGTGTCGCGTCCCATCACGCGCGCAAGCCCGAAGTCGAGCACGCGCACGTGACCACGCCCGTCGATCATCGCGTTGTCGGCCTTGAAGTCGCCGTGCACGATCCCTGCGCGGTGGGCCGCCGCGAGCCCACGGGCCGCCTGCGCGTAGGCAGCCACGACCTCGGCGGTGCGTGGGGCTCGGGTCGCGACCCACGTGCGAAGGTTGCAGCCGTCCAGCAGCTCCATCGCGATGAAGGCCCGGCGTGCGCCGGCGCTGCCGATCGCGTGGCCGACCTCGAAGATCCGCACGATGTGATCGTGCGCGACGGCGGCCGCGGCCCGAGCCTCGTCGAGGATGCGCTGTCGACGGTGGGGGTCCTCGGCGCCGTCGAAGGTCAGCAGCTTGAGCGCCACGCGACGTCGGAGTCGGACGTCGCGCGCGACGAACACGGTGGCCATGCCACCGCGTCCGAGCGGCCGCTCGACCACGTAGTGGCCGAATGTTGGTGGCTGCACCGGATCGCCGAACAGCGTCCCGCGGATGCGCGAGCGCATCAGCGCCCCCTCGAGCGCGTCGCACACCACCGCCGGCGTCGCGCCGGCGGTGGTCTCGCGGGTGGCCGCCTCGGCGAGCACGCGCTCGAGCATGGGAACGGGGCCGGGCATGCGCAGGCTCTGTGCGCATGCTACGGCGCCGGGCGGGATTCGATCACTGCAGGAGCCTGATAAGCTGTCGCCGGTGGCGAGTGACGGCGAGCTGCTCGAGGCCTGGCGCGCCGGCGATCGCGGCGCCGGCAGCGAACTCTTCGATCGCCACTTCGAGGCCGTGCGCCGCTTCTTCGCCAGCAAGATCGACGACGATCACGAGGAGCTGGTCCAGCAGACCTTCGTCGCCTGCGTCGGCGCCAAGGACCGAGTGGACCCGTCGCAGGGATTCCGCGGCTATCTCTTCGCGGTCGCGCGCAGCAAGCTGATCGATCGGCTGCGCGTGCGCCAGCGCCGGGGCGCAGCCCTCGATCCGGAGGTCGATTCGGTGGCCGCCGCCGGGCTCAGCCCCAGCGCGGCCCTGGGCCGCACGCGCGAGCACGAGCTCCTCCTGCAGGCGCTACGGCGGATCCCCCTCGATCTGCAGATCGCCCTCGAGCTGTACTACTTCGAGGGGTTGCACGCGCCCGAACTCGCCGCCGCCCTCGCGATCCCCCTCGGCACCGTGCGCAGCCGCTTGCGTCGGGGGCTGGAGCAGGTGCGCCTGCAGCTGGACCACCTCGCGAGCACGCCCGAGCTGCGCCGCTCGACCTCGATGCAGCTCGACGAGTGGGCCGAGCAGGTCCAGGCGATGTTCGCCGACGAGCGCTGACGTCCGCGCGCGTCGGGCACTACTCGTCGCGGTTGACGTCGCGCAGCGCGTCGTCGTAGAGCCGCTTGAGGCCGGTGTCGGCGTCGGCGACCGGCAACGTCCGCAGCACACGGCGCTTGCCAGTGTCGCGCTTGCTCGCGTTGGCGTCGGCGTCGGCGTCGGACGCCGTGTTGACCGGGCGCCGCTTCACCGACTTGAGCAGCTCTTCGACGCGTCGACGCTTCATGTCGAGCAACGACTCGCCCGGCGGTGGCGGTGGCTCGATCGGCAGCGACGCGGCGATGGTTCCCGGTCCGGCGGCGGGGGCCACGGGCGCGGCGATCTCGTCGGGCCCGCGCGGCGCGGCCACGGGGACACCGACGCTCGCAGGGCCCAGCAGCGCGGTCGGATCGAAGGCGCCGGCGTCGAGCTCGAGCGCGTCGTCGTCGGGCGGCATCGGCAGATTGGGCACCGCATCGACCGTCGCCACCGCCGCGACGAACGGCGCGTCGGAGACGCCCTCGTCGGGATCGATGCCCGCTGCGGGTCCGCCGAACACCGGCGCCGACATCAGGTGGGCGGGCGCCGGCGTCGGTCGACGCGGTGGCACGACCGCCTGCGGCGCCATGACCTCGACCGCAGGCTTGGACACCGCGCGGGCGAGGAACGGGTCCTCGGCGATCGCGTCGACGGGCAGCGCGGCGGCGCCCGCCAACGTGAACGCGCCGATCGTCAGTGGGGCACCACAGGGCTCGCGCGCGATCGACTCCACCTCGAGCGGCTCGAGGTGCACCGGGAAGCGCGGCCACGCATCGGCCTCGACCCGATTGGCGCGATCGTCCTGCACGTAGTGTTGGTAGGGGTCCTCGAGCTCGCCGCCCTGCGCCGGGTCGAAGGGCGCGTGGGCGTGGGTGGGGAACTCGACGGCCGCGTTCGCGAGCGCGTCGCTGGTGACCCCGGCGGCCCGTGCCGCCGCGAAGATCTCGTCCATGTGCACGCGCACGGTGTCGCCGTGGGGCTCCTTGGCGTCGACCAGCGTGGCGCCCATGTCCATCTCGGCGGTCGCGTCGCTGCGATCGGGCGGCTGCGGCTCGAGCGGGAACGTGGCCGCGGCCTGGGCCGCGAGCTCGGGGCCGAAGATCTGCGTCGGCACGTCGTCGAGCTCGCCGAACTGTGCGACGGCGCCGAGTCGCGACAGGTCGGGCACGGGACGATCGCGCTGCTGCGCCGCCTCGTAGAGCGCGTCGAGCATGTCGACCGCGAGGCAGCGATCGACGAAGGATGCCAGGCGCTGCTGCGACTGGGGCTCGAGCTCGACGAAGCGCAGGCCCCAGGTCCAGCGCTCGTCGTTGCCCGCCGTCCACGCGACCTCGGCCCAGGTTCCGAGCGGCTCGCCATCGAGGTGGAGCACCAGGCCCAGCCGCTCGCCGAGCTGCGCCTGCCAGTTCGTCTCGACCGCGACGCCGCCGATGCTGAGGTCGAGCGCGCGCAGCCGCAGCTCGTGACCCGACCATGCTGCGACCGCGTCACCGGCCCAGTCGATCCGCGGCTGTTGTCGACGGTCGAAGCTCGTCATCCAAGTCCGAAAGCGCCCCCGCGCTCCACCCCTGCTCCGAAAGGGTAACCACTTCGTCCAGCGACCGACACGCCCCCCAACGTACCCGCCGTTCCCACGCTCGCGCGCCGCATTCTCGCGGATCGCTCCAACCTGGGGGATCGGCACCACGGGTCCCCGACCGACGACCCGCGGGGGCTCGACGTCAGCCAGCCGCCGGCGGCACCGAGAGGATCCGAACCCCCGAGCCGCCCGCGAACGCGTAGCCCACCGCCTCGTCGATGCCGTACACCGTCACGTCGGCGGGGGCCTCGGCCTCGAGGGTGTGGGCGCCCGCGGACAACGGCAGCTGCGCGTAGCGATGCTGCACGCCATCGACGATGCCGAGCGCGGCGAACGACGCGGCCTCGATGGGCTCGCCGTCGAGGCGCACCGCGCCCTCGCCCGGCACCACGACGGTGATGAAGTTGGCCGCGTAGCCCTCGGGCACCACGAACAGCGAGCGCGGCTCGTGTTGCCCGAGCGGCGTCACGATCACCATCGCAGGGTCGCCGGCACCGCCGTCCCCGAGCGCGCTGTTGCTGAGGGTGAAGCGCGTGATCTCGAAGGCGTCGTCGCGATCGTCGGCGAACACCGTGAAGGGCACGGCGGTGGTGAACGCGAAGGTCTCACCGGGCGCGAGCTCGTCGGGCGCACCGTCGGGGCGCGCGGGGCAGTACGACAGCGTGCTGCCGCGCTCGCCCGCCGCGAAGCGGTAGACCGCCGGCGCGT